>NZ_JBGCUS010000001.1:4052500-4352500 GCF_041415945.1 Ancylobacter sp. IITR112 | reverse complement strand
GAAGCGCCCGCGCGCCTTCACCGTCGAGCCGGAAGTGACGCTCAACAATTCCTGGTCGAACCGCCATACCGTGATCGAGGTGTCGGGGCTCGACCGGCCCGGCCTGCTCTACGGCCTCACCCAGACGCTGTCGCGGCTCAATCTCAACATCGCCTCCGCCCACATCGCCACCTTCGGCGAGCGGGCGGTGGACGTGTTCTACGTCACCGATCTGATGGGGGCGAAGATCATGGGCGCGGCGCGCCATTCCGCCATCCGCCGCGCGCTGCTGCAGGTGCTCGACGCCGATGACGAGGCCAATGCCGCCTGAACGGCCGCGGCGCCTTGCGCCGGCGGCACGCGGTCAGGACACTCGCGCCCCGCGCAGGCTTGGAAGCAGGAAAGCCAGCAGGCCGAAGGCGGGCAGGAAGGCGCAGGCCTGATAGACCGCGTCGATGCCATGGCGGTCGGCGAACACGCCCAGCGCCGCCGCCGCCAGCCCGCCAAGGCCGAACACCAGCCCGTAGAAGAACCCGCCCACCAGCCCGATGCGGTGCGGCATCAGCTCGATCGCATAGACCAGGATGGCGGCGAAGGCGCTCGACATGATGAGATTGATGACGACGGTGAGCACGGCGGTCCCGGCGAGCCCGGCATAGGGCAGCGCCAGGGTGAAGGGCAGCGCGCCGAGGATCGAGAACCAGATGATCTTGTTGCGCCCGATCCGGTCGCCCAGCATGCCGCCGAACAACACCCCCGCCGCCGAGGAGACGAGGAACAGGAACAGCATGAGCTGCGAGGCCTGAACCGACACGCCGAAACGCTCGATCAGGTAGAAGGTGTAGAAGGAGGTGAAGCTCGCGGTATAGGCGGTCTTCGAGCACAGCAGCACGATCAGCACCGCCAGCGGAAACGCCACGTCGCGGAACGGACGGTGCGCCACGTCCGGCTCACCCCGATGCCCGGCCGGCCGCGTCGGCACGGCGAGCGCGCTGTGGCGGGCGGTCCAGGTGAGCAGCGGCATGGCGATGAGCGCGGCGGCGCAGAACCAGGCGAGACTCGACTGGCCGTTCGGCACGATGATGAAGGCGGCGAGCAGCGGCCCGATGGCGCCGCCGGTCTGCCCGCCGACCTGAAACAGCCCCTGCGCGAAGCCGTGCCGCCCGCCCGAGGCCTTGCGCGCCATGCGCGTCGCCTCCGGATGGAAGATCGACGAGCCGATGCCGACAAGGGCGGCCGAGACCAGCAGCAGCGGATAGGTGCCGGCATGGGCGAGGCCGATGAGCCCGACCAGCGTGAACCCCATTCCCGCCACGGTGGAATAGGGCAGCGGGTGCCGGTCGGTATAGAGCCCGATCAGCGGCTGCAGCAGCGAGGCGGAAATCTGGAAGGTCAGGGTGATGATGCCGATCTGCGCGAAATCGAGCGCATAGGCGTTCTTGATCAGCGGGTAGATCGCCGGGATCAGCGACTGGATCATGTCGTTGAGGAAATGGGCGGCGCTGAGCGCCACCAGCACCGGCATGGCGGTGCGGCGCAAGGAATCGGCGGGCACGGAAAGGGTCATGGCACGCTGCTTGGGCGGGGGACGCGGCATCCTCTCTAGGACAAAATGCCGCGCACGACAAATGCCGCCAGAGTGGGGGAGGCCCCGCCTTTTTACAACCCTCCGGCCCATGGCACGGCGCCGCGCGCGGCGCTATAGCTGGCCCGCGCCCGCGAGCCCGGCGCGCAAGGGAGCCCGCAGCATGAACGATGCCTCGACCTTCGTTCTCGATCCGCGCCTTGAGGGCGACAGTTTCCCGGTGATCGACCTCGCCCTCGCCAGCGTGCGGCTGATGGACGACGCGCGGTTTCCATGGGCAATCCTGGTGCCGCGCCGGCCGGGCCTCGCCGAACTGGTCGACCTCGACGACGCGGCCCGCGCCACGCTGTGGGGCGAGATCGACGCGGTGAGCCGGGCACTGAAAGCGCTCACGCAATGCGACAAGCTCAATGTCGCCGCACTCGGCAATATGGTGCGCCAGTTGCACATCCACGTCATCGCCCGCTTCGAGCGGGATACCGCCTGGCCCGGCGCGGTGTGGGGCGCGGGCGGCGAGCGCCAGACCTATGCGGCGCCGCAGGCGATGCAACTTGTGGCGCGGCTGCGCGGGGCGCTGACGGCATGAGCGGCCTTGCCCCCGCCGACGACGCGCTCGGCCTGTGGCCGCATCTCGGCTATACCGGCTCCCGGCTCGACCGCGCCGGGCTGCGGCGCGGCGAGATGGAGAGCTTCCGCGCTGATCCCCGTGCCCACGCCTGCCTGATGTCAGGCGAAAGCGTCGTGCTGCGCCGCCTGCCCGGCTTCATCACCGGCATGGAAGAAGGGCCCGGCTCCTGCACCGCTCTGTTCCCGCTGGCAGAAGCCGTCTCGATGGGCGGGCGGCTGGATGAGGCCTGCCTGCTCGGGCTCGACGGCGAGGTTCCACATATCGCCCTGCCCCTGCCCGCCGCCGCGCTTGGCGCCCTCACCGAGCGGCCCGAGGCACGCCCGGACCTTCTCGTCATCGACCTGCGCGCCATCGCGGTGCGCGAACTCACCAGCGTCGAGGAGACCGGGCAGCTCGCCACCGCCAAGGCGATGCTCGCCTGGCATGCGCGGCGCAGCTTCTGCTCCAATTGCGGCGGCCGGCTCGCCATGGCCGAGGCCGGCTGGCGGCGCGACTGCCCGGCCTGCGGCGCGCAGCATTTTCCGCGCACCGATCCTGTCGTGATCATGCTCACGGTGGATGGCGACGAGTGTTTGCTCGGCCGCTCCGCCCGCTTCGCGCCCGGCATGTGGTCCTGCCTCGCCGGTTTCGTCGAGCCCGGCGAGACCTTCGAGGACGCGGTGCGGCGCGAGACGCTGGAAGAGGCCGGCATCGCCACCGGCGCGGTGCGCTATCTCTGTTCTCAGCCCTGGCCGTTCCCGATGTCTGTCATGACCGGCTTTCACGCGCAGGCGGCGTCGCGGGAGATCGCGATCGACCCGAACGAGCTGGAAGCCGCGCGCTGGTTCTCGCGCGAGGAAGCGCGGCTGCTGCTCACCCGCACCCACCCGAACGGTTTGATCGCCCCGCCCCGCATGGCGATCGCCCATCATCTGCTGCGGGCGTTCGTCGAGGGGAAAGACCCGCCGGCGGGGTGAGGCCGAAAGGCTGCCACGCCGGCGTGGGACGGCCATGGATGAACGCTGGTGAGAAAGCGCTTGACCTGGAGTGCGCTCCAGCACCTAGACCCATGTGCGTCGTAACCTTTCAGGACAGAGATGAAGATCGGCGAACTGGCCCGGCGCACGGGATTGAGCCTCGACACCATCCGCTACTATGAGCGCATCGGCCTGCTCCCGCCCGCCGACCGGAACGCGGCGGGCCAGCGCGATTATGACCCGTCCATCCTCACCTGGATCGCCTTTCTCCGACGGCTGAAAACCACGGGAATGCCGATCCGCGACATGGTGCGCTATGCCGCGCTTCGGGCGCAGGGGGAGGAAACGGCTGCGGAACGCGGCGCCCTGCTCCGGCATCACCGCGAAGCGGTGCAGGCGCATGTCGACGAACTTCACGCCTGCCTGGCTGTCCTCGACACCAAGATCGCCGGCTATGCCGGCACCACCCATGAGGACGTGAACCATGACCCCGACGATGAACAACCCGGCCCCGCGCACGGCGCCAGACCCCGCCGGTAATACCGATACGCGCTATGCAGCCGGATGGGCAGCGCTGGCACGGATCGACGGCGAGGCCGGCACGCGGGTGGTCGACCAGCTCAGCGACATCGCTCCGGATTTCGGCCGGCTGCTGATCGAGTTTCCCTTCGGCGACATCTACACCCGCCCAGGGCTGGATCTGCGCCTGCGCGAGGTGGCGACCATCGCCGCGCTCGCCGCGCTGGGCAATGCCGCGCCGCAGCTAAAGGTGCATATCGAGGCCGGTCTCAATGTCGGCCTCAGCCGCGAGGAAATCGTCGAAATCCTCATGCAGATGGCCGTCTATGCCGGCTTCCCCGCCGCTCTCAACGGGCTGTTCGCCGCCCGCGAGGTGTTTGCCGCGCGTCCCGCCTGACGGCGCTCACTCCCGCGTCCAGGCCTTGAAATGCTTGGAGAGCTTCAGCCCCTGCGCCTGATAATTGGAGCCGAGGCCCTCGCCATAGAGGGTGCGGGGGCGCTCCAGCATGGTCTCATAGACCAGCCGGCCGACGATCTGCCCGTCTTCGAGAATGAACGGCACCTCGCGCGAGCGCACTTCCAGCACCGCGCGCGCCCCTCGGCCGCCGGCGGCGTCATGGCCGAAGCCGGGGTCGAAGAAGCCGGCATAATGCACGCGGAACTCGCCCACCAGCGGGTCGAACGGCACCATCTCCGCCGCATGGCCGGGCGGCACATGCACCGCTTCCTTGGAGGCGAGAATGTAGAAAGCGTCGGGGTCCAGCACCAGTTCGCGCCGGCCGCGCGTGACCAGCGGCTCCCAGAAATCCTCGACCTCGCAGGCGGCGCGGCGGTCGACATCAATGACGCCGGTATGGCGCTTGGCGCGGAAGCCGAGCAGCCCGCCAAAGCCCTCGCCGGAGAGATCGACGCTGACCGCGATGCCGCCGCCCGCCACATCCGCCTCGGCGCTGTCGACCAGTCGCTCGGCGGCGTTCAGCGCCGCGATGCCCGCTTCATCAAGCCGCGCATCGCCGCGGCGGAAGCGGATCTGCGACAGGCGCGAGCCCTGCCGCACCAGAATGGGGAAGGTGCGCGGGCTGATTTCCAGATAGAGCTTGCCGGCATAGCCGGCGGGCACGATGTCGAAGGCGCGCGAACGGTCGGCGATGACGCGGGTGAACACGTCGAGCCGGCCGGTGGAGCTTTTCGGGTTGGCCGAGGCGGCGATGTCGGCGGGCAGCGCCAGCGCTTCCTCCAGTTCGACGAGATAGACGCAACCCGTCTCCAGCACCTCGCCGCCGGTGAGGTCGAGCTGGTGCAGGCCGAGCCGGGTCAGGCGATCCGCCACCGTCTCGCCGGGGCCGGGCAGGAAGCTGGCGCGGATGCGCCACGCCACCGGGCCGAGCCGCAGATCGAGGCTCGCCGGCTGCACCTGATCGGCATCGAAGGGGCGGGCGCTGCGGATGGCGCCGCCCGCGGCCAGCGCCTCGATGGCGTGGCCGGGCAGAATGCCCTCGCCGCTCAGACCTGACTCCGCCACTCTGCCGCTCCGTCGCTGCGCGCTAACCGTGCCATGGCTTTAGCGGACGCGCCCGACGGCGCCAAGCCGCATGTGGAGTCCGCTTGACGCGCCGCCCGGCACGGGAGTAAGCGAAAGGCATCGACGTGGTCATTTGAGCCGGCCGGCTTGCCGCCACGCTAAACAAGGTTGCTAAAAAGGCCGGGGCCGCGCGTGAGCGCGAGCGACCCCGGTTCACTGCACGAGACCGGAGCCGCAGATGACCGACACGCCCAAACTCTCCCCCGCCGACATCGCCGCGCTGCGGCCCGAGACGCGCCTCGTGCAGGGCGGCATTCTGCGCTCGCCCTTCGGCGAGACGGCGGAAGCGCTCTACCTCACCCAGGGCTATGTCTATGAGAGCGCCGAGCAGGCCGAAGCCCGCTTCAAGGGCGAGGATCCCGGCTTCATCTACACCCGCTATTCCAACCCGACGGCGGCGATGTTCGAGAGCCGCCTCGCGCTGCTGGAAGGGGCGGAAGTCGCCCGCGCCACCGCCTCCGGCATGGCCGCCGTCACCGCCTCGCTGCTGTGCCAGCTCAAGGCCGGCGACCATGTGGTGGCGGCGCGGGCGCTGTTCGGCTCCTGCCGCTATGTGATCGAGGAATTGCTGCCGCGCTTCGGCATCGCCTCCACCCTGGTCGACGGCACCGACCTCGCCGCCTGGAAGGCGGCGGTGCGGCCGGAAACCAAGGTCTTCTTCCTGGAAAGCCCGACCAACCCGACGCTGGAACTGGTCGACATCGCGGCGGTGGCGGACATCTCCAAGGCCGCCGGCGCCTGCCTCATCGTCGATAACGTCTTCGCCACGCCGATGCTGCAGAGCCCGCTCAGCCTCGGCGCGGATGTGGTGGTCTATTCCGCCACCAAGCATATTGACGGTCAGGGCCGCTGCCTCGCCGGCGTGGTGCTGTGTTCGGAGAAATTCCTCACCGACCATCTGCAGACCTTCCTGCGCCAGACCGGGCCCTCCGTCTCGCCCTTCAATGCCTGGGTGATGCTGAAGGGGCTGGAGACGCTGCCGCTGCGGGTCGAGCGTGCGCAGGCGAGCGCCGCCACGCTGGCCGACCGGCTGGCGGGGCTCGCGGGCATAAGCCGCGTGCTCTATCCCTGGCGCGCCGATCATCCCCAGCACGCGCTGGCGACGCGGCAGATGCGCGGCGGCGGCACGCTGGTGACCTTCGAGGTGGAGGGCGGCAAGGCCGGCGCGTTCCGTTTCCTCAACCAGCTCAAGGTGGTGCGCATCTCCAACAATCTCGGCGACGCCAAGAGCCTCGTCACCCATCCCGCCACCACCACACATCAGCGTTTCACGCCCGAGGCGCGCGCCGAAATGGGCATTCTCGACGGCATGGTGCGGCTTTCGGTCGGCCTCGAACATGTGGACGACCTCACCGACGACATCGCCCGGGCGCTGAAGGCAGTGTGAAACGGTAAGCGGCGGCGGCACAAAACGCAGGCGTTACCCGCCGCCGCCTTGCCCTCCGGCACCGAAGGCCTTTCATTAGTGGGACTTGGGCGATTCGGGGGGCCGGGAGAGCGGGCATGTATCGGGCGACGACGAAAGGCGTGCAGGTGACGGTGACGCCGCGCTTTGCGCCCGAACGCTCCGATCCCGAGCGTAGCCAGTATTTCTGGGCCTATACGATCGAGATCGTCAATCTCGGCCTCGACACGGTGCGCCTGCTCACCCGGCACTGGATCATCACCGACGCGCTGGGCCGCGTGCAGGAAGTGCGCGGCGCCGGCGTGGTGGGCGAACAGCCGGTGCTGCCGCCGGGCGCGCATTTCGAATATACCAGCGGCGTGCCGCTGCCGACCTCCACCGGCATCATGGAAGGCCGCTACGGGCTGCAGACCGCCACGGGCGAGAGCTTCGAGGCCGAGGTGCCGGCCTTCTCGCTCGACGTGCCGGGCGAGGCGCGGACGCTGAACTGACGGGATGGCCCGCGCGGGCGGCTTCCGGCCCTGCGTTGAAGCGGCTATGCTGGCGCCAGCTTTCCTTGGCGGGTCCCCCGCCGCGCCGAACGGTCTCCTGATCCCGTGATCGACTTCCGCCCGATCGCCGCCATTCTCGGCGTCCTCCTCGCCGTTCTCGGCACGACGATGATGATTCCGGCGATGGTCGATCTCGTCGCCGGCGGCGGCGATGTCCTCGCCTATGCCGCCTCCTCCGTGATCACCGTCTTTGTCGGGCTGTCGCTGTGGCTGGCCGGCCGCTCCAGCGAGGTTCAGAAACTGTCGCTGCGCCAGGCCTTCGTGCTCACCGCGCTGAGCTGGGTGCTGCTATCGGCCTTCGCCGCCATTCCTTTCATGTGGGCGGAAACCGACCTGTCGCTGGCCGACGCCTATTTCGAGGCGATGAGCGGGCTCACCACCACAGGCGCCACCGTCATTGGCGGGCTCGACCACCGCCCGCCGGGGCTGCTGATCTGGCGTGCCTTCCTGCACTGGTATGGCGGCATCGGCATCATTGTCATGGCCATTGCGCTGCTGCCGATGATGCGGATCGGCGGCATGCAGCTTTTCCGCGCCGAATCCTCCGACAAGTCAGAGAAGCTGCTGCCGCGCGCGGCGCAGATGGCCAAGGGCATTCTCGCCTCCTATCTGTTCCTCACCTTCGCCTGCGCCCTCACCTATGGCTTTTGCGGCATGAGCGTGTTCGACGCCGTCGCCCATGCCATGGCGACGATCTCGACCGGCGGCTTCTCCACCCACGACGCCTCGATCGGCTATTTCAACAGCCCGGCCATCGACTATGCGGCGATCGTGTTCATGCTCTCGGGCTCGCTGCCCTTCGTGCTCTATGTCCGCGTGCTGGCCGGCGATTTCAGCCGGCTGTTCGCCAATGCCGAGGTGCGGCTTTTCCTGTCGCTGGTGGCGCTGTTCGCCGTCGTCTCCACGATCCAGCAGGTCAGCGGCGGCATCAACCAGGGCGAGACGGCGCTGCGCTTCGCGCTGTTCAACGTGGTGTCGCTGATGTCCACCACCGGCTTCGTCACGGTGGACTTCACCCATTGGGGCCCGCCGACCGAGGCGCTCTATTTCGTGGTGATGTTCCTCGGCGCCTGCACCGGCTCCACCGCCGGCGGCATGAAGAGCTTCCGCATCGCCATTCTCGGCTCGTCGCTGAAGCAGCACCTCAAGCGGGTCATCTATCCCCATGGCGTTTTCCCAGTGCTCTATGGCGGCAAGCCGATCGGCGACGATGTGGTGGCCTCGGTGCTGTCCTTCGCCTTTCTCTATCTCGCCAGCTTCCTGCTGGTCGCCATCGCCATCAATCTGCTGGGCTTCGATCTCATCACCGCTTTTTCCGCCGCCATCACCGCGCTGGCCAATGTCGGTCCCGGCCTCGGCCCGGTGGTGGGGCCGGCGCAGAATTTCGCCAGCCTGCCCGATCATGTGATCTGGCTGCTGTCCTTCGCCATGCTGCTGGGGCGGCTGGAATTGTTCACCGTGCTGGTGCTGTTCCTGCCGAGTTTCTGGCGGCGCTAGTTTGGCGGCGCAGCATAAGCCTCTATGCTGGCGGCCTATCGAGACGAGGATTCCCCCATGCTTGCCGTACGGACGACGACCGAGGAATTGCTGGCCTATCTGGTCGCCTTCGACACGACGAGCCGCAACTCCAATCTCGACCTCATCGCCTTCGTGCGCGACTACCTCGCCGCCTTCGGCATTGAGGGCACGATCATCCCCAGCGAGGCCGGCGACAAGGCGAGCCTGTTCGCCACCATCGGCCCGTCCGGCGTCGGCGGGGTCTGCCTCTCCGGCCATTCCGACGTGGTGCCGGTGGACGGCCAGCCCTGGAGCACCGACCCGTTCACCCTGACGCCGCTCGACGACAAGGTCTATGGGCGCGGCTCCTGCGACATGAAGGGCTTTCTCGCCTGCTGCCTCGCCATGGTGCCGGATATGGTGGCGCGCCCGCTGGCGACTCCCATCCATCTTCTCGTCTCCTATGACGAGGAAGTCGGCTGCACCGGCGTGGTGCCGGCGGTGCGCCGGCTGGGGGTGGATCTGCCGCTGCCGCGCGCGTGCATCGTCGGCGAGCCCACCTCGATGCGGGTGGTGGACGCGCATAAATCCGGCATCGCCTATGTCACGACCGTCACCGGGCGCGAGGCGCATTCCTCCATGCCCCAGCTCGGTGCCAATGCCATCTTCGCCGCCGCCGAACTGATCGGCGAACTCGACCGCGCGCGCGCCGAACTGGTCGCGGCGGGCGATGCTTCCAGCCGCTTCGACCCGCCCTCCACCACGGTGCAGGTGACGGTGGTGGGCGGCGGCACCGCCGGCAACATCGTGCCGCGCGAATGCCACCTGCGCTGGAATGTGCGCGGCCTGCCCGGCTTTGACGAGGACGCGCTGCTGGACCGCTTCACCCGCTTCGCGGAAAGCGTGGTGCTGCCGAAGCTGCGCGAGACGGCGCCGGAATCCTCGATCACCACTGATTTCATCTACAAGGTGCCGCCGCTCAGCCCCCAGCCGGGCTCGCCGGCGGAAACGCTGGCGCTGCGCCTCGCCGGGCAGAATCGCACCCATACCGTCTCCTACGGCACCGAGGGCGGGCATTTCCAGGCGCAGGGTATCCCGACCATCATCTGCGGGCCGGGCTCGATCGACCAGGCGCACAAGCCGGACGAATATATCGAGATCGCCCAGCTTCGCGCCTGCGAGCGGTTTCTCGCCGGGCTCATCGCGGAATGCGCGGGGTAGGCGGCGTGCGCTGAAGCGCCATGGTGCCCGGCCAGGGGCCGAGCACCATGGGTTCATGACGTTCCGAGCGGGCGAAACGGTGGAAGATCGCGGCGGGGCTCAGCCCTCGGGGCTCAGCCTTGCGCCGCGTCCCCCGCCTCGCCGCTCTCGACGACTTCCTCGGCCTTGAAGTCATAGGTGCGGCCGCAGAATTCGCAGGTGACGCCGATCTTGCCGTCTTCGACCAGGCTGTCGCGCTCTTCCCGCGTGAAGCTGGAGAGCACGTTCATCACCCGCTCGCGCGAGCAGGAGCATTTGGCGACCACGGCCTCGGTGTCGAACACCCGCACGCCGCGCTCGTGGAACAGGCGGAACAGCAGCCGCTCGCTGGACAGGTCGGCATCGACCAGTTCCACATCCTCCACCGTGCCCATGATGGAGAGCGTCTCGACCCAGGCGTCGTCCTCGTCCGTCTCGGGCAGTTCGGTGCCTTCCGGCGCATCGCCGGGATGCAGGTCGACCGGGCGCACCCGCCCGCCCTCGGTCGGCAGGAACTGCACCATCAGCCCGCCGGCCCGCCAGGAGGACGGCGCGCCGCCCGGGTGCATCTCCTCCGCCACCGCGAGGCGCACCCGGGTGGGGATCTGTTCCGACTGGGTGAAATACTGGTGCGCCGCGGCTTCCAGCCCCTCGCCATCCAGCGCCACCACGCCCTGATAGCGGTTAACGCTCAGCCCCTGGTCGATGGTCATGGCGAGATGGCCATGGCCGAGCAGCGCGCCGCTGTCGAAGCCGGCGCCGGACGGCAGCGCCGCCTGCATCGCCTCCAGCCGCTCCGCATCGAAGCGGGCATAGGCGCGCACATCCTGCGGCGCGGCGAAATCCACCACCAGCAGGTCGACCGGCCCGTCGGTGCGGGTCTGCAAAATGAAGCGGCCCTGAATCTTCAGCGTCGAGCCGAGCAGCACGGTGAGCGCCACGGCCTCGCCGAGCAGACGCTTGACCGGGGCGGGGTAGTCGTGATGCGCGAGCACGGCGTCGAGGCTGGTGCCCAGACGCACGACGCGCCCGCGCACATCGAGCCCGTCAATGTGGAACGGGGTCACGCGGTCGTCGACCGCGCGGGGATCGGGCCCACGAGAGGCCGGGGAGGGAGAAGCGCTGTGTGTTGTCATGTCGCCCGCCCATATAGGAGCGCCGCCGGGAATGTGCGAGGGGGCCGGAGGACGCCCCGCAGGTGCTGTCATCCCGGACGGCGGCAGGCCGATCCGGGAGCGGCTTCAGGATGGACAGCCATCCCGGCACGACGCTGCGCTTCGGCCGGGATGACGCTTGGCGCTAGGCCACCGCGCCTTCGAGGCACCAGGCGAGGATGCCCTTCTGCGCGTGCAGCCGGTTCTCCGCCTCGTCGAACACCACCGATTGCGGACCGTCCATCACCTCGTCGGTGACTTCCTCGCCGCGATGCGCCGGCAGGCAGTGCATGAACAGCGCATCCTTCGCCGCCCGCCGCATCAGCGCGCCATTCACCTGGAAGGGTTTCAGCAGATTGTGCCGGCGTTCGGCCTCGGCATCGCCCATCGACACCCAGGTGTCGGTGACGACGCAGTCCGCGCCTTCCACCGCCGCTTCCGCTTCATGGCCGAAGGTGACCTTGGCGCCGGTCTCGCGCACCCAGTTCACCAGCGCGGGACGCGGGGCCAGTTCGGGCGGCGTGGCGACGTTGAGCGCGAAGTCGAAGCGCTGCGCCGCATGCACCCAGGACACCAGCACATTATTGGCGTCGCCGGTCCAGGCGACGGTGCGCCCGGTGATCGGCCCGCGATGCTCCTCGAAGGTAAGCACATCGGCCATGATCTGGCAGGGATGGGAATCGCGCGTCAGCCCGTTGATCACGGGGACGGTGGCATGCTCGGCGAGTTCGGCCAGCGCCGCGTGGTCGAGAATGCGGATCATGATCGCGTCGACATAGCGCGAAAGCACGCGGGCGGTGTCGGCGATGGTCTCGCCCCGCCCGAGCTGCATCTCCGCGCCGGTCAGCATCAGCGTCTCGCCGCCAAGCTGGCGCATGGCGAGATCGAAGGAAATGCGCGTGCGGGTCGAGGGCTGATCGAACACCATCGCCAGCGCTTTGCCGGCAAAGGGCCGCTCCATCGCCACTTCGCGGCGGCGGCTCTTCAGGCTCTTCGACAGCTCCATCACCGCGCGCAGTTCGTCCGCCGGCATCTGGTCAAGGTCGAGAAAGTGCTTCACCGCACCCCGATGATGCGCGTTCATGCCGCCGCTCCCTTCGCGGCCGAGGCCTTCAGCACTGCCTCGATCCGCGTGCAGGCGGCGTCGAGCTTGTCGAACGCCGCGTCGATTTCCGCCTCGCCAATGGTCAGCGGCGGCAGCAGGCGCACCACATTCTCCGCCGCCGAGGGGGCGAGCATGCCTTCCGCGCGCATGGCGGCGATGAAATCCGTGTTCGGCACCACGGTGCGCAGGCCGAGCAGCAGCCCCTCGCCGCGCACTTCCGCGATCACCGCCGGGTGGCGGTCCTTCAGCTCGGCGAGGCGCTGGCGCAGCCGGGCGGAAGTGGCGAGCACGCGGTCGAGGAAGCCGTCTTCCAGCACCACGTCCAGCACCGCATTGGCGACGCTCATCGCCAGCGGGTTGCCGCCATAGGTCGAGCCATGCGTGCCGGCGGTCATGCCCTTGGCGGCGTTCTCGGTGGCGAGGCAGGCGCCGACGGGGAAGCCGCCGCCAATGCCCTTGGCCACGGCCATGATGTCCGGGGTGATACCGGCCCATTCATGGGCGAAGAACTTGCCGGTGCGCCCGACGCCGCACTGCACCTCGTCGAGGATGAGCAGCAGGCCATGCGCGTCGCACAGCGCGCGCAGCTCGCGCAGGAACGCCCAGGAGACGGCGCGCACGCCGCCCTCGCCCTGCACCGGCTCGATGAGAACGGCGCCGGTCTCCGGGCCGATCGCCGCCTTCACCGCGTCGAGATCGCCGAACGGCACCTGGTCGAAGCCGGGCATGGCCGGGCCGAAGCCCTCCAGATATTTCGCATTGCCGCCGGCGGCGATGGTCGCCAGCGTGCGGCCGTGGAAGGCGCCCTCGAAGGTGATGATGCGGGCGCGCTCGGGCTGGCCGCTGGCGGAATGGTACTTCCGCGCCATCTTGATCGCGCATTCCAGCGCCTCCGCACCCGAGTTCGTGAAGAACATGGTGTCGGCGAAGGTCGCTGCGGTGAGGCGCGCGGCGAGGCGCTCGCCGCCTTCGATGCGAAAAAGGTTGGACAGATGCCAGAGCTTGCCGGCCTGTTCGGTCAGCGCCGCCACGAGATGGGGATGGGCGTGGCCGAGCACGTTCACCGCGATGCCGGCGGTGAAGTCGAGATATCGCTCCCCGTCCTTGGTGAACAGCCAGGCGCCCTCGCCCCGATCGAAGACGAGGTCGACACGGTTATAGGTCGGCAGGATGGGGGTGATCACCTCGCCCCTCCCTCTCTCAACATGAAGCGCCGCACAGGATCAGCGCCCGCCCAAAACGAAACGTGCCGCCCTTGCGGGGGCGGCACCCGATGGCGGCAATTCTAGCGAAAGGGGCGGTGCGGTCAATATTCGCCCGCCCGGCGGGCGCGAATTGCCGCCGGGCCGCGCGCCTTAGCGGCGCTATTCCTGCTCGGCCTCGAAAATCCACAGTTCCAGCGTCGGTTGCGGGCGGCCCGCATCGTCGGTCATGCCGAGAAAAGCCGGGAGGCGGCGCTTCTGCTCCACGCTCAGCGTGGCGACCAGCGGCTTCAGCGCCGCGACGATCGAATTGAGGTCGGAGGCTCGGGCTGCTTCTGCCGCGGCGAGACGCTCCAGCACGTCGAGAAAATCCTGTGCCGGCTCAGCTTCTGCCCGGTCCGCGGCGCGACCGGCGGCGTTCCTCGCCGCGTGGCGGATCGCCTCCTCCACCGGCGGCCACAGCTTCTCCTGCTCCGGGGTCAGGCGGATGACGGTCTTCAGCGCCACCAGCCGCGCATCCAGCGTCGCCTGCGCGTCCTCCTCACTATAGAGGTCGACGAGAGGCTGCGCCGCCTCGGCGGAGGGGGGCGGCGCGGCGGGTGCCGGGCTCTGCGCCTGCGCGACATTGCCCATCGCAAGCACGGTGGCGAGCGTCGCCAGTCTGAGGAAAGAGGTCATGGTCTGTCTCCGTGCGTGCAAGGGCTCAGGCATTCGGCTCAGGGCTTCCAGCCGCCGCCGGGCAGCGGGCCGTGATAGGGCGTGTCGCGGCAATGACCCCACGGCCCGCGCCAGAAGCCGGGCGGGCAGCCATTGCCGTAATAGACCGGCGCGCCGGGCGGGCCGGCATAGCCGCCGCCGGGCAGCGGCCCGGTATAGGGCGTGTCGCGGCACCCGCCCCACGGCCCGCGCCAGGCGCCGGGCCCGCAGCCCTGGGCCACCGGGGTGAGGCCGGGGTCCGGACGCGCGCCCGCCAGCGGCGCCGTCGCGGGAGAGCCGGCCGGCAGGGCAATGGCCGCGCCGGCGGAGAGGGCGAGAAGGCTCAGGCAGGCAAAGGCGGCGGCAAGGCGCGGCATCGGCATCTCCCTCGGTTGCGGCACACGGCGCCGGCCTTCTCCCAAGGGATCGGCACGTCCCTGCGCGTGCGGCATAAACCTCGGGAAACCCGGGGAGTTCCCCGTCTCGCGCAGGGCCGATCCGCGTGAGGATCCGCCCTGCGCCCACCGGCCGCGCGATGTGTCGCCGACCAAGTACTTGATCCGACTCGGCTTCGTCGGCGAGTGTTGCAGTGCGGACTCTAGCTGGGGAAAACGATCGTTTCGCCCCTGAACCTACTCGCCCCGAGTCCACGCATATTGTAGCCTCCCCCCAGTGAGATACGACATCTCGTGCGGCGGCAATTCCCTGTTGCGTTTGCGGGCGTTGGGTTCGGCAGGCTCGGTCTGCCGGAGGGGTGAGGGATTCCGCCTCGCGGTCGGCACGAAGGAGGCCAAGCGATGAACTGGACCGACGAACGAGTCGAGCTGCTGAAGAAACTCTGGTCGGAAGGCCTCTCGGCAAGCCAGATCGCGGCAGAACTCGGCGGCGTCACGCGCAACGCGGTCATCGGCAAGGTGCACCGGCTGGGCCTGTCCGGCCGCGCCAAGGCGCCGGCCGCGCCGGCGCCGCGCCCGCGCAAGCCGCGCCCCGCGCCGGCGGCCCAGGTGGCGCGGCCGATGGTGCAGGGCAACACCGTCCTCGCCCCGGTCATGGCGCCCGTAGCCGAGCCGGAGCCGGAAGTGGTGCCGGACGCGGTCGCCAAGGTGATCCCGATGGGCGAGCGCTGCACCATTCTCGACCTCACCGAATTCACCTGCCGCTGGCCGGTGGGCGACCCCGGCAAGGGCGATTTCCATTATTGCGGCAGCCGCTCCAAGACCGGCCTGCCCTATTGCGCCTATCACGCCCGCATCGCCTATCAGCCGGTGCAGGACCGCAACCGCCGCCGCGTCGCCCGTTAGGTCATCCTCGGACGACGCGCTGGCCGGCTCCCGCTCCCGTCTGGTGCATCCGCGCCGGCGGGTGCCATAATGGGGACCCATTTTCCCGGCCGGTTGTCGCATGCTCTTCCGCGCCCTCATCCCCGCCCGCCGCAAGACCCCGGCCGCGCCCGAGCCCAGCCATTTCCGGCTGCGGCTCACCGGCGAGGACGTGCTCGTTCAGTTGCGCCGCAATCCGCGGGCGCGGCGCTACACGCTGCGGGTCCGCGCCGCCACGCGCGACGTGGTGCTCACCCTGCCGGCGCGCGGCACGCTGAACGAGGCGCTGGACTTCGCCCGCCGCCATGCCGGCTGGGTGGAGCTGCGGCTCGCGCGCCTGCCGGACACTGTCGCCTTCGCCCCCGGCGCGCATCTGCCGCTGCGCGGCACCCCGCACCGCATCGTCCATGTGCCGCAGGCGCGCGGCACGGTGTGGGCGGGACTTGAGGAAAACGAGCCGGTGCTGTTCGTCGCCGGCGAGGCGGCCCATGTCGGCCGGCGTGTCAGTGATTTCCTCAAGCGCGAGGCCCGCCGCGATCTTGTCGCGGCCGCGCGGCGCCATGCCGGCGCGCTCGGCGTGACCATCACCCGCATCACCCTGCGCGACACGGCGAGCCGCTGGGGCTCCTGCTCCAGCACCGGCGCGCTGTCCTTCTCCTGGCGGCTGATCCTCGCCCCGCCCGCGGTGCTGGATTATCTCGCCGCGCATGAGGTGGCGCATCGGCGCGAGATGAACCACGGCCCGCGCTTCTGGGCCACTGTGGACGGCCTGTTCCCCGAGCGCCACGCCGCCGAGGCCTGGCTGAAGACGCACGGCGCCAGTCTCCACCGCTACGGGGCGGAGTAGCCGGTCCTCCGACGGATGCGCGACCGCGCCTCCCTCACCCGCTGCCAAACAGCTTGTCGAGCAGCCAGTTGTCGAGGCCGGGTCGCGGGGCGGCGGGCGCGCGCGAGGGGCCACCGGTCACCACCGGCTCCTCGGGCACGTCGCCGGGCGGCAATTGCCCGCCCCCGGCACTGACGGGCACCGCCGTGCCCGGCAGCGCGACGACCGGCTGGTCCTTGTGCGCCGCCTTCATCACCTGGCTCCAGATCTCCACTGGCAGACCGGAGCCGCCGGCCTTCCTGGTCGGCGAGGAATCGTCATTGCCGAGCCAGACGCTGGTGATGAAGCGGCCGGTATAGCCGACGAACCAGGCGTCGCGATAATCCTGGCTGGTGCCGGTCTTGCCGGCAGCGGGCCAGCCCGGCAGGTCGGCGCGCCGCGCGGTGCCGGTGATCAGCACGTCCTGCATCATCCGGTTCATCATCGCCACATGCGGCGGCGCCATCACCATGCCGCGCCCGGCCTCGGCATAGGTGTAGAGGATGGCCCCGCTCCGGTCGCGCACCCGCTCGATGACATGCGGGGTGACGCCGACGCCGCCATTGGCGAAGGGCGCATAGGCGCTGGCCATTTCCAGCACCGAGACTTCCGAGGTGCCGAGCGCGATCGAGGCATTGGGCTCCAGCTTGGAATTGATGCCGAGCCGGTGCGCGGTCTTCACCACCTCGTCCGGCCCCACTTCCAGCGCGAGGCGCACCGCCACCGTGTTGAGCGACAGCGCCAGCGCCGTCTTCAGCTCGACCGCGCCGCGATAGTCGCGGGAGAAATTCTCCGGCTTCCAGCCCTTGAGCTGGATCGGCGCGTCGGCGCGCACGCTTTCCGGGGTCAGCCCGCGCTCCATGGCGGTGAGATAGACGAAGGGCTTGAACGCGGAGCCGGGCTGGCGCCGCGCCGTCACCGCGCGGTTGTATTGGCTCTCCTCATAGGAACGCCCGCCGACCAGCGCCCGCACGCCGCCCACCGTGTCCATCACCACGAGCGCGCCCTGCTCGACGCCGAGCTTCTTGCCGGATTTCGCCAGCGCGTCCTTCAGCGCCTTGTCGGCGGCGGTCTGCACGGCGGGGTCGATGGTGGTCTGGACCACGAGGTCCTGCGTCACCGGGCCGACCAGCGTCTTCACCTGATCGAGCACCCAGTCGGCGACATAGCCATAGGAATCCGGCCCCTGCGCCTTCGCCACGGTGGCGGGGCGATTGAGCGCGGTCTGGCGCATTTCCGGGGTGATGAAGCCGGCCTCCTGCATCGCCGCCAGCACCACCTCGGCGCGCGCCTGCGCGCCCTCCAGGTTGCGGGTGGGGGCGAGGGCGGAGGGCGATTTCACCAGCCCGGCCAGCATCGCCGCCTCCGACAGCGTCACCTGCCGGGCGGACTTGCCGAAATAGCGCTGCGCGGCGGCTTCCACCCCATAGGCGCCGGCGCCGAAATAGACGCGGTTCATATAGAGTTCGAGGATCTCGTTCTTGGTGTACTTGGTCTCCAGCCAGATGGAGAGAATGAGTTCCTGCACCTTGCGCGACAAAGTGCGCTCCTGGGTGAGGAACAGATTCTTCGCCAATTGCTGGGTCAGCGTCGAGCCGCCCTCGCGCACCCGCCCCCGGGTCAGGTTCACCACCACGGCGCGGGCAAGGCCCAGCGGATCAAGCCCGAAATGCGAATAGAAGCGCCGATCCTCGATGGCGACGAAAGCCTGCGGCAGATAGGGCGGCAGCGCCCGCAGCGGCACATTGGTGCCGCCCATCTCGCCGCGCGTGGCAATCGCTTGCCCGTCCGCCCCCTGGATGATGACGGTCGGCGGCCGCTCGGGAATGGCGAGGTTCTGGATCGGCGGCAACTGGCTCGCCTCGTAGAAGATCAGCCCGGCAAGGCCGATCGCCCCCCACAGGCCGAGAACGACGCCCCAATAGACCAGCCGGCCGATCAGCCCGCGGCGGGGCGGGCGGCGGCGCCCGCTGCTGCGGCCGCGCTCCCGTACGCGCTCCTCATCCTGTCGGCGGTTCCGGCTTGTCCTCGCCACGCGCGGCTCGTCCTCCCACTCGGCCTCCTCGGCCTCCTCCCATTCGTCATGCCGGCGGCGGGAGACGCGCGGCGGCGGCAGCGCCTTCGCTGCCTTGCGGCTGCGCGCGCGGTCCGGCGCGGCCGGAGGAAGCGTCGGCCGATCATCGGCGCTGAGGCGCAGATCGCCATCGAAGCCGGGCGTTCCCAGCACCGGCTCGCGCCTCTCCCTGTCGCCGCGTCGTCCGAACATGAACCTCCGCCCCGCAGGGCACCTGTGTGAGCCGGTAAACGAACCCTAAATCAGGGCCTTTAAGCGGGGGTTAAGGGGAGAGACTGCGGCATGGGGAGGGCGTTTCCTCCCAGGGTTAACGCCGCCGCACAGGTCCCGGCCCGCGCCCAAACCTCACCGCTGACGGCGAGGCTCCCTCTCAATTCAGGGAGGCAGCGCCGCCGCCCGTCATCGGAGTAGAGTAGCGGGTGAGTCGGCCCCGCGCCGGCGCCTCTAACCCAACCAGCACGGCCCCCATGAGCGACCTGCGCACCCTCTATCCGCCCATCGAACCTTTCGAGACCGGCATGCTCGATGTCGGCAACGGCCATTGCATCTATTGGGAGCGCGTGGGGACGAAGGGCGGCAAGCCGGCCGTGTTCCTGCATGGCGGGCCGGGCGGCGGCATCGTGCCCGCCCACCGCTCGCTGTTCGACCCCAGCCGCTATGAGGTGGTCCTGTTCGACCAGCGCGGCTGCGGGCGCTCCACCCCCTATGCTGCGCTGGAGCACAACACCACCTGGGACCTGGTGGCGGATATTGAGCGGCTGCGCGAGGCCTTCGGCTTCGACACATGGCAGGTCTTCGGCGGGTCCTGGGGCTCGACGCTGGCGCTCGCCTACGCTGAAACCCATCCCGAGCGGGTGAGCGAACTGATCCTGCGCGGCGTCTACACCCTCACCCAGGCGGAACTCGACTGGTATTACCGCTTCGGCGTCTCCGAGATGTTCCCGGACAAATGGGAGCGCTTCCTTGAACCGCTGAAGACGCCGGAACAGCGCGCCGACCCCGTCACCGCCTATCGCGCTTTGCTCACCGGCGCGGACGAGGCGGTGAGGCGGGAAGCAGCCAGGGCGTGGTCGAGCTGGGAAGGCGAGACCATCACCCTGCTGCCGGATGCCGGCTATTCCACCAGTTTCAGCGACGGGCATTTCGCCCTCGCCTTCGCCCGCATCGAGAACCACTACTTCTTCCACAAGGCCTGGCTGCGCGAGCGCCAGCTTCTCGACGACGCGCACCGGCTGCGCGGCATTCCCGGCGTCATCGTCCATGGCCGCTACGACATGCCCTGCCCGGCCCGCTATGCCTGGGAACTGGCGAAGATCTGGACCGATGCCGAGTTCCACCTGATCGAGGGCGCCGGCCACGCCTTTTCCGAGCCCGGCATTCTCGACCGGCTCATCCGCGCCACGGACACATTCGCCCGTTAGGGCGGGGTGTCCGTGCCAAGGAGCCTCGCATGATCACATTGTCCCGCCGCGCCGTGCTCGCCTCGGCGCTGCTGCCGCTCGGCGCCGCCATCGCGCCGGCCCGCGCCCAGAGCGCCAAGGCTGCGCCCGATTTCGGCAAGGTCGCGGCGCCCATCTTCACCGCGCTCGCCAAGGCCAACGGCATTCCCGGCCTCGTCGTCGGCCTCACCCGCAACGGCCAGCACGAAATCCTCGCCATCGGCCAGACCGCCCGCACCGACGGCAAGCCGGTGGATGGCGACACGCTGTTCGAGCTCGGTTCGGTCAGCAAGACGTTCAACGTCACGCTGGCCGCGCTGGCGGCGGAGCGCGGGCGGCTCGACCTCGACGCGCCGCTGGACAAGGTCGCGCAGCGGCTCACCGGCACCGCCTTCGGCGCGCTCACCCCGCTCGACCTCGCCACCCATGCGACGGGCGGCATGCCGCTGCAGGTGCCCGACAGCGTGCGCAACGAGAAGGAACTGGTGGAGTGGCTCGCGGCCTGGAAGCCGGCGGCGCCCCCGGCGACACGGCGCGCCTATTCCAACATCAGCATCGGCGTGCTCGGCCTCGTCACCGCCACCGCGCTGGGCACCAGCTTCCCCCGCGCGGCGGAGAACGACCTGTTCCCGGCGCTCGGCCTCTCCAGCACCTATATCGAGGTGCCGGAGAACGAGATGGCCCGCTACGCAATGGGCTACACCAAGGCCGACAAGCCGGCCCGCGTCAGCCCGGGCCTGCTGGCGCCGGAAGCCTATGGGGTGAAATCGACAGCGCTCGACATGCTCACCTTCCTCGACGCCAATATGGGCGTCGGCACGGTCGAGCCGGAGATGGCGCGGGCGCTGGCGCGCACCCATACCGGCTATTACCAGACCGCCGACTATGTGCAGGAAATGGTGTGGGAGCGCTATCCCTGGCCGGTGAAGCGCGACCGGCTGCTCGCCGGCAATTCGCTCGACATGGCGATGAAGCCGCAGCCGATCAAGAAGCTCGATCCGCCCTCCCCGCCAGCCCCAGTGAGCTTCATCAACAAGACCGGCTCGACCAATGGCTTCGGCAGCTATGTCGCGATGATCCCGGCGGAAAAGCTCGGCATCGTGGTGCTCGCCAACCGCAACTATCCCAATGAAGAGCGGGTGAAGGCGGTCTATGCGCTGGTGGAAGGGCTGCGCGGCGCCGGCTGACCCCCTTGGCCGGCGCTTTCCGGCGCGGGCGCCCTCAGGCCGGCCGGGCGCCGGCGCGGCCGAGCCAGATGAAGGGCGCGCCCGCCAGCAGCACGCCGACCCCGACCAGCGCGCCATAGCCGGTATAGGCGATGCTGGCATAGAGTAGATAGGCGCAGGTCAGGCAGAACAGCGCCGGGGTCAGCGGATAGAGCGGCGCGCGGAAATGGCCCGCCTGTCCGCTCTCGCGCCGGCGCAGTATGAAGAAAGACGCGCCCACCAGCAGCAGGAACAGCCAGAACACCGGCGCGGTATATTCCACCATCGCCTGGAAGCCGACGCGGGTGCTCGCGCCGAACAGCACGAGGGCCAGCGCGATGCCGCTCTGCGCCAGAATGGCGTTGACCGGCATATTGCTGCGCTCCTCCCACAGGCCGATGCGGCCCAGAAGCGGGAGTTCGCGCCCCAGCGAGTAGTACAGCCGGGCGCCGGTGAAGATGGTGGCGTTCATCGTGCTCAGCGCGGCGAAGCACACCAGCAGCGCCACCGCCAGCGCGGCGCCGGGGCCGAAGAGACGCTGCAGCGTGTCGGCCGCCACCACATCGCTGGCGCGCAGCCCGTCAAGGCCGAGCACGCTGAGATAGGCGAGGTTGACGAGGAAATAGAGCCCGGTGATGACCGCCACGCTCGCCACCAGCACGCGCGGCATGTTACGGCGCGCATCCTTCATCTCGCCGGAGAGATAGGCCACCTCGTTCCAGCCGCCATAGGTGAGCAGGATCAGCACCATGGCGAGGCCGAACGCCCCGCTGGCCGAACCGGCGCTGCCGGTCGTCGCCTCTGCCGGCGCGCTGCCCAGCGCGAGGCCGAAGCCGGCAATGGCGAGCACGGCGAGCAAAGTGAGGATGGTGAACACCAGTTGCAGCGTCCGGCTCTGCCGCGAACTCGTCAGGTTGATCGCGGTGAACAGCAGGATCGCCCCCGCGGCATAGAGCGCCGGGCCCCAGGGGCCGAGAGGCAGGATGCCGTGAGCGTAATCGCCGAAGACGAAGGCCACCGCCGCGATGGCGCCGGTCTGGATCACGGTGAGCCGCGCCCAGGCGAAGAGCAGCGCCACCGGCCGGCCGAGCGCGCGGCGCAGATAATGATACTCGCCGCCGGCATGCGGATAGGCCGAGCCGAGTTCGGCATAGACGAAGGCGCCGATCAGGGTGATGGCACCGCCGATCACCCAGAAGCCGACAAAGGCCCATTCGCTGGACACGTTGAGCGCGACGATCTGCGGCGTGCGGAAAATGCCGATGCCGACGACGATGCCGATCAGCATGGCAATGCCGTCCAGCGCGGAAAGGCTCGGCTTCGGCGCGCCCTGCGCCCGGACGGCGCCGGCGGCCACAGCGGAATCGCGCGCGATCGCGAGGGGCTTCACGGGGATCTCTCCGATTGGGGGGGGGAAGGAAGATGCGCGGCAGGGCGCGCCCGCCCGCAGGGCGGGCGGGGGAAGTCGCGGCGAACAGGAAGGCGAATTTAGCTGCGCACCGCCGTCCAGTTCCTCACCGGCCCGCCGGAAGCGGTGCCGGACAGGCTGTCGCCGACCAGCGCGCCGACATAGTCGATCCCGCCGGCGGAAAAGTGCAGTTCCTTGCCGACGACGCGGCCCTTCTCAATCGGCGTGCCGCCGAGATCGCCCGACACGTTCTGGTAGGTCTGGGTCAGGCGCAGCGTCTGCTCGCCCAGCCGCCACTCGCCCTCCACCTTGGCCGGCACGATCCACATCAGCGCCGTGCACCAGCGGCTGCAATCATCGGCGAGGCGGTCGATGCGGTCGGCCTCCCAGTCGCCCATCGCGAAGCTGTTGGAGACGACGCGCGTGCCCGGCTCCATGTCCAGGATCTGCGGGCGCAGCCGCTCATTGAGCTGCGGCAGCAGAAACAGGGTGAGCACCTGTGCCTTGGTGAAATCGGTCTCGAAAATATCCGCCTGCTCGAAGCTGGCGCGGTCGGCCACCCCGGCGGCCTCGGCGCGGCGCTTGGCCAGCGCGACCAGCTCCGGATTGTACTCGATGCCATGGGCGCGCAGCCCGCGCTTGGCCGCCGCGATCACCGTGCGCCCGTCGCCGGAGCCGAGATCAACGAGATAGTCCTGCGGCGTCACCTGCGCCATGTCGAGCATTCGGTCGACCAGCGCATCGGGCGTCGGCACCCACACCACATCCTTGCCGGGCTGGCCGGATTGGGGGGCATAGGCTTCCTCGGCCGAGGTCGTGACCTCGGGCGGGGAGTTCACCGGCGGTGCCGTCTGCGCCGTGGCCGGGCCGGCCAGTGTGAGCGCGCCCGCGGCGAGAAGCGCGGCGAGCCCAGCGCTGGCGCCGTATCTCCGCCGCGCCGTGCGTTCAGGACGCCGCGCCGCACCGATGAGCGATGAATCGGCGACTTGCGACGACTGATGACAATCAGATGAATTTTCGTCGAACGCTCGTAGCAACTTACCTCTCCTTCGGTTGATACTTTCTCACTCGACTCTATTGAGACTTTACGTTTGGTAACATTCACTCTTCATCGCGCCCACTCAATTAACCTTGACGCCGCAACGGTCACAACGCTTTGAGCCGGGGCTTTCCGCAGCGCAGCGACGCCCTAGGCGCCCACAAACGGCCATGATACAAATTCGTTATCATACCCCCCTTGGACACGCGACGCCTTGAATATATCCATGGTGATGACGTAACTGCTCAGGCAATACAATCACCCAAAAACCTTCTTAAATTGGACGAAATATATGATTAAGCCAAAAGTTGGGGAAGAAGGCGTATACGATATTGGGATCTTTAATCCCATCGCATCTTCATTACCTCGCGATGAGGGAGCAGATTTTGTTTTCTATATTAACAATTTGATTAATCTAAATTCGTTGCTAAACGATTTCATAAATGCAGTATCTTTGTTTGAGATAATTGAAATTCAAGAATATAATTTCATTAAAGAAATTGATAAACTAAATACTATTTCAAAAAATAAAATATGTGGAACTATAGATGGATGGAAAAACATAGCCGCCCGAGATGCAGGAATGACCGTTTTTGGGATAAGGGAAATAATATCTTATTTGCAATCGTATTTACACAAAGTACCTTATCTCAATAGCGTTGCAAAAAGTGACGAATTGGATAGAGCATTAGTTGAATTCGACAATAAATTTAATAATGCAAAACTATTGAGAAATGCCATTGGACATCGATGTGAAATAACATTTTCACCTAAAGAAATAATGCGACATACAGTAGATAATAGGATAATTATCCCCCACATAGATAAGAGAGTCTATAGATTAACATTCAAGAAAATGAATCTATCTCTCGAAATATCAAAAGATAATCATATAAATTTAGCAGAAATAATAAATTTGGTTTATAGTTCGTACCCGAATATTGTCCATCTGCTACCTCCAATTTCCGTGCCGAAACGAGACTGATGCGCCCTCTTGCATCCCCCGCGCATCTGGACGATATAGGCGGCGGGAGGTTGGCGGTGGACGAGCCACTCGCCAACCGGGTCAGGTCCGGAAGGAAGCAGCCCCAACGAGCCCGGATCGGGTCTCTGTCCAGCCTCCCACCTCACGACCCATGCCACGCCCCGCACCGCCCGTTCCGGCGCCCGCCGGGCGAGGCCATGCCGGCGAATGCACCCAAAATCGGCAGGGATAGGGGCATGAAGCGCCCTGCCCCGGGTTGCTCCTTACGGCGCCTGCCGCCATTTTCGCTACTCCGAAACAGCGGAGGGCGAGCATTGAAGCGGGGCAGGCGGGAGCAGCGGCGCGGAGCCGCTCAGACCGGGCAACGGGCGGCAGGTCCGATCGCGGCGGTGCTCGGCGCGCTTTTCCTCGCCCCGGCGGCGCAGGCCCAGTCGGTCTGGGACCCCCTCCTCAGCAACAGCAACTGGTATGTCACCGTCCCGCAAATGCTGGCCTATGCGGCCCCGGACACCAGCTTCGCCAATCCGCTGCCCATTGGCGACCAGACGCTGTGGGCGCTCGGCACCTCCACCGACGGCGTGTTCACCGGCACCAGCACCGGCACGCTGGCCATCGGCCCCATCGTTTCGACCTCGGAACTGACCATCCAGGGCACGGTCACGCCGGCCGGCCAGATTTCCATGGTGTTCACCTCCACGGATGGCGGCCCCAGCACCATCGGGCTCGGGCGAATGGTGCCGATCGGCGACACGATCAGCATGGAAATGCAGATGATCATCGGCACCGATCTGCTGGTGAGCCACTGGGCCTATATGCTGCCCTATGATCCCGCTGTCTTCACCCCGCCGGAAGCGCAGGTGGTGCCGAGCAATCTCTCGCCGCAATGGGCGTGGTCGCAGGGCACGCCATGGCGGATCGTCAGCCCGGAGGCGTTCGGCACCGCCCAGCCCGGCACCTTCATCATCACCGGCTACAAGAGCGGCTATTTCTGGGGCGAGGGCCTGCGCCCGGACGGCACCGCCTTCACCCTGCTCGGCTCGATCACGCCGGAAGGGCGGGTGCTGTTCAACACGATCACCGATGGCGAGCTCGCCAGCCTCTATGGCGGCATCGAGGGCGACGCCTCGGACGCGCAGATGCTGCTCGGCACCTATGATTCCTCAGCCGTCTTCACCGGCGACATCACCCAGACGACCGTCGTGCGCCCCTATGTCGAGACAGTGGCGGCGACCGGCACCGCCGCCGCCCTCGGCGCCGCCCGCACGCTCTATGCCGTCGCCGGCACCACGGACGGGCTGTTCGGCGCGATGGCGCCGGTCACGCTCACCCTCAACGATCTCGGCGGCCCCGCTCTGTCGGGCGCGATCAGCCAGACGCTGCCGGTGCTCGCCGGCGCCGCCACCGAGGCGACCGCGAACATCCAGCGCATGCTCGGGCAGGTCGTGACCGAGCGGCTGGACGCGGCGCCGGAGACCAGCCGGGCCTGGGTGCGCCCGCTCGGCGGCGGCGGCCATCAGAGCGCCATCGGCGGCGTGCCGGGCTACAGCTTCGATGGCGGCGGCGCCGCCTTCGGCGTCGACCGCAGCTTCGACGGGGCGTTCCGCGCTGGCGCGCTGTTCGCCTTCACCTCCACCGGCGTTTCCGCCGACACCGATGCCGCGCGGGCCAATCTCGCCACCGGCACCGCCAATCTGCGCTCCTATACGCTCGGCGCCTATGGCTCCTACGCGCTGGGCGAGGGGCTCGACCTCAGCGCGCTGGTCAATGCCGGGCTGGTCGACACCGACACCTCGCGCACTATCGGCTTCATGGGCACGCAGGCGCAGGGCGATTACCAGAGCCGCGTGCTCCAGCTCGGCGCGCGGCTGCGCGGCACGCTGCCGGCCGGCGGCGGGCTGACGCTGATGCCGGCGGTACGGCTCGATTTCCTCGGCGTCGACGCGGACAGCTACAGCGAGACCGGCGCCGGCCCGCTCAACCTCGCGGTGGACGGCCAGACCTATCGCGAACTCTTTCTCTCCGGCGAACTCGCCTTGCGCTATGCGCTGACCGAGACGCTGGCACTGACGGCGCGCGGCAGCGTCGGCTATGATCTCATCGGCGACACCGGCGGCGTCACCGCCGCCTTTGCCGGCGGCGGCGATCCTTTCGTCACGCCCGGCGCCGACCTGTCGCCCTGGCTGTTCACTGCCGGGCTCGGCCTCGTCGCCCAGCGCTCCGAGACGCTGAGCTTCGAGGCGCGCTACGATGTGCAGGCGAGCCCCTCCGCCTATCTCAACCAGACCGGCTCGCTCGCGGTGAAATGGCGGCTGTAGCGCGCGCTCCGGCCTCCCGCCGTCCCCGGAAATTTGTCCGCCCCGTCGTCGCCGCGTTGCGCGATCCGCCGCCGGCGATGCTATGAAGGGGCCATGAGCGCCGACACCCCCGACAGGCATGACCAGACGCCCGCCGACGACACGCCGGGCTTCGACCTCGGCATCGCCCCGGCGGTGCCCGCGCTGGCGCCGGCCGCCGCGCCCGCGCCTTATCGCGTGCTGGCGCGCAAATACCGCCCGCAGACCTTCGCCGACCTGATCGGCCAGGAGGCGATGGTGCGGACGCTGGGCAATGCCTTCGCCTCCGGGCGCATCGCGCAGGCCTATATCCTCACCGGCGTGCGCGGGGTAGGCAAGACCACCACCGCCCGCATCCTCGCCCGCGCGCTCAATTACGAGCCGGCCGACGGCCCCGCCGGTGGTGGCGCGCCGACGCTGGACATGCCGGTGCTCGGCCGCCATTGCCGCGACATCATCGAAAGCCGCCATGTCGACGTGCAGGAAATGGACGCCGCGTCCAATACCGGCATCGGCGACATCCGCGAGATCATCGAGGCGGCGCGCTACAAGCCGGTGCTGGCGCGCTACAAGGTGTTCATCATCGACGAAGTGCACATGCTCTCCACAGCGGCCTTCAACGGCCTGCTGAAGACGCTGGAAGAGCCGCCCGAGCATGTGAAGTTCATCTTCGCCACCACGGAAATCCGCAAGGTGCCGGTCACGGTGCTCTCGCGCACCCAGCGCTTCGATCTGCGCCGGGTCGAGGCCGGCACGCTGGCGCGGCACCTCCAGGGCATCTGCGCATCGGAAGGGGTCGGCATCGACGCCGAGGCGCTGAGCCTCATCGCCCGCGCGGCGGAAGGCTCGGTGCGCGACGCGCTCTCGCTTCTCGACCAGGCCATCGCCCATTCCGGCGGGCAGGCGACGGGGGGCATGGTGCATGGCGAACAGGTGCGCGCGCTGCTCGGCCTCGCCGATCGCGGCCGGGTGATCGACCTGTTCGAGGCGCTGATGAAGGGCGACATCGCCCTGGCGCTGACCGAACTGCGCGAACAATATGATTCCGGCGCCGATCCGGCGGTGGTGATCGCCGATCTCGCCGAGTTCACCCATCTCGTCACCCGCATGAAGATCCTGCCCGAGACGGCGGACGATGCGGCGCTGGTGGAGGCCGAGCGCCTGCGCGGGCGGGAGTTCGCCCGCGGCCTGTCCATGCGGGTGCTCTCGCGCGCCTGGCAGATGCTCACCAAGGGCCTCGGTGAGGTGCAGCAGGCGGCCAAGCCGATGCAGGCGGCGGAAATGGTGCTGGTGCGCCTCGCCTATGCCAGCGACCTGCCAACCCCGGACGAGGCGCTGCGCCGCCTGCGCGACGGCGCGGCGGATGCGCCCGCCGGCCGGCCTTCCGGTGGTGGCGGCGCGCCGATGGGCAACGGTTCTGGAGGCGGCGGGTCCGGTGGCGGCGGTTCGGCGATGGCGGCGACCGCCCCGCGCAGCTTCCCCGCGCCTTCGCACGCCCCCTCGGCGGCGCCGACCGCCGCAAGTCACCTCTCCGTCGCCTCGCGCGCCACGCCGCGCCCGGCCGCACCGGCGCCCGCGCCCACACCCGGCCTCGCCGTGGCGAGCTTCGAGGACCTTGTCGCCCTCGCCGCCGCAAGGCGCGACCTCAAGCTCAAATTCGCGCTGGAAAACAGCGTGCGCCTCGTCGCCTTCGAGGACGGGCAGATGGAAGTCGCGCTTGCCCCCGGCGGCGCGCCGAACCTCATTCAGGAACTTCAGTCCAAGCTGTCGGAATGGACCGGCCGGCGCTGGCTGGTCGCCCTGTCGCGCGAAGAGGGCGAGCCGACGCTGGCCGAGAAGGCCGCCGCCCAGCGCGACGCGATGATGACCGGCGTGCGCGCCGACCCGCTGGTGGCGGCGGCGCTGGCGCGGTTTCCCGGCGCCACCATCGTCGATGTGCGCTCCCTCGCCCCGGAGGAGCCCGCCGGCTTCACCGGCGATGCCGACATGACCGACGCCGATCTGATGGCCGCCCGCGACGACGGGCCGGGCGCGGATGACGAGATCGAATTCTGACACAGGAGTTTCCCGATGAAAGACCTTCTCGGCATCATGTCCAAGGTGAAGGAGATGCAGTCGAAGATGGAGCAGCTCCAGGCGGAGCTTGAAGCCATCGAGGTCGACGGCGCCGCCGGCGGCGGCATGGTCACGGTGCGCGTCTCCGCCAAGGGCGCGCTGAAGGCGATCCATATCGACCCGAGCCTGCTCAACCCGGACGAAGCCGAAATTCTGGAAGACCTGATCGTCGCCGCCCATGCCGACGCCCGCGCCAAGGGCGAGCGCATCGTGCAGGAGAAGACGCAGGCGATCACCGCCGGCCTGCCGATCCCTCCCGGCATGAAGCTGTTCTAGAATGCAAAAATGATCGAATCAGCTTCACCCCTGTTTTCGAGTGACGCTTTTCTGGGCGCGGTGGTTGGCGGGTTCCTCGCCGCCGCCGGCTCTATTATTGCTCTTTGCATCCAGCAGTTCTTACAGGGGCTGGAACGCAGGAAGACGGCGAAAGCTGTATTTCTTGAACACGGACAGCACTTTCAGCAGCTTCTGGAAAAAATAGTAAATCATCATCAAGCACGAGGAGAGATTTGGTTTGAATACGTAAATCAAGTTGATATTGTGTTCGGGATAGTTAATAGAAATCTTGAATGGATCGCATTGCTGAAAAAATCAGATTCGAAATCTGAATTGAGATCATACTTCTCAGAGGCCTATTACGCGACAAAAAGAGCGCAATTTTTGCAGACTAGATTTTACGAAAAAAGCGAAATACTGAAAAAATCAATAGACGATGATAAATCAGAAATAATATCCGAGATCAGAGACATAAATACTGAAATAAGAAATGCAATAATTGAAATAAAAAGAATACACGTCGACCACAAATTACTATTTAGTAATTAAATAATGATTATATATTCCTAATTATCGAAATTACGCTTTCGGCGATGGCCTCCGCCTGCGCCGCCAGCGGGCCTTTTATCCGGCCATAGAGCGCGAACACCGCCGGCTGCACCACGCAGCCCAGCGCCAGCGCGCTCGCCAGCGTCACCCGCGCCGGCGGCACACCGGCCCCGCGCAGCATCTGCGCCACCGCTTCCACCACATTCTCCTCCGGCGCCTCCGGCACGCCGCCGAGATGTTCGTGCTGGTGGATGAGCAGATAGGCGAACAGCGCCGGCTCGGAATCGAACAGCTCGCAGGCGAGCCCTACCACCGCCCGCAGCTTGGGCTCAAGTTCCGGCTCGGCGGCGTCGATGGCGCAGATCTCCGCCGCCAGCCCGGCATAGCGGGTGAGGAAAAGCTCGCGCGCCAATTGCTCCTTGGAGGGGAAATGCCGGTAGAGCGCGCCCTCGCTCACCCCGACGCCAAGCGCGATGTCGCGCACCGAGGTGGCGGCGACGCCCTTCTGGGCGAAGAGTTCCAGCGCCACCGCCTCGATGCGCGCGCGCGTATCCGCCCCGTCGCGGCCGCGCCGGGCGGGGGCACTCATGCCCCCTCCCCGGCCGGGGCCCGCGCGGCCAGCATTTCCAGCGCGATGGCGCGCGCCCGGGTGAAGTCCACCTTGCCGGAGCCGAGCAGCGGCAGTTCGTCCATGCGCAGGATCTCGGCCGGGATCATCAGCTCGGTCACGCCGCGCTCGCGGCCATGCGCCTGCAGCGCGGCGCGGGTCAGGTCCGGCGCGGTGGTCATCAGGATGATGCGCTCGCCGCGCCGCGCATCCGGCACCGCCACCGCGACATGCTCGGCATCGGGCCGCAGCGTCGCCACCATGGCGTCGACGGCGGCGAGCGAGATCATCTCGCCGGCAATCTTGGCGAAGCGCTTCACCCGGCCGCGAATGGCGACGAAGCCCTCCTCGTCGAAGCTGACGATGTCGCCGGTGTCGTACCAGCCGTGCTCCGGCGGCTCGATCACGCCGGGCTTCTCCGCGCGGAGATAGCCGAGCATCACATTGGGCCCGCGCACCTGCAGCCTGCCGCCTTCCTCGATGCCGGCCATGGTCTCCAGCCGGTGATGGATGCCCGGCAACATGCGCCCCACCGTGCCGACGCGGTTGAACATCGGCGTGTTCACCGCCAGCACCGGCGCGCATTCGGTGACGCCATAGCCTTCAAGGATGCGGTGGCCGAACTTCTCCATCCACACCCGCCGGGTTTCCATCTTCACCGGCTCGGCCCCCGCCACCACGAAGCGCAGCGAGCGGAAATCATAGGGGTTGGCGGTGCGGGCATAGCCCATGAGGAAGGTGTCGGTGCCGACAATGGCGGTGGCATTGGTGGCGTAAACCAGCTCCGGGATGATCCGGTAGTGCAGCGGAGAGGGGTAGAGATAGGTCTTCAGCCCCGACACCATCGGCAACACCAGCCCGCCGGTGAGCCCGAAGGAATGGAACACCGGCAGCACGTTGAACATGATGTCGGCGGGCGAGAAGTCGATGCGCGCCGCCACCTGCGCCACATTGGTCAGGATGTTGCGGTGGGAGAGCACGACGCCCTTCGGCGTGCCTTCCGAGCCTGAGGTGAACAGCACGAAGGCCGGATCGTCGGGATGGGCGGGCTTGGGCGCGGGCAGCGGCAGCAGGGCGCGCAGCTTGTCCGGCGTGGTGACCGAGGCGCGGATATCCTCGCTCATCAGCACCCGCACATGCTTTTCCAGTTCCGCCACCTCCGCCTCCAGCCGCGCCTTTTCGATGAAGGCGCGCGAGGCGACCACCAGCTTCACCTCCGCCGCCTTGCAGGCGGTGACGAGATTGGTGGCGCCGGCGGTGTAGTTCAGCATGACAGGCACGCGGCCATGGCGGGAAAGGCCCATCAGCACCACGGCGATGCCGGCGGCGTTGGGCAGCAGCACGCCCACCTTCTCGCCCGGCGCGGTTTCCTTCGCCAGCTTGTCGCCGAGGATCTTCGCCCCCAGCAGCAGCTTGCGATAGGACAGGATGGTGCCGAGCGGGTCTTCCAGCACGATGCGCTTCATGCCGAGCCGCACCGCCGCGTCCTCCACCGCCTGATAGACGGTGACATTGGTGTGGCTGGTCTCGAAGACGAGATCGCTCATCACGTCATAGAGCGCCGCGCCCGCCGCGCGCCGGCGCTTGCGGCCGAACAGCTCCTTGTCGACCTTCAGCTTGCGCGGCGGCAGGATGGTGACGCGCACCTTCGGGAACAGGCGCTTGCGGGTCTGGTGGCCGTCGAGGCGGGAGAAATAGGTCTGCTCCAGCCCTTCGATCCGCACCGGCACCACGGGCGCGTCGGCCTTGTCGGCGATCAGCGCCGAGCCGTCATAGATCTTCATGATCGAGCCGGTGACGGTGATGCGCCCCTCGGGGAAGATCACCAATTGCTCGCCCTGCTGCACCTGGCGGATCAGGTCGCGGGTCGCCATCGGCTTGGTCGGGTCGAGCGGGAAGGCGCGCACCAGCTTGAGGAAGGGCTTCACCCACCAGGCCTCGGCGATGGTGCGGTCGACGGCGAAGACCGGGTCATTGTCGAGCAGCGCCATGATCAGCGGCGCGTCGAGGAAGCTCACATGGTTGATGGCGATCACCGAGCCGGGGCCGGCGGCCTTCAGATGCTCCGCCCCCGTCACCTCGACGCGGAACAGCACACGGAACACCAGCTTGATCAGGTCGCGCATCACCTGCCCCTGAAAGGCGCGGCCGGCGAGGATGGCGACGATCAGGCTCGCCGCGCCGATCACGCCCAGCAGCGCGGGGGCGGTGAAGCCGGCGAATTGCAGGCCGGCGACGATCACCGCGCCCGCCACCATGAAGGCGGCGTTCAGCACATTGTTGCCGGCGATCACCCGGGCGCGGCGGTCCTCGCCAGCGGCGGCCTGCACGAAGGCGAAGGTCGGCACCACGAAGGCGCCGCCGGCGGCGGCAAGGCCGATCAGCCCGATGGCGGCATGCACGCCGGCGCCGGAGGTGAGGAATTCGTCCCAGCCGATCGGCTGGGCGGCGGGGGCGAGCGTGCCCATCAGCCAGGCGAGATCGAGCGCGAACACGCCCATCAGCAGCCCCGCCGCCGGCACCAGCGCCAGCAGGATGCGCCCTTCCGACAGTTTCGCCGCCAGCGTCGAGCCGATGGCGACGCCGATGGTGAACAGCACGAGGAACAGGGTGACGACGCTTTCCAGCCCGCCGATATTGTCCTTCACCAGGGTGGGCAGCAGCGAGAGCACCACGCCGCCGACCAGCCAGAACCAGGAGACGATCAGCGCCCCGCGCCAGATCGGCCGCTCGGCGCGGATGTCGGCGAGCAGCGTCATCGTGCTGCGCCAGATGTTGCGGTCGATTTTGAGGTCCGGCGCGCCGGGCAGCGTCGGCGGAATGGCGCGGGCGGAAAGCCAGGCGATGACGGCGAGCACGAAGGTGAAGCCGGCCACCGCCCATTCGCCCGTGTGGGTGAAGGCCAGCGCCCCGCCCACCGTGCCGCCGAGAATGGCGGCGAAGGTCGCCATCTCGATCAGCGCATTGCCGGAGACCAGTTCGTCCTTGGCGAGGTGATCGGGCAGGATGCCGTATTTCACCGGCCCGAACAGCGCGCTCAGCGTGCCCATGAGGAACAGGCCGAGGAACAGCAGCGGGATCGACTGGATGACGAAGCCGGCGCTGGCGATGAGCACGATCCAGATTTCGGCGAACTTCACCCGGCGGGCGATCAGCGCCTTGTCGTAGCGGTCGGCAAGCTGGCCGCCGAGCGAGGAGAACAGGAAGAAGGGCAGGATGAACACGCCGCCCGCCAGCGTCACCAGCGCGCCTCCATTCACATGGGCGATGCCGTAGAGGATCAGCAGCGCCATGGCGTTCTTCACGAAATTGTCGTTGAACGCCGCGAAAAACTGGCACCAGAACAGCGGCGCGAAGCGCCGTGCCGTCATCAGCCGCGTGAACATGCCTGATCCCTCACCGCAATGTCAGTGAACGATCACTTACATAAACCGTCGCGGGCGTCAATATCGCACAGAGGTCCGTCTCGCGGATCGGCCTGCGGCCGTCCGGGATGACGCGCGAGGAAAGCTAGATCAGCACGCCGGCGAGCGCGGCGGCGAGCAGCGCGCCGTCATGGGCGGCGAGCTGCAGCCGGTTGGGCGTGCCGGCGCCATGCAGCATCAGCGTGGTGGCAAGGCTCGCCAGCGCCCAGCCGGCGCCGACCACGAGAAAAGCGAGCGAGATCGTCACCGCCTCGCTCGCCTGCGTCACCGCCACAGCCGCGCCAAGGCACAGCGCGAGGGCGAGCAGCGCCAGTGGCGTCGCGCCGATCCGGCGCACCAGCATCCCGCCGGCCAGCGCCGGCGCGTACATCGCCACCACATGCCAGGCGACGACGCCGGAAATCAGCGGCACACCGACCCCGCAGCCGGCCAGCGACAGCGGCGCACCGGCCATGGCTGACGTCATCGCCCCCCAGGCCAGCGCGCCGATCAGTGTCGGGGCCACCAGCGCCCGCCAGGCCAGCGGCGCCGGGCGTTCCTGCGGCTGCGCCATAGCCTCGACCGTGAGATCGGCATGCGAGAAGCGCGCCTCGGGCAGCAGCACGGCGAAGGCCAGCGCGCCGAGCTGCGCCAGCGCGGCGAGGATCAGCGTGCCGGCGAAAGTATAGGGGGCGAAGGCCGCTTCCGCCGCCCCGGCGAGCAGCGGCCCGGCGAGGCCCGCCAGCGCCCCGGCGCCGATGAGGCGTGCCACCATGCCCGCCCGCGCCCCGGTGGCGGCACCGAAGGCCGCCGCGTGGCGGTAGAACATGCCGAAGCCTTGCGCCGCGCCGAGCCAGGCGGCGCCCAGCACCAGCATCGGGAAGGCGCCGAGCGCCATCGCATAGGCCGCCATCAGCCCGCCGGCGACGCCAAGGCTGGCGCCGAGCGCGAAGGCGGCGCGCCGGCCGAAATTGTCGAGCAGGACGCTGGCGGGCAGGCTCGCCAGCGCCGCGCCCAGCAGCAGCGCGGCGAGCGGCAGGGCGGCGAGGTCCGGGCGCGGCGCCAGCATCGCCCCGGCGAGCGGCAGCGCGCCCAGCGTCAGCGCCTGCGCCAGCACCACGAGGGCGAAGCCGCCGGCCAGCCGCCCGAGCCCGAGCGAGCGGCGCAGCACGCGCGGCGCGTCTTCCGGGCAGGCGCAGCCGAGCCGGCCGGCGCGCGCCGCCTCGGTATCGGCGTCGAAGTACTCGCTCGCGCTCATGCCCGCGGCTCGCCGGTCAGCGCGTTGCGGTCCGGGCGCTCATGCCCCGCTTCGTGCAGATCGTCATCGGAGAGCACGCGCACCGCCGCGCCCTCGATATCGTCATACTGCCCGCTGCGCAGCGACCAGAGGAAGGCCACCAGCCCGAGCAGGCCGAGGCTCAGCGCCGCCGGCACCAGATAGAGCAGCACGCTCATGCCGCCTCCTTTTCCCCGGCGGCGAGGCCGCCCTGCCGCGCCCGCAGCGCGTTCAGCGTCACGATAACCGATGAGCCGGACATGGCCAGCGCCGCCACCAGCGGCGTCACGAAACCGGCCACCGCCAGCGGCACGGCGACGAGATTATAGATCACCGCGATGACAAGATTCTGCCGCATCAGATGCCGCGCCTGCCGCGCCACCTTCAGCGCGATGGCGACAGGCGCCAGCTTATCGCCGAGAAACACCGCGTCGGCCTGCGCGCGCGTCACATCGGCGGCGCTGATCGGCGACAGCGAGACATGGGCGCTGGCGAGCGAGGGCGCGTCATTGAGGCCGTCGCCCACCATCAGCACGCCGTGCCCCTTGGCGTCGAGGCTTTCCAGAACGGCGATCTTGTCGCCCGGACGCATCTGCGCCCACCAGTCGCTGACGCCGAGTTCGCCCGCCACCGCCGCCACCGCCGCGCGCCGGTCGCCGGAGAGCAGCACCACCTTGAGCCCGGCGGCGCGCAATTCGTCGATCACCGCACGGGCGTCGCGCCGCAGCGCCTGGCGAATGTCGAGCACGGCGCAGGCCTCCCCCAGCCGCACCGCGACCAGCGAGGCTTCCGGCGCGCGGGCGGCGCGTTCGGCCGCCAGCGCCTCGCAGCCGCAAAAGGCCGGGCTGCCGAGCCGCGCCGTCACACCGTCGATCTCCACCTCGACACCCGCGCCCGGCACCTCGCGCACGCCGTCGAGCGGCAGGGCGTCGGGATGCGCGGCGGCGATCGCCCGCGCCAGCGGATGGGTGCTGGAAAGCGCCAGCCGCGCCGCGATGGCGAGCAGCGGCGCCGGCACATCGCCCGCGTCGGAAAGGCTCGGCTCCGGCAGGGTCAGCGTGCCGGTCTTGTCGAAGGCGACCGTGTCGATTTCGGCGAGCCGCTCGAACGTGTCGCCGGAATGGATCAGCACGCCGGCGCGCATCAGCGTGCCCGCCGCCACCACCTGCACCGCCGGCACGGCCAGCGCCAGCGCGCAGGGGCAGGTGATGATCAGCACCGCCACCGCGATCAGCACCGCCTGGTGCAGCGAGGCGCCGGCGATCAGCCAGCCGATCAGCGCCAGCAGCGCCGTGGTGTGGACCATCGGCGCGTAGAGCCGGGCGGCGCGGTCGGCGAGGCGGATATAGCGCCCGCGCGCGGTCGAGGCCTTGTCGAGCAGCCGCTCGATCTCGTCGAGAAACGTGTCCTCGCCGGCCGCGACGGTCTTCAGCCGCAGCACGCCGTCATGAATGAGGCTGCCGGCATGCACCGTGGCGCCGACGCTGAGGCTGCGCGGCAGCGTCTCGCCGGTGACGAGGCTTTCATCGACCGAGGCGGTGCCGGAGAGCACGAGGCCGTCCACCGGCGCGCGTTCGCCCGCCCGCAGCATCACCTCGTCGCCCGGCTTCACCGCGGCGGCGGGCACGGTGACGAGCCGCCCGTCCGGTTCGATGCGGTTGGCGGACACGGCTTTCAGCGCCGCGAGATTGCCGGCCTCCGCCCGCGTGCGCCGGCGCATCGCATGGTCGAGATAGCGGCCCGCCAGCAGGAAGAACAGCAGCATCACCGCCGAATCGAAATAGGCGTGCTCGGCATGGTGCAGCGTCTCGAACACGGAGACACTGAGCGCCAGCAGCACGCCGAGCGTGATCGGCACGTCCATGTTCAGCGCGCGTAACTTCAGGGCGCGGATCGCGCTCTGGAAGAAGGGCTGGCCGGCATAGGCGGCGGCGGGAAGCGCGATCAGCGCCGACAGCCAGTGGAAGAAATCGCGTGTCTCGGGGGTGATGTCGGTGACATTGCCCGACCACACCGACACCGAGAGCAGCATGATGTTCATCGCCGCGAAGCCGGCGACGCCGAGGCAGCGCAGCAGGTGCCGCGAGGTGGCGTTGTCGATCTCCTCCAGCCGGTCGGCCTCGAAGGGATAGGCGCGGTAGCCCGCCTTCGCCAGTGCCTCCAGCACCCGCGCCGGGGCGGGCTCCGCCTTCGCCTCCCAGCCGATGGTGAGGCGGTGGGTGGTGTAGTTCAGCCGTGCCCGCGCGATTCCGGGCAGCGCCTCGCAGCCATCCTCGATCTCGTCGATGCAGGCGGCACAGTCGATCCCCTCCACCGCGAAGGCCATTTCCGCCTGTCCGGCCGGGTCGCGGCGCAGGAACAGCGAATAGTCCTGCGCCGCCGGGGTAGCGGGCAGGGAGGCGGTCGCCGGGAGAGAAAGAGCCTGCGCAGCCATGGTACGCTCTGGTCTAGCGGATGACGACGCGGTTGGTGGAGCGGAACAGTCGCTCGCCGTCGCGGGAAAGCTCGATCACCAGTTCCCATTGCCCGGCGGTGACGGCATCGCTGGCACGCCACTTTCCAGCGCCGATGACGACGGGATCGAGGGTCACGTCGAAGCGGCGGTCGGTCGGGTGGCGCAGTGTCGCCGCGAGGTCGACATCGGCGAGCGGGCGGCCGCTGGCATCGCGCGCGGCGACCTCGACACGGCCCGGCTCGACATGGGCGTCGACCTGCCAGTGGCGGGCGGCCTGCGCGGCGGCGGCCTCGGCCTCCGCCTTGAAGGCGAGCCCGGCCTTGTAGGAGCTTTCCGTCTCCACCCCGCCGAAGCTGGTCACCGCCGCCCGCACCAGGAAGAAATTGGCGGTGAACACCACGCCGAAAAAGGCGATGAGGCAGACCAGCACGGTCCGGCCGGTCAGCGGCCGACCGGCCTGCGGCTCGCGCGCGCTCATGGGTGGGGCCATGTCATCCTCCGCTTCGGCTCAGGGGCCCTTGAAATGGTCGGGTGCGGTCGAGGTCTCGCCGCCGACGACATCGGTGACGGAGAAGGTGACCGGCAGCGAGGCATTGGCCGGCAGCTTGGCCGAGGTGGAGACGAGCGCCCGCAGCTCATAGGTCTGGTCCGGCCCGACCTCGACCACGGGATGGCCGTTCTCGGTCTCGGAAATGCCGCCCACCACCTCCAGCCGCGCCTCCGGCACACCCTCGACCGCGATGGCGAAGCGGCGCGGCAGCGACTGCTTGTTGACGATGCGCAGCGTGTAGGCATTGCGCAGCGAGCCGTCCGACAGCCGCACGAACAGCGGGTTGCGGTCATGGATGACCGAGACGCCTTCCGAGCCGCGCATCGCCAGCGTCGCCACCATGATGCCGCCGACGATGACGATCAGCCCGGCATAGAGCAGGGTGCGGGCGCGCAGCACCCGGGTCACCGGCGCCAACCCCTTCATGCGGCGCTCGACATTCATCTCGGTGTCGTAGGCGATCAGCCCGGTGGGGCGGCCGACCTTGTTCATCACCGTGTCGCAGGCGTCGATGCACAGGCCGCACTGGATGCAGGCGAGCTGGCTGCCGAGGCGGATGTCGACCCCGGTCGGGCAGGCGGCGACGCATTGCTTGCAGTCGATGCAGTCGCCGGCCGCCACGCCCGCCGCGCGCAGCGCCTCGGTCTTCTTGAACGAGCCGCGCGGCTCGCCGCGATCATAGCGGTAGGTGACGTTGAAGGCGTATTCGTCTGTCAGCGCCGCCTGGATGCGCGGCCAGGGGCACATATAGGTGCACACCTGCTCGCGCATATGGCCGGCGAGCACATAGGTGGTGAAGGTGAGAATGCCGATCCAGAGATAGGCCATCAGCGGCGCGGTGCCGGTGAAGAGCTGCCACACCAGCGTCGGCGCGTCGGCGAAATACAGCACCCAGGCGCCGCCGGTCCACCACGCCACCATCAGCCACAGCGAATGCTTGGCCGCCGCCTCGAAGGCGCGCTGGGTCCGCGAGGCGGTCTTCAGCTTTTCGCGCCGTTCGCGCGGGTCGCCCTCGACCATGCGCTCGATCGCCTGGAACAGGTCGGTCCACACGGTTTGCGGGCACAGATAGCCGCACCACAGCCGCCCGGCGACCGCGTTCATCAGGAACAGCACCAGGGCGGCGAGGATCAAGAGGCCGGTGACGTAGTAGATTTCCTGCGGCCAGATTTCGATGAAGAAGAAATAGAACCGCCCATTGGCGAGGTCGACCAGCACCGCCTGCGAGGGCGCGTTGGGCCCGCGGTCCCAGCGCAGGAAGGGCAGAAGGTAGTAGATGCCCAGCGTGATGATCAGCAGCGCCCATTTGATCCGGCGGAAGGTGCCGTGCACGGCGATGGGGTAGATCTTGCGTCGGGCCTCGTAGAGCGGGGCATCGTCGTCATATTCCGGCTCTTCCAGCCGTTCCACCTTGGTCGCCATGTTCATGTCGGTCCCCGAGCCTCGCGCCGGTGAGGGTTCGCGCGTCGCATGGAGCTGTTCTAAACCCGGCTGCGGAAGCCGTTGATCCGGGGCTTGCCGGGCGGAAAAATGCTTATGCGGCGGGACGTCGCTGAAACGCCCCGCCGCATGGCCTCAACCCGTCAGGGTGCGCGCGCTACTGTCCACCCCCGAGCGCGTGCACATAGACGGTGAGGGCCTTGATGGTGGTCGGATCGAGACGCCCCGCCCAGGCCGGCATGATGCCGGCACGGCCATTGGTGAGCGTGGCGATGATGGTGTCGCGGTCCGAGCCATAGAGCCAGATGCCATCGGTCAGGTTGGGCGCGCCCATCTCGACATTGCCCTTGCCGTCGGCGCCGTGGCAGGCGGCGCAGTTGGCTTCGAACACCTCCTTGCCCTTGGCGAGGTCGGGGGTCACGCCCTTCGGCACCGGCAGGTTGGACAGCGAGCGCACATAATCCGCCACCGCCACGATCTCCGGCCGCTGCAGAATGCCGTCGCGGCCGAAGGCGGGCATGTCGCCGACATGGGCGTCGGCATCGGTGGAGCGGATGCCGTGCAGGATGGTCTGCTGAATCTGCGCCAGCGAGCCGCCCCACATCCAGTCGTCATCGTTCAGGTTCGGATAGCCCTTGGAGCCGGCGGCACCCGAGCCGTGGCAGGGAGCGCAATTGTCGCCGAAGGCGGCGCGACCCTGGGCGCGGGCGAAGGCCAGCAGTTCCGGGCTCGCCTCGATCTGCTGCAGTGAGGCGGCGTCCAGCTTCTCGGCGAAGGCGCCGCGCTGCGTGCGAAGATCGGCGAGCTGCACCTGCACGGCCTCGCGCGACTTCCAGCCGAGCACGCCCGAGGTGTAGTTGGACACCAGCGGCCAGGCAGGATAGGCGATCCAGTAGAGAAACGCCCAGACGATGGTGGCGTAGAAGGTCCACAGCCACCAGCGCGGCAGCGGGTTGTTCAGCTCGCGAATGCCGTCCCACTCGTGGCCGGTCGTCGACACGCCGGTGACGGCGTCGACTTCGTTCTTGTGATGCTCGGCCATGATCAATCCTCGCGCAGCGGCATGCGGGCAGCGTCCTCGAACTGCGCCTTGCGCCGCGGCGAGAGCGCATAGGCGAGCACGCAGAGGAAGATGCCGACGAAGTAGAGAAGCCCCCAGGTCTGAGCGAATTCGGCGAGGGCGCGATAAGTCTCGTTCATCCCAGCCTCCTCAGCGGATGTTTGCCTTGTCGTCGTACAGCTTGAAGTCGACCATGGTGCCGAGCGCCTGCAGATAGGCGATCAGCGCATCGGCTTCCGACAGCACCTTGGGATTGCCGTCGAAGTCGCGCTGCTGCGCGCCGGGATAGCGCTCGGTCAGCCCGTCGGCATCGGCGTCGGGGTTGGCCTGGGTCCGCAGGTCGGCCAGCGCCTCGGCGATCATCGTCTCGGAATAGGGCACGCCGAGCACGGCGTTGACCTTCATGTCGTCGGCGATCTCGTAGGTCTTGAGCGGGGTCTGCGCCAGGAAGGGATAGCCCGGCATGATCGAACCCGGCACCACCGAGCGCGGATCGGCGAGGTGCTGGCGCTGCCACTCGTCGGAATATTTGTTGCCGACGCGGGCGAGGTCCGGCCCGGTGCGCTTGGAACCCCACTGGAACGGGCGGTCATACATGCTCTCGGCCGCCAGCGAATAGTGGCCGTAGCGTTCCACCTCGTCGCGCAGCGGGCGCACCATCTGCGAGTGGCAGTTGTAGCAGCCCTCGCGGACATAGATGTTGCGGCCGGCGAGTTCCAGCGGCGTCCAGGGACGCACGCCGGACACCTTCTCGATCGTGCTCTTGAGGTAGAACAGCGGCACGATCTCCACGAGGCCGCCAATGGCGACCACGAGCAGGATGCCGATCACCAGCCAGATCGAGTTCTTCTCAAGGAAGGCGTGCTTGGCCCAGAGGGATTTCTTCGGAGCGACGGCTTCAGCCATGATCTTGTCTCCTCACTCGGCCGGCACAAGGGACGGGGTGGGGGCACCGGAACCGGCTTCCGCCATATCCGGCTGGCGGATGGTCATGATCAGGTTGAAGGCCATGATCAGCCCGCCGATCAGGAACAGCACGCCGCCCACCGCGCGGATGATGTAGAAGGGGTGCATCGCCTCGACCGTCTCGATGAAGGAGTATTCGAGGAAGCCGAGCGAGGTGTAGGCGCGCCACATCAGGCCCTGCAGGATGCCCGCCACCCACATCGCCGAGATGTAGAAGACGATGCCGATGGTCGATATCCAGAAGTGCCAGTTGACGAGGCGGAGCGAATACAGTTCCCGCTTCTGCCAGAGCCACGGCACCAGGCAGTAGACGGCGCCGAAGGAGATGTAGGCGACCCAGCCCAGCGCGCCGGAATGCACATGGCCGATGGTCCAGTCGGTGTAGTGGGACAGCGAATTCACCGCCTTCACCGACATCATCGGGCCTTCGAAGGTCGACATGCCGTAGAAGGCGACCGACACCACCATCATGCGCAGCACCGGGTCGGTGCGCAGCTTGTCCCAGGCGCCCGAGAGCGTCATCAGGCCGTTGATCATGCCGCCCCAGGAGGGCATCCACAGGATGATGGAGAAGGTCATGCCCAGCGTCTGCGCCCAGTCCGGCAGCGCCGTGTAGTGCAGATGGTGCGGGCCGGCCCAGATATAGATGAAGATCAGCGCCCAGAAGTGGATGATCGACAGCCGGTAGGAATAGACCGGCCGGTCGGCCCGCTTGGGGATGAAATAATACATGATGGCGAGGAAGCCGGCGGTCAGGAAGAAGCCGACCGCATTATGGCCGTACCACCACTGCACCATCGCGTCCTGCACGCCGGACCAGACAATGTAGGATTTGGGCGAGAACACCGAGACCGGGATGCTGGCATTATTGCCGAGATGCAGCATCGCGATGGTGACGATGAAGGCGAGATAGAACCAGTTCGCCACATAGATGTGCGGTTCCTTGCGGCGCCAGAGCGTGGCGAGGAACACCAGCAGATAGGTCACCCACACCACGGTCAGCCACAGATCGGCGTACCATTCCGGCTCGGCATATTCCTTCGACTGGGTGATGCCCAGGAGATAGCCGGTGCCGGCGATGACGATGAAGAAATTATAGCCCAGCACCACGAACCACGGCGCGAGATAGCCGGCGAGGCGGGCGCGCGAGGTGCGCTGCACCACATAGAAGGAGGTGCCGATCAGCACGTTGCCGCCAAAGGCGAAGATCACCGCCGAGGTGTGCAGCGGGCGCAGCCGGCCGAAGGCGGTCCAGGGCAGGTCGAGATTCAGCCAGGGGAAGGCGAGCTGGAAGGCGATGATGACGCCGACCAGGAAGCCGGCAATGCCCCAGAACATCGCCGCCACGGTGGCGAACTTCACCGGGCCGAAATTGTAGTTCGGCTTGCCGTCGATCTCCAGCGCCGGCAGCGCCGCCGGGCGGTCCACATAGCGGTTGAGGATGACGAACACCGCCGCGAGGCTGGCGAAGGCCGAGAGATAGGCGTGGAAGGCATAGGCGGCATCGTGCGTCTTTGCCGCCACGGTGATGCAGGACAGCGCCAGGACCGCGAACACGAAGGCAAGGCCGCCCTCGCCGAAGGTCATCTTCTTTCCGCTCTGGTCGACGCCCGGCTCGGTGGCACCCGAGCCGCGTCCAGCGGAGCCTTGTAGCTGCGTCATTCGACCCTCCACGTTCCGATCGGCCGATCTGGAACGACTCCATGATGTGGAGGGAGCTTTCGCGCCGCGGGCGAGCGGCAACCTTGATCCACATCAAGGCTAAGGGTCTTCACGGACCCGCGAGGCAGGCGGCGGAATGCCGCGCGCGGGCAGGCTTTGCGCCGCGCTCGCGGCCCCGCCGCGCGGCGCGCGGGCCTTGCCTCCCCCGCCCGCCCCGCCTACAGACGGTCGGACGCGACAGATGCGCCCATCGCGCATGAGGACCGGGACGCCGCGCATGATCCGCTTTTTCTTCCGCTTCGTCGGTCTGTGGGTTCTGGCCGGCGCTTTCGTCGCCCTGGTGCTGGACGGGGTGCGCTCCATCGCCTCGGCGGAAATCGTCACCACCCCGCTCGGCGTCACCTGGCTTTCCGTCGCCCCGGACCTGCTCACCCGCTTCCAGGCCTTCGTCACCCGCACCCTCTCCGCCACGGTGTGGGACTATCTCGTGGTGCCGGTCCTGGGCGCGCCGCTCTTCGCCGTGCTCGGCGTCGCCGGCGCGCTGCTTCTGCTGATCGGCCGCCGCAAGGCGGGGTGATGCCGCGCGCGTGAACGCCGCCGCCGGCCGGCGCCCTCGCGAAACGCCGCCGCCCTCCCCATATCGGCGCCATTCCAGCAAGGGATCTGCCCCATGTTCTTCTTCAAGAAGAGTATCGACCTGCCGACCCCCGCGCAGGCGCTGCCCGGCCGCGCCCGCCCCCTGCCCACCGCCGAGACCCATTTCGTCAATGGCCATGCGCTCAAGGGCCCCTATCCGGAAGGCTTCGAGACCGCCATTTTCGCGCTCGGCTGCTTCTGGGGCGCGGAGCGCAAGTTCTGGCAGACGCCGGGCGTGCATGTCACCGCCGTCGGCTACATCAACGGCATCACCCCGAACCCGACCTATGAGGAAACCTGCACCGGCCTTACCGGCCATGCCGAGGCGGTGCTGGTCGTGTTCGACCCCGCCAAGGTCAGCTACGCGCAGCTTCTCAAGCTGTTCTGGGAGAGCCACGACCCGACCCAGGGCATGCGCCAGGGCAATGATGTCGGCACCACCTACCGCTCCGGCCTCTATGTCACCTCCGCCCAGCAGCGGGCGCAGGCCGAGGCCAGCCGCGACGCCTATGAGGCGGCGCTGAAGGCCAAGGGCTTCCCGGCCATCACCACCGAGATCGTCGATGCCCCGGTGTTCTACTTCGCCGAGGACTACCACCAGCAATATCTCGCCAAGAACCCGAACGGCTATTGCGGGCTCGGCGGCACGGGGGTCTCCTGCCCCGTCGGCTCGGGCGTGACGGCCTGACGGAGGCGGGCGCGGCGGCGCGTCCGCCGTGCCTTCCGCCCGTCTATTCTTGGTCGCATCGCCATCTGCGTCTTCCCCTCGTCGTCGGCCGCGCCTTACCTTTCGCGCCTCGCTGACTGAACGAGGAACGACCGTGACCCTTTCCCGCTCCCTTCTCTCCGCCCTGTTCGGCCTGATGCTCCCGCTCACCGGCGGCGCCGCGCTGGCGCAGCAGCCGATGCCGGGACCCACGCCGACGCCGAAGCTGCCGGCCGTGCTGCGCGATGCACGCTATTGCGAGCTGGTGGCGGTGCATGTCACCATGGACGGCCTCCTGGCGTCGGTGTTCAACACGCTCGGCTTTGACGACTGCCCCGCCGACAAGTGGAATGCGCTCACCCGGGTCGAGCTGTTCCGCGCCTTCGACACGCTCGCCGTGGTCATGAACGGCCCGCGCCATTTCATCATGGACGGCATCTCCGCCTCGGGCGACACCAAGACCGGCGAGATCATCTCGGTCGGCGGCATCGTCATGGCCAAGCGGGCGGAAGTGGGCCTGTCGCTGCATCAGGCGATGGGGCCAAGCTATACCGAGCAGACCATCGACCGCGACACCACCTACCGCTTCGACGCCGGCAAGCCGATCTTCCAGCTCACCGCGCCGGACGGCGCCGTCTATGTGATGCAGTCCTATGCGCAGATCGTCGAGCCCACGCTCAGCTATGCCGACCTGCCCGGCCTCGGTGCCAAACTGAAGCCGCCGGCGGGCTGGAGCTACAGCACCCGCACCCCGGACAAGGACCTGCTGCTGGTTGCCAAGGGCACGGCCATCGTCATTCAGGACGAGCTGAAGAACACCTACCAGAAAGTGACGGCGAACTAGAGCCTGATCCGATCAGCTTGAATCAAGCTGATCGGTGAAACAGTCTCTCGATTATTGCTAGAGAACGTTTTTCCGATCTGATTGCGATGCAAACCGATCGGAACGTTCTCTAGCCCGCCGTCGCCCGCGAGGGACGCACGACGCCCCACATGCGCCACTCGCACCTTCTTCGCACCTCCTGCGCAAAGCCCCCGCCCCAGCGCACCGACCTCACCCCTTGCCGCCGTCGCGGCGCCATGGCACCCCTCTCGCATCCGCGCGAGGCGCGGTCCTCTCGAAGGCGACGGGCGCATGGAAAAGGTCATCGAGCGTTTCATCTTCGTCAGCCGCTGGATCATGGCGCCGTTCTATCTCGGGCTGGTGATCGCGCTGCTTGTTCTGCTGTTCAAATTCGGCGTCGAGCTGCTGCATTTCGTCACCCACGCCACCGAGTTCGACGAGAGCGACACCATTCTCGGCATATTGGCGCTGATCGACCTCACCTTCACCGGCTCGCTGGTCATCATCGTCATCTTCTCGGGCTATGAGAACTTCGTCTCCAAGATCGACGCATCAGGCCATTCCGACTGGCCGGAATGGATGACCAAGGTCGATTTCTCCGGCCTCAAGCAGAAGCTGCTCGCCTCCATCGTCGCCATCTCCGCCATCGCGCTCCTGAAAGCCTTCATGAATCTCGACCGCGGGGTCGACGAGAAGCAGCTCATGTGGCTGGTCATCATCCATGTCGTGTTCGTGCTGTCCGGCGTGGTGCTGGCCTGGACCGACAAGCTGTCGGAAAAGGCGCACTGATATTTTCCGCGAAAATTTCGTTCATTGACTTCAATAGACGTTATTCTTGTGTGATAAAGCGCAGGACCCTTTACGGACGACCGCCGCGATGACCGATTTCGCCTCCCCCACCCCGCCCGGCGAACGCCGGGCCCGCCGCGCTTCCGGGCGCATGGACCCGCTCGCCCGCCTGCCGGTGTTTTTCGCGCTGGCCGGGCGCCGCGTCGTGCTGGCCGGCGGCTCGGAGGCGGCGGCGTGGAAGGCGGAGCTGCTCTCGGCCGCCGGCGCGCGGGTGGAGGTGATCGCCCCCGCCTTCTGCGAGGATCTGGTCGAACTCGCCGCCGCCCCGCCGGACGGCGCGCTCATCCTCATCGCCCGCGACTGGACTCCGGCCGACCTTGACGGCGCGGCGCTGGCCATCGGCGCCATCGAGGAAGACGAGGAGTGCGCGCGTTTCGCGCAGGCCGCGCGGCATGCCGGCGTGCCGGTCAATGTGGTGGACAAGCCGGCCTTCTGCGATTTCGCCTTCGGCGCCATCGTCAACCGCTCGCCGCTGGTGGTCGGCATTTCCACCGACGGCGCCGCGCCGGTGTTCGGGCAGGCGGTGCGGGCCAAGATCGAGGCGGTGATTCCGCAGGGTTTCAAGCGCTGGGCGGAAGCCGCGCGCGGCTGGCGCCCCGCGGTGTCCGCCCTCGCGCTTTCCTATCAGGGCCGTCGCGGCTTCTGGGAGCGCTTCACCCGCGCCGCGCTGGAGACGCCGGAAGCCGAGCCCTCCGACACGCTGCGCGCGGAGCTTCTCGCCCGTGCCGAAACCGACCGCACGGAGACCCCGCAGGGTTCCGTCGCGCTGGTCGGCGCCGGCCCGGGCGACCCGGAACTCCTCACCCTGAAGGCGGTGCGCGTGCTGCAATCCGCCGATGTGGTGCTATATGACGATCTCGTCGCCCCGGCGGTGCTCGATGTCGCGCGCCGCGAAGCCCGCAAGATGCTGGTCGGCAAGACCGGCTACAAGGCCTCCTGCAAGCAGGACGACATCAACGCGCTGATGGTCTCGCTGGCCAAGCAGGGCAAGCGCGTGGTGCGGCTGAAGGGCGGCGACCCCATGGTGTTCGGCCGCGCCGGCGAGGAAATCGCGGCGGCACGCCATGCCGGCCTGCCGGTGGAAGTGGTGCCGGGCATCACCGCGGCGCAGGGGGCGGCGAGCCGGCTCACCACCTCGCTCACCCATCGCGACCATGCGCGGCGGCTGCAATTCGTCACCGCCCATGCCCGCGACGGCAAGCTGCCGCGCGATCTCGACTGGGCGGCGCTCGCCGATCCCGCCGCCACCACGGTGGTCTATATGCCCCAGCGCACCTGGGGCGAGCTGGCGGGCAAGGCGATGGCGGCCGGTCTCGATCCGGCGACGCCGGCCATCGCCCTGTTCTCCGCCACACGGCCGGAGGAACGGCAGGTGCCGGCCACCGTCGCCACGCTGCAGGCGGCGCTGGAGGCAGCCGTGGCGGACGGCGCCACCGGCCCCTGCCTCATCCTGTTCGGCCACGCCATCGGCGAGGCGGCAGCCTTCGCGGTACCTGTCGAGGCGGCGGAAGAGGCACACGCCGCGCGGGGGTAAGGCCCCTTCATCGTCATCCCGGACGGCCGCAGGCCGATCCGGGATCGCGCGCCAATACTGAGGACGATCCCGGCTCTCCGCTGCGCTTCGGCCGGGATGACGGGACTATCCCTCCCTCATCCCCGGGCTTGACCCGGGGATCCAGCCTTTGGACCCGTCAAAGCGGTTCCCGGCGGTGCTGTTCCTGGGTGGCCGGGTCAAGCCCGGCCATGAGGGGGCAAGGACCGCCCGCCCCTACCCGATCCGCTCTTCCAGCTTTTCGTAAAGCGGGTTCTCCGCCGCGAACACATAGTCGAGCGGGCCGACCGAGACGGTGGCCGCGCCCTGTTCGCGCAAAAACACCGCCAGCGGGTGCAGCGTGTCCGGCGGGCAGTGCAGCGTCACCATGCCGGAGGAGGTCGGCGCGCCGAACGGCGCCAAGGCGCGGAAGCGGCGCACCGCCTCCTGCACTACGCCGGCATCGCAGGCGGCAAAGCGCGTCTTCACCTCGCGCATGGTGGCGGCGCGCTTGGCCGCCGTCACCCGGTCGAGCAGCGCCCGCGCCGCCGCCTTCGCCGCCGGATTCCAGTCGGCATTGAGCGAGGCGACGAGATTGGCCTCGGAGCGCAGGATCACCCCGTCCTCGATCACCTTCAGCGCGTTGGCCGCCAGCGTCGAGCCGGTCGTGGTGATGTCGACGATCAGCTCCGCCGTGCCCGCCGCCGGCGTGCCCTCGGTGGCGCCCAGGCTTTCCACGATGCGGTAATCGACAATGCCGTGGCGGGCGAAGAAGCCGCGCGTCAGGTTGAGATATTTGGTCGCCACCCGCACCCGCCGCCCGCGCGTGGCGTGGAAATGCGTCGCCACGTCATCGAGGTCGCGCATGGTGCGCACGTCGATCCAGGCCTGCGGCACCGCCACCACCACATTGGCGTGGCCGAAGCCGAGCCCTTCCACCAGCAGCACCTTGGAATCGGCGTCGGGGATGCTCTCGCGCACCAGATCCTCGCCGGTGACACCGAGATGCACCGCGCCGGCCGCGAGCTGGCTGGCGATCTCGGAGGCGGAGAGATAGGCAACCTCCACCCCTTCAACCCCGGTCAGCACGCCGCGATAGTCACGCGCGCCGCGCGACTGGGTCAGCGACATGCCGGCGCGGGCGAAGAAGCCGGTGGCGTTTTCCTGCAGCCGGCCCTTGGACGGCACGGCGACGATCAGCGCGCTCATAGACGAGCCTCCACGGCATCGAGCCGGCCGAGCCAGACGGCGAAGCCGACGGCGGGAATGGGCTCGCCGGCGCCGAGCCGGCCGAGCAGCCCGTCATAACGCCCGCCGGCGACCAGCGGGGCCCCCGCGCCGTTTTCGTGCAGCTCGAACACCATGCCGCTGTAATAGTCGAGCGGCCGGCCGAAGGCGGTGGCGAAGGAGAGGCGCTCGGGCTCGATGCCCTGCGCGGCGATGAAATGGGTGCGGGTCTCGAAGGCGTCGAGCGCGCCGTCCAGCTCCAGCCCCGCCTCGCCCGCCAGCGCCCGCAGCCGCGCCGCCGCCTGGTCGGGCGTGCCGGCAATGGCGAGATAGCGCTCGATCACCGCCACCTTCTCCGGCGACAGGCCTTCGGCATCGCCGGGCGCCGCCTGTTCGAGAAAGCGCTCGGCGATTTCCGACACGGAACGCCCGCCGACGGTGGAAATGCCGGCGATGGAGAGCAAATCCGTCACCAGCGCCCGCGCCGCCGCCGGGTCGGAGCCCGCCAGTGCCGAGAGCACGCCGGCATGGGCGGTGACGCCGCCGGCCTCCGGGCGCTGCTTCAGCAAAGCGAGATCGGCGCCGAGATCGCCGGAGCGGGCGAAGTCCTTGATCAGCCGCCGCCGCCAGACCGGGGGCAGGGCCAGCGCGTCGAGCAGCGTGGCGAAAAGCCCGGCATCGCCGAGCCGGATGGTGGGGTCGATCACCCCCCACAGCGCCGCCGTCTCCAGCCCCAGCGCCAGAAGGTCGGCATCCGCCGCCTCGCGGTCATGCCGGCCGAGGGATTCGACACCGGCCTGCAACAATTCGCCGCCTGCCACATCGGAGCGGAACACCGGGCCGAGATAGGCGAAGTCGCGCGGCTGCGCGGCGCCTTCGGCAATGTAATGGCGGCACACCGGCAGAGTGAGGTCCGGCCTCAGGCACAGTTCGCGCCCGTCCGGGTCCATGGTGATGAACATGGTGCGCCGCATTTCCTCGCCCGACAGGTCGAGAAAGGCATCGGCGGGCTGGAGCACCGGCGGCTCGACGCGCGTGAAACCGGCGCGCGCATAGAGCGCGAGCAGTTCCTCGGCGTGGCTTTGGTCGGCGGGCATGGGCGGGTCCGGTCTGCGGGAAACGGGGCGTTTATAAGCTGCGCGCTTCTAGCAAAGCCCCGCGCGCGGGTCCATGCACGGGGCGTGACATGGTTTCGGGGTGGGCGACGCGCCGCCCGTTACCGTGCGCCTCTCGCCCTCTGGCATCCCGGCGGGTCCGCGCCTATCTCCTCGCCGCTTCTGTATCCTGCCAAGGACTTCCGCGATGAAAGGCGCCCTCGACGAACTCTCCGCCTGGCTTCAGGCCAACGGACTCAACCCCGCCGATTTCCGCCTCCGGCTGGAGGCGAAGACCATCACCGCCCAGCGCGACGCGCTCAAGGCGTTCAAGGCCGAGGTTGAGCCCCACCTCGCGCCTCCCGCCGCGCCCCATCGCAAGGGCACGCTGAATGGGGTGGAAATCTCCGTCGAAGGCCCGCTGCACGGCTTCTGAGAGAGGCCGGCGGCTGGCGCTGCGCCGGCGCCGGCCTCACGCCAGCTTGTCACCATGCGGCACGCCGTGATGGTCGAGCAGCTCGCGCACCTTTTCCACCAGCTCGGCCTCGGCGCAGGCGAACTGCGCCGGGCGGCTTTCGCGCCACTCGGCATTGTCGGTGATGGCGGCGGCGGCCTTGGCGCCCTCGATCAGGTCCTTGATCTGCACCTGACCCGCCGCGCGCTCGTCCGAGCCCTGAATGACCACGCAAGGCGAGTTGCGGCGGTCGGCATATCTAAACTGGTTGCCGAGATTTTTCGGGTTGCCGAGATACATTTCGGCGCGGATGCCGGCCTGCCGCAGCTTCGCGACGAGGCCCATATAATGCGCGGTCTGGTCGCGATCCATGACGACCACCACCACGGGGCCGAATTCCGGCGTGGCGTCGGTCTTGAGATAGGACAGCGCCGAGGCGAGCCGCGAGACGCCGATGGAGAAACCCGTAGCCGGCACCGCTTCGCCGCGGAAGCGCCCGACCAGCCCATCATAGCGCCCGCCACCGCCGACCGAGCCGAAGCGCACCGGGCGGCCCTTCTCGTCCGTCACCTCGAAGGTCAGCTCGGCCTCAAACACCGGGCCGGTGTAATATTCGAGGCCACGCACGACGGAGGGATCGATCTTCACCCGGTCGCCATAGCCGGCGCCGTTGATCAAATTACTAATCTCGTGAAGCTCGCGGAGACCGTCAGTAAACGAACCACTTGCCATGAGAGCGTCTGCACCAGCCCATCCCAGTCCAGACACCTCAGTAAATTGTCCAGTCGTAGGCAAGGAAGCAGGGCCGCCACGGACAATTTGGGCAACATGACCGTTAGGATCAATATAACCTAAGATTACGGAGCTCTGCCCCTCATCCAGCCCCGCGCCCTTGGTGAAGTCGCCGCTCTTGGCCTCCGGGTTCTCCCAGCGGCCTGCGCCGAGCAGGTCGCGCACGCCCGCAATGCCCACCTTGTCGAACTTGTCGATGGCGCGCAGCACCGTCAGCCGGCGGCCGGCATTCTCCTCGCCCCCGAGGCCGATGGCTTCCAGCACGCCGTCCAGCACCTTGCGGTTATTGACCTTGATGACGAACTTGTCCTTCAGCCCCAGCGCTTCCAGCGTGTCCGCCATCATCATGCAGATCTCGGCATCCGCCGCCACCGTGGGGGCGCCCACCGTGTCGGCGTCGAACTGCATGAACTGGCGGAAGCGGCCGGGGCCGGGCTTCTCGTTGCGAAAAACCCAGCCGGCGCGGTAGCTGCGGAAGGGTTTTGGCAGCTTGTCGAAATTCTCCGCCACATGGCGGGCGAGCGGCGCGGTCAGGTCGTAGCGCAGGCTCAGCCACTGCTCGTCATCGTCCTGGAACGAGAACACGCCCTCATTTGGCCGGTCCTGGTCCGGCAGGAACTTCCCCAGCGCGTCGGTATATTCGATGAAGGGGGTTTCCAGCGCCTCGAAGCCATAGAGCTCATAGACCTTGCGGATCGTCTCCAGCATCGCCCGCGTGGGGGCCAGCTCCGCCGGGCCGCGATCGGCGAAGCCGCGCGGCATGCGGGCGCGAAGCTTGGTGGGTTTGTCCTTGGCCATGGGCGCCGTCCTTCTCGAAGTACGGCGCGGGTTTAGAGGATGGGGCGCGTGGCGGCAATGCCAGTGCGGGAGACGCGCCTCAGTCGAACAGCTCCGCCACCGCTTCCTCGGCAAGGGCGAAGCCGGTGGAGGCGCCGGTGCCGCTGGTCACCACCACGAGGCGGATATGATCGTGCGGCCGGTCGATGAAGGCCAGCCGGTCGGAAGCCGAGGCATAGGTGCCGATCCAGCGTTCCGTCACGCGCGGCCGGCGGCCGAACAGGGCTTCATATTCGTCGAGGATCAGCTCATCGACGAAATCCGGGGCAAAGGGGTCGGGCGTCGCGGCGTAGTGGTGGCTGTCGCCGACCACGAGCGAACCGTCCGCCGACTGCACGACGATGAGATGAACCCCATGCGCGAGGTGCTCGGCCTGCTCGGCCTGCAGCACGCGCTTCAGCGCCTCCGCCTCCGGCAGTTCGGCATAGCCGAGATAGCGCCCGAGCGAGAGGTCGGTCATCACCGAGCCCGGCAGCCGCCCGAGCGCCGGGTCGCTCACGCGCAGCATGTGCAGCTTGCAGCGTGTGACGCCATAGGCTTTGAACCGGTCCTCGAACAGCGTGTGGAAATCGTCGCCCGGCGCCACCACGATGCGCTCGGCCGATACCGTGCCGGACGAGGTGACGACGCGCCCCGGCTCCACGGCGGTCACCGCGCTTTCGCGGCGGAATTCCACGCCCTCGCTCGCCAGCCAGGCGGCGAGGCGGGGAATGGCGTCGCGCGATTCCACCCGCATGTCGTGCGGGCTCCACAGCCCGCCGGAAAGCGGGCCGGTCAGCGCGGGCAGCCGCTCGCGCGCCGACTCGGGGGTGAGCAGTTCGCAGCCCTCGCCCATTTCCGTGGCAAGGAAGGCTTCCAGCACCGGCATCGCCTCCGGCCGGCGCACGGCGACCAGCAGGCCGCGATGCTCCACCGCGATGCCGGCCTTGGGCGCCACCTCGGCCCAGATGTCGCGCGAGCGCATGGCGCGGCGCCAGCACTCACCGCGCTGCTGGCCGGTGACGGTGACGAAGCCGAAATTGCGCACCGAGGCGCCATTGGCCTGCGCGTCGCGGTCGATGACGACCACCTTCAGCCCGCGACGGCGGGCGGCAAGGGCATGGCCGAGGCCGACGACGCCCGCACCGACAATGGCGAGATCGAAACTGTCCGACATGAGAGGGGTCCGCGTGGAAGGGGTGATCCGGGCGGACCAAGCCTATAGCCGCTTCGGCCCGCCCGCGCCACGCGACCTTGGGCGCGCCGGCGGCGCCGGTTCAGTTCGCCGCGGCGGAATCGTGCCGCTTCAGCCCGAGAGCGGCGAGATCGGCCCGCACCTTGCGGGCGACGCCGGCATCGGGGAAGAAGCGGGCGATCATGGTGTCGGGATCGCGGCCCCAGGCGGGGGAAATGGCGACCAGCCGGGCAAGGTCGGCCCGCGCCGCCTCATCCTCGCCGGCGAGATGGCTGGCCAGCGCCCGCGCCAGCAGCCCGGGCGCGTAGCCCTCGCCCATCAGATGGTCCGCGGCGGCGGCGGCGCCGGGCGCGTCGCCCCTGAGATAGGCGGCGATGACGCGGTGATAATCCACCCACGGCGGCATGCCCGGCGCGGCATGGGCGGCCTGCGCCAGCATCGCCTCGCCGCGCGCCGTGTCGCCGAGCGCGATCAACCGGCCGCCGAAATCGGCGATGATGTCGACATCATAGGGGTTGAGTTCCAGCGCGGTGCTGCCCGCCGCCAGCGTCGCCGCGCGCTCGCCGCGAAAGAAATGCACATCCATCAGCACCCGGCGGGCGAAGGCGCTGGTGGGGGCGAGTTCCACCGCCTGCTCCGCCGCCGCCAGCGCGCGGTTGAGCGCCGGGGTGGCGGCGCGCGAGGGGGCGCCGGCGCGGATCTCGTCGAGATAGAGTTCGGCCAGCAGCGCATAGCCGAGGGCGAAGGTGCGGTCCTCCGCCACCGCCTTTTCCAGGCAGGCACGCGCCGCCTCATGCTCGGCGGGGAGGTAGGAGCGCCAGTAGGCATAGGCGGTGAGCACGCAGCCATAGGGCCCGGCGGCGCCCGGCCCGCCGGCGGCGGTGACGCGGGCCCGCGCCCGCGCCTGGATCACGCCATAGGGCTCGGCGATTGCCGCCATGATGTCGCGCACCAGCCCGATTTCCAGCGCGGTCGCGTCGCCGCCGCGCTTGAGGCTGTCGAATTCGCGCGACCAGACAATGGTGCCATCGCACAGGTCGGAAAGCCGCAGCAGGACGGAGAGCGTGCCGTCGTCATGATTCTCCACCAGCCCGCCCAGCGCGAAGGCGGAGCTGGCGGAGGCGCCCTCGCCGGCGCAGCGCAGCGCCGGCCGCGCATCCGGGCTCGCCAGCACGTCGAGCAGGTCGAAGCGGGCCAGCGCGTCGCGCACCCGCACCTCGATCCCCTCGGCGGTGAAGTCGCCGCTGCTGCCACTGGCCGGCGGGCGGCCGGCGGTCTCGAAGGCCCGCACCTCGATCATCGGAATGCCGAGCCGGTTGGTCCGCTCCAGCGGCTGCCAGCCGGAGCCGGCAAGCCATTCCCGCAGCCCGAACGGGTCGCGGCTGCCGGTGACGAGGCCGATCGCGACCACCGCCAGCGCCAGCGCCAGCAGGCCCATGGCGACAGCGCGGCCGAGGCGCCGGGCCGCCTTCTGCGGGCGGGCCGGCACGCCTGCGGGAGAGCCCGCCGCAATGCCCGCCGGCGGGACGGGGGGCGGGGTCACGGCATCCACATTGGCGTCGAGGCCCGCGGACTCCACCTCGCCCACCTCCCCGCCCGCCGCCAGGCGCGGCAGGAACTGCGGCACATAGCTGCCGCGCGGAATGGCGATCTCAATGTCGTCGCCGGCCCCCGCGCCGGCATAATAGCGCTCCAGCGCCCGGCGCAGCCTCGTGGCCTCCACCCGCACGATCGGGTCGGCCTGCGGGTCGAAGGAGGGGTCGCGCCCCAGCGCCTCGACGGCGATGGTATAGCCCTTGATCGCCTCGCGGCGCCCGTCCAGCGTCGCTTCCACCACGAAGCGCAGGATAGTGGCGAGCTGGGGCGAGGAGCGCAGCTCGTCGGAGGCGAGCACGAGCGACAGCGCGTGGCGCACCGCCTCGGGGCTGGCGGCGCCGGCGTCGGGCAACTCCATTGTCGTGCTCTCGGGCACCGCAACGTCCTATTCTGCGCCGTCCCCGGCTCCCCCGCCCGGGACACGGCAGAAACGCTTCCTGGGAAACCCGCCACGCCACCGGCTGACGCAACGTGACCGCTTTCCCTCTGCCGCGCCTTGATGGCCGCGATGAGGCCGCCGGGTCAAGGCGGCCAGTGACGCAGACCCCCGGCAGAAAGGAAAGTGATCACATCATGATTATTTCTCGTGAGCCTAAGCTGCTTACGTATTATACATGACTAAAAAAGCGCGGCTTGTCCCCTTTTCGCCGTATCAGCCGGAGACCTCCATGTCTGCTTACTCATCCGCAGCCGCCAGCCCCAACGATCTTGACGCCTTCTTCATGCCGTTCACGCCCAACCGGGCGTTCAAGGCGCGGCCGCGCCTGCTGTCCCGCTCCAAGGACATGCACTACTACACGCCGGAAGGGCGCGGGGTGCTGGATGCCACCGCCGGTCTGTGGTGCGCCAATGCCGGCCATAACCGCGACCCCATCGTCGAGGCGATCCAGAACCAGGCGGCGGAGATGGATTTCGCCCCGCCCTTCCAGTACGGCCACCCCAAGGCGTTCGCCGTCGCCGCCCGCATCGCCGCGCTGGCGCCGGGCGATCTCGACCATGTGTTCCTGTGCAATTCCGGCTCGGAGGCCGGCGACAGCGCGCTGAAAATCGCCCTCGCCTACCACGCCACGACAGGCAATGCGACGCGCACCCGCCTCATCGGCCGCGAGCGCGGCTATCACGGCGTCGGCTTCGGCGGCATCTCGGTCGGCGGCATGTCGCCCAACCGCAAGATGTTCGGCTCGCTGCTGCCGGGCGTCGACCACCTGCCGCACACCTATAACCGCGAGAAGCAGGCCTTCTCCAAGGGCGAGCCGGAATGGGGCGCCGAGCGCGCCGACGCGCTGGAGAACATCGTCGCCCTGCACGATGCCTCCACCATCGCCGCCGTCATCGTCGAGCCGATGGCCGGCTCCACCGGCGCCATTCCCGCCCCGGTCGGCTATCTCAAGCGCCTGCGCGAGATCTGCGACAAATACGGCATCCTGCTGATTTTCGACGAGGTCATCACCGGCTTCGGCCGCCTCGGCTATGCCTTCGCCGCCGAGCGCTATGGCGTGGTGCCTGACATGATCACCTTCGCCAAGGGCGTCACCTCGGGCGCGGTGCCGATGGGCGGCGTGCTGGTGCGCAAGCACATTTACGACGCCTTCGTGAAGAGCGACGCGCCAGTCATCGACCTGTTCCACGGCTACACCTATTCGGCCCATCCGCTGGCCTGCGCCGCCTCGCTGGCGACGCTGGACCTCTACCGCGAGGAAGGGCTGTTCGAGCGCGCCCGCGCGCTGGAACCGGTGTGGGCGGACGCCTTCCACTCGCTGCGCTCCAAGCCCGGCGTGCTCGACATCCGCACCGTCGGCCTCGTCGGCGCCATCGACTTCGCCTCGCGCGAGGACGGGGTCGGCCGCCGCGCCTATGAAGGCATGGAGCGGCTGTTCCACGATGAGGGCATGATGGTGCGCACCGCCGGCGACACTTTCGCCGTCAGCCCGCCGCTCATCGTCAGCGAGAGCCAGATGGGCGAGATCGTCGAGAAGATCGGCCGCACGCTCGACCGGATCTTCTGAGCCGGGCGGCCTTCCGCCTCCCTCATCCCCGGGCCTGTCCCGGGGATCCAGCGGTCCCGCTTTGCACCGCTGAGAAGCCTGGGTGGCCGGGTCAAGCCCGGCCATGAGGGCACAGTGGGCGGCAGGCGTCTTGGGTCCGCCCGTTCCCGCGCACGGCAACAGGCTGTATAGCCCTGCGCCATGCCCGCGCCCCTTGCTCCCCTCCCCATCGACGACGCCCTGCCGGAGCTGACCGCCGCCCTGCGCGCCGGTAATGCTGCCGTGCTCGTCGCCCCGCCCGGCGCGGGCAAGACCACGCGGGTGCCGCTGGCGCTGCTGGATCAGCCCTGGGTCGCGGGGCGGAAAATCCTCGTGCTGGAGCCGCGCCGGCTCGCCGCCCGCGCCGCCGCCACCCGCATGGCGCAGACGCTGGGCGAGGAGGCCGGGCAGAGCGTCGGCTACCGCGCCCGCTTCGGCTCGAAAATCGGGCGCGCCACCCGCATCGAGGTCATCACCGAGGGCATCTTCACCCGCATGATGCTGGACGACCCGGAGCTTTCCGATGTCGCCGCCGTGCTTTTCGACGAATTCCACGAGCGCAGCCTCGACGCCGATCTCGGCCTGGCTTTGGCCCTCGACGCGCAAGGCGCCCTGCGCGAGGATCTGCGCATTCTCGTCATGTCGGCGACGCTGGACGGCGCCCGCGTCGCCCGTCTGCTCGCCGGCGCGCCTGTGGTGGAAAGCCTCGGCCGCGCCTTCCCGGTGGAAACCCGCTATGCCGGGCGTACGCCCGGCGCCCCGGTCGAGCGGCAGATGGCCGATCTCATCGCCCGCGCATTGCGCGAGGAGACCGGCTCGCTGCTCGCCTTCCTGCCGGGCGCGTCCGAGATCCGCCGCACCGAGCGCTTTCTGCGCGAGATGGTGCACGACCCCGCCCTCGACATCGCCCCGCTCTATGGCGCCCTCCCCCCGGCGGAGCAGGACCGCGCCATCGTCCCGGCCCCGGCCGGCCGGCGCAAGGTTGTGCTCGCCACCTCCATCGCCGAGACCAGCCTCACCATCGAGGGCGTGCGCGTCGTCATCGACAGCGGCCTCGCCCGCGTGCCGCGCTTCGAGCCCGGTGTCGGCCTCACCCGGCTGGAAACGGTGCGTGTCTCCCGCGCCGCCGCCGACCAGCGGCGCGGCCGCGCCGGGCGCACCGAGCCGGGCCTGTGCCTGCGGCTGTGGAGCGAGCCGGAAACGGCGAGCCTGCCGGCCTTTGCGACGCCGGAAATCCTCGCCGCCGATCTCTCCCGCCTCGTGCTCGACCTCGCCGTGTGGGGCGTGCGCGATCCCGCCAGCCTCGCTTTTCTCGACCCGCCCCCCGCCCCGGCGGTGAAGGAGGCGAAGGTGCTGCTCGCCAGCCTCGGCGCCTTTGACGCCGACGGGCAGGTGAGCCCGCTCGGCCGGGCCATGGCAAGGCTGCCGCTGGAACCGCGCCTCGCCCGCATGGTGATCGAAGGCGCCCGGCGCGGCGCGGGGGAAGAGGCCGCGCGCATCGCCGCCCTCGTCTCCGAGCGTGGCCTCGGCGGCGACGCCCCCGACCTCGCCCACCGGCTGATGGATTTTTCCCGCGACCGCTCCCGCCGCGCGGAAGAGGCGCGCCGTCTGGCCGAGCGCTGGGCGGAGGAGGCAGCGCGGCAGCTAGCGGGGACGCGAGGGGCCGGGTCGCGGGCGGCGGGCGAGGCCCCCTCGCCCGCCGCGCTGCTGGCGCTGGCCTTTCCCGACCGGGTGGCGCGCGGGCGCGGCGACGGGCGGCGCTTCGTGCTGGCCAATGGGCGCGGCGCGGCCATCGACCCCGCCACTTCCCTCGCCCGCGCCCGCTTCCTCGCCATCGCCGAACTCACCGGCACGGCGGATGAGGCCCGCATTCTGCTGGCTGCTGAACTCTCCGAAGCCGATATCGAGGCCGAATTCGGCACCGCCATCACCGAGGGTGTCGAGACCGCCTTCGACCCCGCCTCGGGCGCCTTGCGCGCGCGCCATGTCCGCCGGCTCGGCGCGCTGGTGCTGGCGGAGCGCACCGCGCCGCTGAAGCCGGGACCGGAGACCGCCCGGGCGCTGGCCAGCGCCGCCGCCATGCGCGGGCTGGAGCGGCTCGCCTGGTCCGACGCGCAGCGGCAATGGCTGGACCGTGCGCGCTTTCTCCACGCCAGCGCGCCCGATCTCTGGCCGGACCTGTCATGGGAGGCGCTGGCGGGCACAGTCGAGGACTGGCTGGCCCCGGTGCTGGACGACATCACCTCCCTCAGTGCGCTCGACGCGGAGCGGCTCGGGCGCGCGCTGTCCGGCCTGCTGCCATGGGAATTGTCGCGCGGCATGGAGGCGGCGGCGCCCACCCATTACGAGGTGCCGACCGGCTCGCGCCTGCCCATCGACTATGCCACTGACGGCGGCCCGACGCTGCATGTGCGGGTGCAGGAACTGTTCGGCCTGAAGACCCACCCCAGCATCGCCGGCGGGCGTGTGCCGCTGGTGCTGTCGCTGCTCTCCCCGGCGCACCGGCCGATCCAGCTCACCCGCGACCTGCCGGCCTTCTGGGCCGGGTCCTGGCGCGATGTGCGGGCGGAAATGCGCGGGCGCTACCCGCGCCATCCCTGGCCGGAAGACCCGGCGCAGGCCGAGCCGACCCGCCGGGCCAAGCCGCGCGGCTGAGGGCTCCGCCGCGACAAAGTATTAACCATGCCGTTCTGGCAAACATTAACCACAGACCAAGAGGAGCACCGCGCAAGGCTGGCTTTAACCCACGGTCAAGGTGTGAGGCGCAAGCTGACCTCACAACAAAATCTGTCCCAAGACAGATGTCACGTGGATGATTTCAAGCAGAGACAGGCCCATGCGCGAAATGGTGGAACGGGAAATGGTCGGGCAGTCGATGGCATCGCGCCGCCGCACCGCCGTCGCACGCCGCCCGCAGGGCACCGGCCTTGAATATGGCCTGATCGCCGCCGCGCTCGCGGTCGCCATCGTCACCGTCGTCGTCGGCGTCGGCACCCGCTATGGCGGGCTGCCGGCGGCGCCGGCGGCGCTCTCCGCCGACATCACGGTGCGCTGAAGGCGCGTCAGCCCATCAGCGGCGCCCGCCGGCGCGGCACCACGGCGCGCGAGACCAGCAGCTTGTCGACGCGCCGTCCGTCCATGTCCACCACCTCGAAGCGCCAGCCCATCGCCTCGAAGGCGGCGCCTTCCGCCGGCAGCGCCTTGAGCTCATGCAGCACCAGCCCGGCGGCGGTGTGGAAGCCGGCATCGCGCGGGAGCTGGATGCCGAGCACCTCGGCCAGTTCGTCGAGCGGCGTCGAGCCGGCGACGAGATAGCTGCCATCCGCCCGCTCCACCACATCGGGCTTGGCCTGCCCCGCCTCGTCCAGCACCACGGTGCCGGCGATGGCGTCGAGCAGGTCGGCGGGGGTGAGGATACCGACCATGGAGCCATATTCGTCCACCACCAGCGCCAGCGGCGTCTCGGCCTGGCGCAGCGACTTCATGGCGTCGAGCGCGCCGGCCGTCTCCACCAGCACGGCGGCGGGCTTGACGAAGCGGCGCGGATCGGGGGTCTGGCCGTCGAGATAGGCTTCCAGCAGGTCGCGAATGTCGATGACGCCGACGCTTTCCTCCGGCGTGCCCTCGCAGGCCGGCATGCGGGTGTGGCGCGTCTCGCGAATGGTGCGGCGGACCACGTCGGGGTCGTCGGTCAGGTCGATCCAGTCGACATCGGTGCGCGGCGTCATCACCGCCCGCACCGGCCGGTCGGCGAGGCGCATCACCCCGGCGATCATCTTGCGCTCATCCGGGTCGATCACCCCCGCCGTCTCCGCTTCCATCACGATGGCGCGGATTTCCTCGTCGGTGACATTGCTCTCCTCGCCCTTGCCGTGCTCGCCGAGCAGGCGCAGCACGAGGCGGGAGGAAATGTCGAGCAGCCACACCGCCGGCGCGCCAATCCGCGCCAGCATCACCATGCCCGGCGCCACCAGGCTGGCGAGCTTTTCCGGGCTCTGCAGGGCGAGCCGCTTGGGGATGAGTTCGCCGATGATGAGCGAGATATAGGTGATCGCCGCCACAACGAGCGAATAGCCGAGGCCGCCGGCGAGGCCGGGCGACATGCCCTGTTCCTGCAGCCATTCGCCCAGCATGGTGCCGAGCGTGGCGCCCGAAAACGCGCCGGCGAGAATGCCGATCAGCGTGATGCCGATCTGCACGGTGGAGAGGAAGCGGCCGGGGTCGGCGGCGAGTTGCAGCGCCATGCGGGCGCCGTGGGAGCCGCCATCGGCCATGGAGCGCAGGCGAGCCGGGCGGGCGGAAACGACGGAAAGCTCGGCCATGGCAAGCACGCCATTGATCAGCACGAGCAGAAGGACGACGGCGATTTCAAAAAGGGGCATTGGCTCGGGTTGGCAATCACGAAGAGCCGAGATGTAGCACGAAAGCCGCCATTCTCCATGCGCCGCCCCGCCCCCGCCGGTTTGACGCCCGCCGCGCGGGCGCCTAGAAGCGCCGTGATCCCTCCCCTGCCGCCGGCGGAACCGCTATGTCGTTCAACAGTTTCGGCCATCTCTTCCGCGTCACCACCTTCGGCGAGAGCCATGGCCCGGCCATTGGCGGGGTGATCGACGGCTGCCCGCCCGGCATCCGCTTCCGGCTCGACGAAGTCCAGGCCGCGCTCGACCGCCGCCGGCCCGGCCAGTCGCGCTTCACCACCCAGCGGCGCGAACCGGACGAGGTGAAGATCCTCTCCGGCACGCTGGCGGAGGAAGACGGCACGCTCATTTCCACCGGCACGCCGATCGCCTTCCTGATCGAGAATGTCGACCAGCGCTCCAAGGATTATTCGGCAATTTCCGAGAGCTACCGCCCCGGTCATGCCGATTATGCCTATGACGTGAAATACGGCCTGCGCGACCATCGCGGCGGCGGGCGCTCCTCCGCGCGCGAGACGGCGGTGCGCGTCGCCGCCGGCGCCATCGCCGCCAAGGTGCTGCCTGATGTGACCATCACCGGCGCGCTGGTGCAGATGGGCGAGATCGGCATCGACCGCGCGAACTGGGACAGCGCCGAGATCGGCCGCAACCCGTTCTTCTGCCCGGACGCTGAGGCGGCCGCGCGCATGGCGGACTATCTCGACGGCATCCGCAAATCCGGCTCCTCGGTCGGCGCGGTGATCGAGGTGGTGGCCGAGGGCGTGCCGCCCGGCCTTGGCGCGCCGCTCTATGGCAAGCTCGACGCCGATCTGGCAAGCGCGCTGATGAGCATCAACGCGGTGAAGGGCGTGGAAATCGGCGAGGGCTTCGCCAGCGCCACCCTCACCGGCGAGGACAATGCCGACGAGATGCGCATGGGCAATGACGGCCGCCCGGTCTTCCTCGCCAACCATGCCGGCGGCGTGCTCGGTGGCATTTCCACCGGCCAGCCGGTGGTGGTGCGCTTCGCGGTGAAGCCCACCTCCTCCATCCTCACCCCGCGCCGCACGGTGACGCGCCATGGCGAGGATGCGGAAATCGTCACCAAGGGAAGGCACGACCCCTGCGTCGGCATCCGCGCCGTCCCCGTGGGCGAGGCGATGGTGGCCTGCGTGCTCGCCGACCATCTCCTGCGCCATCGCGGCCAGGTGGGCACCCCCCCGGTCTGGCCGTTCCCGCGCTGAGGCCGGCGCTTGCGAGCGGGGCAGCGGCGCCGTGACGACGCCATACAAGGGTTGAAGCTGGAGGTTGCAGATGTCACGCCGCTCGCTGACACTGCGACGGCGCCAGGTTGCGGCTGCACCCCTCAGGCCTCCGGGAGGATCGACCCATGCGACGGCTCCTCAAGCTGATTGACCTGCTGCTTCCAAATGATGAGGTCGAGCCGGATAACTTGGTGGCACTCCCTCACTATCCTTGATCCCATTTGGTGCCATCGGCTGGTCGGCTTTGTGCCGGCCAACCTCCTGCGGCTTTGGCGGCGTCGACAGCATGCGCCTTAGCACATCCTCGCGGCGTTTCTCGTTATCATAGGTGTCGCTCATGTCGCCCCTTCCCGAGCCTGCGTTCGCGCTTCCGCTGCAGCCCGCTGAGCTAGAACTTATCGGGCGGATAGCCCTCACATTTGCGCAGATTGATGATTTTGTCGCGAAACTAACGGGCCATTTGTATGGCATTCCACTAGATAGGCTCGACGCGCTAGTGGGCGAAAAGATGTTGTCTGCGCGGCTAGACTACCTCAAGGAGGCGTCAAAGTGGGCGATCCCTGCTTACGCCGAACAGCTAAACCGCTTCGTAGCCGACATGAAGGCTATCGTGCCGCAGAGGAATCTGATGCTCCACGGCACATGGGGACGCTTCACGGACGATTACGCCAACTTCAAAGCGGGCCCATGGAGCAGATTGAAACCCTCCAGAAGGCTCTACGTCGAAGAGCTTCCTGCGCTCCACGAACGCGCATGCGCTGCATCCCACGCCTTGCAGCTACTCCTAACGCCGTTTGGCGCCATAATCCCAGACGGCATGGCCGCAACCATCACCTACACGACCTCAGACAAACCTCCCGACAAAGGATTTTGGACACGAGGGTCGATAGTGTTTTATATACCACCTCCGGTTTATGGGAAGAAAGACTAAAAGTATCCTCGGCCTCCGATAAGATTTAGGAGTAATTAAGACTTCAACTAATTCAAATTTATCAAGAGTTTCAGCGCCACCCTGTTGCAAATCACTATGCATTTCAAATCCGCCTTGTCATGCCCTTTGTTGAGAAAAAAATCCTAGACAGGGATATTTTCCTCTGGCATCCTTGCCTCACCTCATCCCGACGAAGGGGGCGCAACCGGAGCGGCCGGCTCGCGCGGGGTGGGGGGCGGTGGCCGGGCGGCGGGGATAACGCACCCCAAGGCCCGGCGGCCCAAGCCATGCGTCCCCGGTCGGTCTTCCCACCGGCCACGGGGCGACGCGCGCCGACCCGTCCGCAAGGGCGCGCCGGCGCGTCAAGCACCCCACAGGGGAGGATAGAAAGTGACAGTCCTCCCGGGCGCGCATGGAGCAAGCCTAGAAACACCGCGTTGCGGGGCGCCGGCGGCGGCGCGTCGGACGGTTGAAGACCTGCTTGCACCACCTTTTCACACATGGTGCAGGCGACCGCCGGGGTTTCCGCCCCGGCGCCCCGCACGCCCTTCTCAAGGGGCGGCAGGCGACGTGCCGTCCCAAAGCTCCGCGCCGGAACCGGCGACGGGGTGCTTTCGGCTGCCTGCCCTGCCGCGTTCACCACGCGCCATTTTCAGTATCACTGAAAGCCGCGCATCTTTTCATTGCGGACGAAAGCGGGACGGCCTAGCCTGCCTGTCATGAAACTCGCGGACTGGCTCACCACAACAGGCACGACCAAGAGCGCCTTCGCGCGCGCCGTCGGCCTGTCGCCCGCCAGCATCACCGCGCTGTGCAAGGACCAAACGGCCTGGATCTCGCGGGAAGCGGGCGCGCGCATCGCCGCCGCCACCGGCGGCGCGGTGACGCCGAACGATTTCCTCGGGCTGGCGAGCGTGGAAGCGATACTCATGACCGACAATCTGCAGGCCCGCGTCGAAGCGGCCATCGAAGCCTTTGCCCGTGGCGAGATGCTGGTCGTCACCGATGATGACGACCGCGAGAATGAGGGCGACCTCATCGTCGCCGCCCAGTTCGCCACCCCGGAAAAGCTCGCCTTCATCGTCCGCCACACCTCGGGCATCGTCTGCACCCCGCTCACCGCCGAGCATGCCAAGCGGCTGCGGCTCAACCCGATGGTGACGGATAACGACGCTCCGCACGCCACCGCCTTCACCATCTCGGTCGATTACCGCCACGGCACCACAACCGGCATTTCCGCCGAGGACCGCACCGCCACCGTGCGCGGCCTCGCCAACCCCAATGCCGGCGCGGTGGATTTCGTCCGCCCCGGCCACATCTTCCCGCTCATCGCCAAGGAAGGCGGGGTGCTCATGCGCTCCGGCCATACCGAGGCGGCGGTGGATCTGTGCCGGCTGGCTAATCTGGAGCCGGTCGGCGTCATCTGCGAACTCGTCAATGACGACGGCACGGTGATGCGCGGCCCCAAGGTCACGGATTTCGCCGCCGCGCATAAGCTCACCCGCATCTCGGTGGCCGATCTCATCGCCTATCGCCAGTTGCGCGAGAAGCTGGTGAGCCGCACCGCCGAATTCGCCGCCCCCACCGTGGTCGGCGAGATGCACGCCATTTCCTATGTCACGCCGTTCGAGCCGGTGAACCATATCGCCCTCGTCTATGGCAAGATCGGCGACGGGCGCGACGTGCTGGTGCGCCTGCACCGGGCGGACCCGATCGGCGACGTGTTCACCGGCGGCAAGGCGCTGCGCGCCTCGCTGGAGCGCATCAAGGCGGAAGGGCGCGGCGTGCTGGTCTATCTGCGCGACGGCACGACAGGCGTGCCGCTGTCCACCGTCGGCGGCGAGGACAAGATCGAAAGCGCCAAGCTGCGCGACCAGAACTGGCGCGAGGTCGGCCTCGGCGCGCAGATCCTGCGCGATCTCGGCATTTCCTCCATCCGCCTCATCGCCTCGCGCGCCCGCACCTATGTCGGCGTCGCCGGCTTCGGCATCGAGATCACAGGCACCGAGACGCTGGACGGCTGAGCACGGCGGGCGCGGCCTATCGCTGTAGGGCCCGCTCACGCGAACGGCATCGGCGGGCGGCGCCCGCCCGCACTTTGGGCTCGTGCCTCCGCGCCCCTCATGTCACCATGATGACGGGCTCCTGACATGTCGGGGGGCCGTCAAGGACGGAGGTCGCGATGTCGCGCATGCGTGCGTTTCTCGCCCTGCTTGCCGCCCTGTGCAGCCTGACGGCCGCCGGCGGCGCCCGCGCGGATACTCCGGTCGATGTCGAGCTGGTGCTGGCGGTCGACGTGTCCTACTCCATGGACCTCGATGAACTCGCCTTGCAGCGCGAGGGCTATATCGCCGCCGTCACCTCGCCGGAATTTCTCCAGGCCCTGCGCCTCGGCCCGCATGGCCGCATCGCCATCGCCTATGTCGAATGGGCGGGCGCGGACGAGCAGAAGCTGGTGGTGGACTGGATGCTGGTCGGCTCCGCCGCCGAGGCCCGCGCCTTTGCCGACGCCATCGGCCAGGCGCCGCTGCGGCGCGTCTACCGCACCTCCATTTCCAGCGCCATGACCTTCAGCGCCGACCTCATCGACGGCAATGCCATTCGCGGCCTGCGCCGCGTGATCGACATTTCCGGCGACGGCACCAATAATCAGGGGCCGCTGGTCGACGTGACGCGCGACGGCGTGGTGGCGCGCGGCATCACCATCAACGGCCTGCCGCTGATGCTCAAGGAGGCCAGCGGCTCGCTGCTCGATATTGGCGACCTCGACATCTATTACGAGGATTGCGTGATCGGCGGGCCGGGTGCTTTTGTCATTCCGGTGCGCGGCACGCATGAATTCGCCGACGCCATCAAGACCAAGCTGGTGCTGGAAATCGCCGGCATCCGCCCACCCCCCGCGCCGCTTTTGCGGCCCGCCTCCGCCACCGAGCCGCGGGTGTCCTGCTCCATCGGCGAGCGCATGTGGATGGAACGCTGGGGCAATTGACGCCGCTCAGCGCCGGAACAGCCCCACCAGCTCCACATGCGCGGAATAGAGGAACTGGTCGACCGGGGTGACGCGCTCCAGCCGGTAGCCGCCCTCGGTGAGGATCTGCGCGTCGCGCGCGAAGGTGACGGGGTCGCAGGACACGCCGATCACCAGCGGCACCGCGCTCGCCGCAAGCTGGCGCGCCTGCGCCTCCGCCCCCTGGCGCGGCGGATCGAACACGGCGACATCGACGCCTTTCATCTCCTGCGCCAGCAGCGGCCGGCGGAACAGGTCGCGCACCTCGCCCGCCACCGGCTTGAGCCCCGCAACCCCGCGCACCGCCTTGTTCAGCGCCTCGATGGCGGGGGCGGAGGATTCGAAGGCGCTCACCCGCACCCGCTCGGCCAGGCGCAAGGCGAAAGTGCCGACGCCGGAGAACAGGTCCACCGCCCGCGCCGCGCCGCGCGCGCTATCAACCGCTTCCATGACCAACCGCGCCAGCGCCGCCTCCCCCGCCGCCGTCGCCTGCAGGAACGAGCCGGGCGGCAGCGTGACGCGGGCGCGGCCCATGGTGAGCAGCGGCGGCTCGCGCTGCAGCACCAGTTCGCCATGGCGGGTCAGCCGCGCCAGCCGGTGCGCGCCGGCGATTTCCGCCAGAGCGGCGACCCGGTTGGGTTTCAGCGGGCCGCTGCCGCGCACGTCCATGTCGAGCCCGGTCTCGGTCGCCGTCACCTGGATGTCGAGCGGCTTGGCCAGCGGCACCAGTTCCTGCGCCACCGCCCAGGCGGCGGTGAGCGCGCCATCGAGCCCGGGGGCCAGAATGGGGCAGGCGTCGATCGCCACCACCGCATGGCTGCGTCGGCCGGCAAAGCCGACAGCCAGCGTGTCACGGCCCTTCGGCGCGCTGCCGCCGGTGCCGCGCGCGTGGAACACCGCCCGGCGCCGCCCCTCACCATGCGCCGCCACAAGCGGGCCGACCTCCGTTGCGAGATCGGCGCGCGCCAGCGCTTCCACCACCAGCACCCGCTTCCACGCGGCATAGGGCTCCGGCGCCCAATGCTGCAGCGCACAGCCGCCGCAGGGGCCGACATGCGGGCAGATCGGCGCGATCCGCTCCGGGCTGGGCGTGCGCACGCCCAGCAGCCGCGCGCGATCATGGTCGCGCGCGACTTCCACCACCTCGCCCGGCAGGGCCAAAGGCACGAAGACCGGCCCGTCCGGCGTATCGGCGATGCCGTCGCCCCGATGCCCGAGGCGGGCAATCTGCAGCGATGTCACATTCATCGGGTGGGCCGCTCCCTCATGCGCCATGGTCGCCTGCCGCGTTGCTCCGCGCGGCCACGATCAGCCATTCCTCATTGCCGTCGCCGCCGAGGATCGGCGAGACGAGGCGATGCGTCGCCTCCCAGCCCGCCTGCTCCAGCAGGGCGACGATGCTGTCCGCCGCCTCCGCCCGCGCGCCCGCGTCCCTGACGATGCCGCCCTTCGACAGCTTGTCGCGCCCCACCTCGAATTGCGGCTTCACCAGCGCTACCAGATGCGCCTGCGGCGCCGCGTGGGCAAGGATCGCCGGCAGCACCTGGCGGAGCGAGATGAACGAAACATCGACGGTGATGATGCCCGCCGCGGGCACCGCGCCGGCGGAAAGGTGGCGTATGTCGGTTCCCTCATGGGAGACGACGCGCGGATCGCCCTTCAGCCGCTCATGAAGCTGGCCATGGCCGACATCCACCGCGTGAACCCGCGCCGCGCCGCGCGCCAGCAGCACCTGTGTGAAGCCGCCGGTGGACGCACCGACATCCAGCGCCTCGCGTCCCTCGACGGAAAGCCCCGCCGCGTCCAGGGCCGCCTCCAGCTTCAATCCCGCTCGCGACACCCATTCATAGGCCTCGCGCGCCTCGATAGCGGCATCGGCGGCAATGGTCTCGGAAGGCTTGGCAACCCGCTTGCCATCGGCGCTGACGAGCCCGGCGGCAATGGCCGCCTGCGCGCGGGCGCGGCTGTCGAAGAAGCCACGCTCGACCAGCACCCGGTCGGCACGACCCCGGCCGGCGGGAGCGGGAGGTGCGCTCGTCATGAGAAGGCGGCGGCCGGCTCAGCCGCGCAGCAGCGCAAGCGCGGCGTCTTCCTCGCGCCCCAGAGCGCCGAACACCCCGCGCACGATGCCTTCCGCGTCGAGCCCCGCCTCATGCATCTGGCTGGCCGGGGAGTCCTGCTCGATGAAACGGTCCGGCAGCGCGAGGCTGCGCACCTTGGGTCCTCGGTCGAGCGCGCCGGCTTCCGCCAGCAGGGTCAGCACATGGCTGCCGAAGCCGCCGACGGCACCTTCCTCAACCACGACAAGCACCTCATGCTCGCGGGCGAGCCGCAGAACGAGGTCGCGGTCGATCGGCTTGGCGAAGCGGGCATCGGCGACCGTCGTCGACAGGCCAAATCCGGCGAGTTGGTCGGCTGCGGCAAGGCAGGCGCCAAGCCGCGTACCGAGCGACAGCAGGGCGACCTTCGAGCCTTCGCGCACGACCCGTCCACGCCCGATCGCCAGCGGCGTCCCGCGGGCCGGACGTTCCACGCCGACGCCTTCGCCGCGCGGGTAGCGGAAGGCGATCGGGCCCTCATCATAGGCCGCAGCGGTCGCCACCATATGCACCAGTTCCGCCTCGTCCGCCGCCGCCATCACCACCATGCCCGGCAGGGTGGCGAGCATCGGCACATCGAAGGCGCCGACATGGGTGGCGCCATCCGCGCCCACCAGCCCGGCACGGTCGATCGCGAACCGCACCGGCAGGCGCTGGATCGCCACGTCATGGACGATCTGGTCGTAGGCGCGCTGCAGGAAGGTGGAATAGATCGCGCAGAACGGCTTGTATCCCTCCGTCGCCAGCCCGGCGGCGAAGGTCACGGCGTGCTGCTCGGCAATGCCGACATCGAAGGTGCGGGAGGGAAAGACCTCGCCGAACAGGTCGAGCCCGGTGCCGGCCGGCATGGCGGCGTTGATGGCGACGATCCGGTCGTCGTGGCGGGCTTCCTCGATCAGGCTGTCGGCGAAGACGCGGGTATAGCTCGGCGCATTGGACGGCGCTTTCTTCTGCGCCCCGGTAGCGACATCGAAGCGCTGAACGCCATGATATTTGTCGGCGGAAGCTTCGGCGGGCGGATAGCCCTTTCCCTTCTGCGTCACGACATGCACCAGCACGGGGCCGGTCTCGGCGTCGCGGACATTGCGAAGAACGGGAAGCAGGTGATTCAGATTATGCCCGTCGATCGGCCCGACATAATAGAAGCCCAGTTCCTCGAACAGCGTGCCGCCGGTCCAGAACCCGCGCGCAAACTCTTCCGCCCGCGCGGCCTGACGGCCGAAGAATTTCGGCAGGCTACCGGCGAGTTGCTTGGCGGTCTCGCGCAGCGAACGATAGGTGCGGCCGGAAAGAAGCCGTGCCAGATAGGCCGACATCGCGCCCACCGGCGGGGCGATCGACATGTCGTTGTCGTTGAGGATGACGATGAGGCGCGAATCCATCGCCCCCGCATTGTTCATCGCCTCATAGGCCATGCCGGCCGACATGGCGCCATCACCGATCACACACACCACATTGCGCGCGTCGCCGGAAAGGTCGCGCGCCACCGCCATGCCGAGCCCGGCGGAGATCGAGGTGGAGGAGTGGCCGGCACCGAACGGGTCGTAGGTGCTTTCCGTCCGGTTGGTGAAGCCGGAAAGCCCGCCGCCCTGGCGCAACGTCCGCATGCGCTCGCGGCGCCCGGTAAGAATCTTGTGCGGATAGCACTGATGGCCGACATCCCAGATCAGCCTGTCATTGGGCGTGTCGAAGACATGATGCAGCGCCACGGTCAGTTCGACCACGCCGAGCCCGGCGCCGAGATGGCCGCCGGTGACGGAGACCGCGTCAATCATCTCCTCGCGCAGTTCTGCTGCGACCTGCGGCAGATGCTCTTCCGGCACGCGGCGCAGATCGGCCGGCTCCCGGATCGTATCGAGTAGCGGCGTGGCGGGACGGGTCAAGAACGGCTCCGAAAACACACTCGCCGAGGGTGCGCGCACGGGCGCGCACCGCCGGGCGAAGTCCAACGGCATACACAGGATCGGCGAGGGGCGCAACGCACGCTCGCGCGACCGCGGGCGCCGTGCCGCCGCAACGGCATGTGGAGACCGGCGGGCCGGCGCGATGTGGCGTTGGCCTCCGGGACTGGCTTCCTTTAGAAACACGGCATGGAAGCACGAGTCGCCACGTCGATGCCGAGGGACGACCGGCCGGCCGCACCCGCCGCGGGGGAGGCCGCCGATGGGCTTCCCCACGCCGACGAAGCCGGCGGCGCCCCGGCAACCGGCCGGACGTTGCGACGGCTGATGCTGTTCTTCCCCGGCCACGACCCAACCGAGATGGACTATCACCACGGGCGCTTTGCCAATCAGGCGGAACGCTTCGGCGCGCTCTGGTCGGTCGGGGTGCAGGTGTCGCCACGGCTGGATGACGGCGCGCAGCCCTATGCGCGCTGGGCGGTGGAAGCGCACGGACCCAACTGGTCCACCCGGACCGACTACCGCATCCTGCGATGGGAAGACATTATCCAGAAGCTCGATGCCCGGCCGGACCCGGTGCGGCTATGGCGCGGCCTCGGCGGGCTCTGGGATTTTCTGCGCGGGGGGGCGGCACGCGGCTATTTTCGCGCCAGCCCGCGCTATGGTGCCTTCTTCTTCTTCCCCTATCTGATCTGCGCGCTATTCCTCACCGCCGGGCTCGCAGCGGGCGGGCTCGTGCTGTGGGGCGCCGGCCTGTTCCTGCCGGCGCCACTCGCCTGGGCCGGAGGGATTGCCGCCGGGATCGGGACCTTTTTCGCGCTCTTCCGCCGCCCAGGGCGCGACTGGCGCCTGCATCAAGCCCTCGATGACTGGGATCTGGCGCGCGACTATCTGCACGACGCCACGCCGCATGTCGATGCGCGGCTCGACCGCTTCGCGCAGGTGCTGGTGGACGCGGTCAGCGCCGGAGACCAGGACGAGATCATCCTCGTCGGCCACAGCCTCGGGGCGACGCTGATGCTCGGCGTGATCGACCGCGCGCTCGACCGATATCCCGGCCTGGCGGACGGGCCGACCCGGCTGAACCTTCTCACCTGCGGCGCCACCATCCCCAAGCTCGCCCTTCACGCCAAGGGCGGCAAGGTGCGCCGGCAGGCAAACCGCATCGCGCAGACGCCCGGCCTCACCTGGGTCGAATATCAGGCCCGCCACGACGCCATCAATTTCTACAAGTTCCATCCGGTGACGTTGCGCCGCGCCAGCTTCGACGTGCCGGAGCCGAGCCCGCCCCTGCTGCGCAACGCCAACATCAAGGAAATGCTCACCCACGCCAAGCTGCGGCGGCTGCGCTGGCATGCCATGCGGCTGCATTACCAGTTCCTGCTGGCGAATGAGCAGAAGGCGCCCTACGACTATTTCATGTTCGCCCTCGGCCCGCTGGCCTTCGCCGAACTCGCCTCGCGCCCGGAGGGGCCGGTCGGGCGCTTCGCGGCGGACGGCTCCCTGATCGCCTGAACAAACGGACGCTTCATGAACCTTCTCGTCGCCGCCAAGATCGTGTGGGCCGCCGGCTGCATCGGCTGGTACGTCATCCGCCTGCCCTTCGAGCGCAAGGTGAAGCGCGAGCGCGTCATCGACGCCCGCGACCGGCTGCGCGAGTTGATCCTGCTGTCCTGCTCCACCGCGGGCCTCGGCATCGTGCCGCTGCTGTGGGCGACCTCGCGGGTGTTCGATTTCGCCAACTATCCCTATTCCGTGCTGCAATTCGCGCTGGGGACGCTGACCTTCCTTCTGGCGCTATGGCTGTTCCGCCGCACGCACAGGGACCTCGGCAAGAACTGGTCGGTGACGCTGGAAATCAAGGACGCGCACAAGCTCGTCACCGGAGGCGTTTACCGTCATGTGCGCCACCCCATGTATTCGGCCTTCTTCCTGTGGGCGCTGGCGCAGTTGATCCTGGTCCCGAACTGGGTCGCCGGTCCGGCGGGCTTCATCGGATTCGGCATTCTCTATGCCTTCCGCATCGGGCGCGAGGAGAAGATGATGCTCGACACTTTCGGCGACGAGTACCGGGCCTATAGTGAGCGCACCGCGCGGCTTATCCCCGGCGTCTACTGAGGAAAGGACCTGCCCCATGCTGGAACTTCGGCCGGGCTGCGAGTGCTGCGATCGCGACCTTCCGCCGGAGTCGCGCGACGCCCGGATCTGCACCTTCGAATGCACCTTCTGCGCGGACTGCGCCGAGAGCGTGCTGGGCGGAATCTGTCCGAACTGCGCGGGCGAGTTGGTCCCTCGCCCCATCCGCCCGCCCGCCGCGCTGGCGCGCCACCTCGCCTCCGCGCGGCGCGTGTTCAATCCCGGGTGCAGGAGCCAGCAGGCGATCTGAAAGCCCGAGCCTACTCGTCGAGAGGCTGCGTGCCGGCCGGCCGGCCATCCACCCCGAGCGTGATCTTCTCGACGCGCGCTTCGGCATCTTTCAGCAGCGCGTCGCAGCGCGCCTTCAGCGCCTCGCCGCGCGCGTAAAGCGCGATCGACTCCTCCAAGGGGACATTGCCGCCTTCGAGCTTGGCGACGATGGTTTCAAGCTCCGCCAGCGCCTTCTCGAAGCTCAGCGCGTTCACGTCCGCCGCATCCATCATCGCCATCTCCTCTTGAGTCGCTCCCTTATACAGGGAGCAGCGACCGCACTCACCCCCTGGCGATCAGCCGCGCATCAGCGCCATGACATGGGCGGAAGCCGAGCGGGCCAGACCTTCGAGGTCATAGCCGCCCTCCAGGACCGAGACGATCTTGCCGCCGCAATGCGTGTCGGCAAGGTCCATCAGCTTCTTGGTGACCCAGGTGTAGTCGTCTTCCAGAAGGTTGATGTTGGCGAGCGGGTCGCGCGTATGCGCGTCGAAGCCGGCGGAGATGATCAGCAATTCCGGTCCGAACGCCTGCAGGCGTGGCAGAATGCGGCTCTCGAACGCCTCGCGGAAATGCACGCCGTCATCGCCGGAGCGCAGCGGCGCATTGACGATGTTGTCGCTGGTGCCGCGCTCGCCGACGGCGCCGGTGCCGGGAAACAACGGCATCTGATGGGTCGATGCGTACATCACGCTTGGGTCCGACCAGAAAATCTCCTGCGTGCCATTGCCGTGATGCACGTCGAAATCAACGATGGCGACACGGCCGATGCCGTGCACCTTCTGGGCGTGGCGGGCGGCGATGGCGACATTGTTGAACAGGCAGAAGCCCATGGGCGTGCGCGTCTCGGCATGGTGGCCGGGCGGGCGCATCGAGACAAAGGCATTGGCCACCTTGCCGGACAGCACCTCGTCGACACCAAGCACCGCGCCGCCGACGCCGCGCCAGATCGCCTCGCCCGTGCCCGGCGACATCACTGTGTCGCCGTCGATCCGGACCATCCCCTCTTCCGGCATCGCCTCTTCCAGCGCGGCGACGAAATCCTCGGGGTGGACGCGCACAATATCCTCGCGCGCGGCGATGGGCGCCTGTTCGCGCGCCAGCGTGGCGAACTGCTCACCCTCAAAGACCCGGTTGAGCACCCGCACCCGATCCGGCCGCTCGGGATGACCCGAGGGGGTCAGATGTTCGAGGCAGGCGTCGTGCGCGATCAGCAGCGTGGTCATGGCGTTCCCTTGGCGTCGGTGAGGCTTCCGGCCGTTCATTGTTCTGGCCCGGCGGTGGTGGACGATATGCCACGTCGCCGTGCGGGGCCAGTCTTGCCCCCGCCGAGGACGGCAACGTTTCCCCGGTGTCCGCAACCGCGCCGCCATTGACCGCCCCGCCGTTGACCGGCCCGGCGGGACGTCCTATCGGAGCGCGCCTGAGCGGGAGATGCAAGCGGTGGCCGAGAAAACCAGCGAGGAAGCAGGCGCGCCCATGCGGGCGACGCGCCTCGTGACAGCCGACGCTGCCGGCATCGCCGAGGCGGCGCGGCGGCTGCGCGACGGCGGGCTGGTGGCGCTGCCGACCGAAACCGTCTACGGCCTTGCTTGCGACGCTACCGATCCGCGTGCTGTCGCCAGCCTCTACGCCGCCAAGGGCCGGCCGAGCTTCAACCCGCTCATCGCCCATGTGCCGGATCTCTCCGCCGCACGGCGCGTGGGAATGTTTCCGCCAGCCGCCGAGACATTGGCCGGCCGCTTCTGGCCTGGGCCGCTGACGCTGGTCGTGCCGGCGCGGGAGGAGGCCACCAGTGAACTCGCCCGCGCCGGCCTCGCCAGCGTCGCCATTCGCGTGCCGGCTCACCCGGTGGCTCGGGCGGTGCTGGCCGCCGCGGGGCGCCCCATCGCAGCCCCCAGCGCCAACCGTTCCGGCCATGTCTCGCCGACGACCGCGGCCCATGTCCAGGCCGACCTCGACGGACGCATCGACCTGATCCTCGACGCCGGCCCCTGCACGGTCGGCGTGGAATCCACCATTCTCGACTGCACGGGCGCCGCGCCGGTGCTGCTACGGCCGGGCGGGCTGACCCGCGAGGCGATTGAGGCGGTGCTCGGAGCGCCCCTTGCCGCCTTCGTCGCGGTTTCACCTGATAAAGAGGCGGCGCCTCTGGCGCCCGGCATGCTGGCCTCCCATTACGCCCCCTCCGTGCCAGTGCGGTTAAATGCCCGCACGGTGAATGCCGGCGAGGCCCTGCTGACCTTTGCCGGCGCCCGCCCCCCCGGCAGCGCAGCGGCGGCGGGGGTGCGCGATCTCAGCCCGTCCGGCGATCTTGTGGAGGCTGCTGCCCATCTGTTCGCCTTCCTGCGCGAACTCGATCATGCAGGCGCCGAGGGCATTGCCGTGGTGCCGCTGCCCCGGCACGGGCTGGGCGAAGCCATTGCCGACCGCCTGCGCCGAGCGGCCGCGCCCCGTTCGGCTGACCGATCGCCCGACCTGACGTTCCGGCATTAACGCTCGGGCAAGGTTAATGCGCGACAACTAGGGAACCGGATGCACCCGCCCTTGCCTGTGGCGAAGCGGGCACGCAGCGGGTTCCGACGGGTCGAGTTGCGTAAGGGCGGCGGGCGGACATGCGATTCTCAGCGCGTGTACAACGGATGGGCACGACTGGCGGGATGGCACTGGCTCTCTTCCTCGTCGGCGCGTCGTCCATCGGCCATCAAGATATTATAAGCCGGCTAACACACCAGCCGGGGGTTGCCGAGCGGGCCCGCATCTCCATTCTCGGCGAACCGGTACGCCTGCTCAAGGCTTCGACCATCGCCTGGCCGTCCCGTTCCGCGCTGCTGGCGCCCGCTGAAATCATCGCCCCCCCTCAAACGGCCCTGGGGGTCGACATCAACCGCTCCACCAAGGCGGATCAGCTTGCGCTGAAGCCGCTGGCGCCATTGGATGTCGACCCCTTCGCCGTCTCCGGCGTTGGCACACCCCCGAGTCTCTTCGGTGCCGGCACGAGCACCGGCGCCTCGTCCGGCGGGACAGGAACCGGCACTGCAACGATGGACGCCGCCGGAACGGGTACCGACCCGCTGGAGACAGAGGAACCTGCCGCCTTGGCCATGGGCAGCGACAGCGAGCGTTACAGCGCGTCGGCGGGTGATCCGACCGGCGACCCGGCCCAACTGGAACAGGAGAACCCGTCGCTCGGAGCCGTCAATGGCGAGGCGAGTGAGCCGGGCGAAGACGCCCTGGCGGCATCGCCCGGGGGCAGCCAGGGGGCGGAAGCGAGCGGCTATACAAGCGACCCATCCCTGCCGCTCTATCGGCAGAGCGCTTTCATCTTCGGCCTCGGCGAGAACGCCCTCCCGCCCCAGCCCTTCCTGCATATGACCGCCCTGCCCGGTGGCGACGCCGGCATCACCGAAGCGTCGAAGACGGCGGACGACTCTACCCGCGTCGCGCTCGGCCCGACGCCCGCCGAGCGGCTGGGCCTTGCCGGCAAGCGGCGCGAGCGGGCGGAGAAATGCTTGGCCGAGGCCGTCTATTTCGAGAGCCGCGGTGAGCCCCGTCGCGGACAGGTGGCTGTGGCGCAGGTGGTGATGAACCGCGTCTTCTCTGGCTACTACCCGGCCGACATCTGCCGCGCCGTCTACCAGAACGCTCATCGGCGCTTCGCCTGCCAGTTCACCTTCGCCTGCGACAATGTGCGCGATGTGGTGACAGAGCCCGCGCTGTGGGATCAGGCCAAGGACATCGCCAGCGCCATGCTGGACGGCCGGCTCTGGGACGAAAAGGTCGGTCGCGCGACCCATTATCACGCCCGCTCGGTGCGGCCGAACTGGATTCGCGAGATGCGCAAGCTCGACCGGATCGGTGAGCATACCTTCTACCGCCCCCGTCGCTGGACCAGTTGACGCTGGCATCGGGCGTGAGGTCAGCCCGGGGGCAGCCTCGTCCTTCACCATGGCCGCTTCGGCGGCGCGACCTGACGGGATCGAACCGGCGCCGCCGATCGCATCTCCCATCAGTCGAGACCGCTCCTGTCCGGAGGGGTCGGTGCCAAGGACGCCCTATCCATGTGCCAGGAATGCCTCAATCGACATACCCTGTCGCGCCGCTCGCTGCTGCGCGGCGTGACCTCCGCCACGCTCTCCGCCGGCGCCCTGTTATGGACCGGGCAGGCCGGCGCGAACTCCAGCCCCTCCGCCGCGCCCTCGCCTGATCAGGTGATGACAGAGCTCATGGCCGGCAATGCCCGCCATGTCGGGGGCGTCCAGACCTGCACCGATTTTCTGGCCAACCGCGCGGCTCTCGCCAAGGGTCAGCATCCCGTGGCCATCGTGCTCGCCTGCGCCGATTCGCGCGTAGCCCCGGAATATGTGTTTGATCAGGCCCCCGGCCGGCTGTTCATTGTGCGCGTTGCCGGCAATTTCGTCGATGAGGAAGGTCTTGCCAGCATGGAATATGCCGTCGAGCATCTCGGCGTGCCGGTCGTCATCGTGCTTGGCCATTCGAGTTGCGGCGCCCTGACGGCCGCGGTCCAGGTGGAACAGCAGCATGTTGCGCTTCCCGGCCATTTGCCGGCGCTGGTGGAGCATCTGAGGGCGCCAGTGCGGACGGCGCTCGCGCTAAAGCCCGCCGATCCGGTGGCGGCGGCAATCCGGCAGAACGTCATCTACTCGATGGATCGGCTGGCTACCGAACGCTCGCTGGTTGCCAGCGCGGTGGATGAAGGCAAGGTGCGGATCGTCGGCGGGGTCTATGATCTTGCAACCGGCCAAGTCGCCCTGACCGGTAATTGACGCGACATCGCGAAGTGCTGTCCGGCGCGCGATCGCGCCCATCCGGAACCGCCGGCCACATCGGCGGGCCCGACCCTTTCCGGCCGGGTCTCATCGGTGTGCCCGGCCACAAGGTACGCTCTTTCACAGCCGGGCCGCGCGCATTCAGTGGCCGCAATGGGCGCAGGCGGCAATGACCGGCTGGCCGAGCTGCCGCGCCAACAGCAACGCCTCGTTGCGCGTATCCGCCGCGTGCCAGCGCGCCGTGCGATCGGCGGCGCTGGCGGCAAGGCCCCGTCCGTTATTGCACATGCAGCATGTGCGGCGATGGACCCGGACATAGCCATGCGTCCGGCTCTCATAGACCCAGAACTCAGCCATCGACCTTCCTTTGAGGCACCCCATTACCGTTTCAAGATCAAGAAAAAGCCCGGCGCAGGGCCGGGCTCCACTCTCCAGCGTCGGGACGCTCAGTTCAGCTTCGACTTCACCTCGGCGACGGCCGCGTCGAGCACGCGATCAGCCGTGTTACCGGTGAGTTGGGCTGCCAGCAGGAACTCAGAGGCCTTCACTGCGGCATCGGCGGCGGCGGCCTTCACATCGGCCATCGCCTGTGCCTCGGCCTGGGCGATCTTCTGCTCGGCCATCTGAGTGCGGCGCTGGATGAGATCCTCCAGCTTCTGCTTGGCTTCAGCGGCAAGGCGTTCGGCCTCGGCCTTGGCGGTGGTGATGATCGCCTCGGCCTCTTCCTCCGCCTCGCGCTGGCGGCGCCTATATTCGGCTACGAGCTTCTGCGCCTCTTCCTTCAGCCGGCGCGCCTCCTCCAGCTCGTTGCGGATGCGCGCGCCGCGCGCATCGAGCTTGGCGGCCATGCCGGAAAAGGCGCCCGCCCGGGCAACCAGGATGAAGAAAATGACGAAGGCGACGGCGACCCAGAAAGTATCGCTACCCATGGTGCGCTCCCTCAGCCCTTAATGGCGGTGTCGACCGCCTCCTCGACCGCGCCGGACGCGGGCGTGGTGCCGATCAGCGTATTGACGATGGCGCCCGCCGCATCGACGGCGATGCCGCGGACATTGGCCATGGCCGAGGTCTTGGTGGCGGCGATCTGCACTTCTGCCGCGGCGAGCCTGACGTTCAGCTCGGCTTCCAGAGCCTTGCGGCGCGCCTCGGCTTCGGCCGCGAGCGTATCGCGCGTTTCGGTGGCGATGCCGTGGGCCTTGTTGCGGGCGCTGGCCAGCGCCTTCTCATAAGCCTCGGCAGCCGCTTCACTCTCCGCCTTCAGCTTGCCGGCCTCCTCGATATCGTCGGCGATGCGGTCATGCCGCTCTTCGAGGATGGTAGCGATGCGCGGCAGGGCCACGCGGCTCATCAGCAGGTAGAGCGCGGCAAACGCAATCGCCAGCCAGAGAAGCTGCGAGGGAAAGGTATGGACATCAAAGGGAGGGAAGTTGCTACCGTGTGCTTCTGCTGCGGGCACGGCAATCTCCACACCGCTTGCGGCCGGCAACGTGCCAGTCTCCGCCTGGGCAACGATGATACCGGCCGGACCGTTGGGCTCGGACATGGGTTCAGACTTCCTCGATCACTGCTGATGCGGTCCCTACCCGGCCGCGCGGACCCGCAAGGGTCGCGCGACCGGGTGAGGCCTCAGACCACGAAGAGGAGGACGAGGGCGACGACGAGCGAGAAGATGCCCAGACCTTCGGCGAGCGCCGCGCCGATGAAGGCGCGGGCGAACTGGCCGTCAGCCGCCGACGGGTTGCGCAGGGCGCCCGAGAGGAAGTTACCGAAGATGGTACCGACGCCGATGGCGGCGAGGCCCATGCCGAGCGTGGCGAGACCGGCGCCGAGGAACTTGGCGGCTTCCGCTTCCATGATCTTCTCCTGTTGGAATAGTCAGATTGGTTGGATGGCTGGATGAGCTTCCCGCGACGCGCAGGTCAGTGACCCGGGTGCAGCGCGTCGTTGAGATAGATGCAGGTCAGCACCGCGAAGACATAGGCCTGCAGGGCGGCGACCAGGAATTCGAGGGCCGTCAGGGCGACCACCATGAACAGCGGCAGCACGGCGCCAAACCAGCCCACCACGCCGGACGCCGTCATCATCACGATGAAGCCGGCGAACACCTTCATTGCGATATGACCGGCCAGCATGTTGGCGAAGAGACGCAGCGAGAGACTGATGGGCCGGGAGAGGAAGGAGATGACCTCGATCACGACCATGAAAGGCAGCAGGAAGGCCGGCACACCCGACGGCACGAAGAGATGGAGGAAATGGGTGCCGTGGCGCACGAAGCCGTAGATGATGACCGTAAGGATGACGAGCAGCGCCAGCGCAGCGGTGACAATCAGATGACTGGTGACGGTAAAAGAGTAGGGGATCATGCCCACCATATTGGCGGTCAGCACGAAGATGAAGAGCGAGAAGACGAGGGGGAAGAACTTCATCCCCTCATTGCCCGCCGAGCCGCGCACCGTGGAGGCGACGAATTCGTAGGACAGTTCCGCCATCGACTGCAGCCGGCCGGGCACCAGGGTGCGGCCGCGTGTGGCGAAGGTGAGGAAGAAGAACACCAACGCCACAATGCCGAACATGAAGGCGGCGGAATTGGTGAAGGCGAGCTCGATGCCGCCAGGCTGCCCCAATTCCACGATCTTGTGGATCTGGAACTGATGGATCGGATCGATCACGTTGCCGCTGGCCATCGCCGGTCGCTGCCCTCAACACGCGGCGCCATGGGCGCCCGCCCCCATCTCAAGCACCGCCGAGGCGGCACCGTCTTGTCCTTTGGCGCCCAGCACAGGCCGGGACCGAAATCTCTCAGGCGCCACCTTGCGGCGGACCCTTGCGACCGAATTCTCCGGCCGCGCGCATCATGTTCACAATGCCGGCGCCGAAGCCCAGCAGAATGAACACGATCATTCCCCACGGCGCGACGCCGAGAAAATGATCAATCGCCCAGCCCAGACCGGCGCCGACCAGCACACCCGCAACGAATTCGGCACCGAGCCGAAACGCCAGCGCCATGCCGGCCGAAGAGGATGTCCTGTCCGCGCCGGCGGAAGCTTTCTTTTCGGCTTGCCGCTCGGCCTGCACCTTGTCCAGCGCACTGCCCAGCCCGCGCAACCGGCCGGAAAGCTCGGCGTCGGAAACATCCGGCCGCCCCGAGTCGCTATGGCCGTCCGTCTTGTCTCGGTCGTCCATCATCCGCACTCAAGCCTGACCGGAGAAGGATTTCCCGACCCCGAAGACGGGCGCACCATAGTGTTCGCCCCTAGGGGTGTCAAGGATGTGATCGCATCTTTTAAGTCATTGCAAAACAATGACAAAAGCAAATTGTGGACGCTCTGTCGCAGGCGTTTCGATCGCTTCCCGCACCAAGGGAAGGGGGCAGCCATGTTTTTGGCATGCCAGCTGCGCATCCGAAATTACCCGTACCGTGGGGCCGCGTGCGGCGTGATCAGCTCGCCTCGAGGAAGCGCTCTGCGGTCGCAAGGTCGACGGAGACCAGCTTGGAGACCCCGCGCTCGGCCATCGTGACGCCGAACAGCCGGTTCATCCGGCTCATGGTGATAGGGTTGTGGGTGATGGTGACGAAGCGCGTTTCGGTGAGACGGCGCATCTCGTCGAGCAGATTGCAAAAGCGCTCTACATTCGCGTCGTCGAGCGGCGCATCCACTTCGTCCAGAACGCAGATCGGCGCCGGGTTGGTAAGGAACACAGCGAAGATCAGCGCCATCGCGGTGAGCGCCTGTTCGCCGCCGGACAGCAGCGAGAGCGATTGCGGCTTCTTGCCCGGCGGCTTGGCGATGATGTCGAGACCGGCTTCCAGCGGGTCGTTCGAATCGGTCAGCACGAGCTGCGCCTCGCCACCGCCGAAAAGCGTGGTGAAAAGCTGGCGGAAATGCCCGTCGACGACGTTGAAGCTGGCCTGCAGCCGCTCGCGCGCCTCGCGGTTCAGGCTGTAAATACCCTGGCGCAGCCGCTTGATCGCCTCGGTAAGGTCGTCGCGCTCGCCGGTCAGTCCCTTCTGCTGGGTCTCGATCTCGGCCAGTTCCTCCTCGGCGCGCAGATTCACCGCGCCCAGCCGCTCGCGGTCGGCGCGCAGCCGGCCCAGTTCGGCTTCGAGGTCGGGCAGATACGGCAGGGCCGTGTCCGGCGCGAAGCCGGCAATGTCGCGCGCCGTCTCCGGCGGCCCCTCGAGCGCCTCGGTCATTTCCCGCGCCAGAACCTCGCGGCGCTGGCGGGCCGCCTCCACTCGCGCCTCGGCACGGGCGCTTTCCTCGCGGGCGGCGGCGAGAGCGTCGAGCGTTGCACGGGCCAGCTTGTCGCCTTCCGCCTGCAGCGATTCGGCACTGGCCAGCCTGTCGGCCGCCTCCCGGCGCCCCGCCTCGGCACGGGCGATCTCATCGAGCAGCGCCCGCCGCCGGGCGGCGAACCGGACCGGCGCATCCTCAAGGTTCTCGCGCTCGCTCATCGCCTCGGCGACGCGCGCCTGCAGCGCGGCCACACGCTCGCCCGTGCCGCCCGCCCGCGCTTCCCAGGAAGCCCGCTCCGAGGCGATGGTGGAGAGGCGGCGCACGCGCTGCTCGCGCTCGCGCACGAGCGCATCCGCACGGACCCGGGTTTCCGCCACGACGGCGCGGTCCCGGGCGACGCGGGCGCGGATTTCCACGAGTTGGGCCTCGCCCGCAGCAGGAGGCGGCAGTTCGGCGACATCCGCCCGGGCCTCTTCCAACGCGATAGCCGCGATCTCGCGGTCTTCCTGCAGGCGCACGAGATTGGCCCCGAGCGCCGCGAGCCGGGCGGCGTGTTCGGCTGCGGCGCGCTCGGCGCGGGCGAGTTCGTCACGCGCCGCCTCCATCGCTCTCAGGTTGGCGCGACGCGCCTCGCGGGCAGCATTCTCGCGGGCGCCGGCGGCGCGCAACGCAGCCTCCGAGGCTTCGAGCGCGCGGCGATGGCGGCTCACTTCGGCGCGGGCGCCTTCGAGCTGCGCTTCGATGTCGGCGAGACGGTTGCGCTCCGCCAGACGCCGGGCCGCAGCGGTGGGCGCGTCGGCGGCCGCAACCAAGCCGTCCCAGCGCCAGAGATCACCTTCGCGGGAGACGAGGCGCTGGCCGCTTTTCAGTTGCGCGGCGAGACGCGGCCCGTCGCGGTGGTCGACCACGCCGATCTGCTGGAGCCGGCGCGCCAACACCCGCGGCGCCACCACATGGGCGGCGAGCGGCTCGGCGCCTTCCGGCAGTGGCGCGTCGCCGGCGGCGGGCAGCAGCGTCCAGTGAACCGGGGCCTCGCTGTCGGAGGGCGCCTCGAGATCATCGCCGAGCGCCGCGCCCAGCGCGGCCTCGAAGCCGCGCTCCACCTCGATGAAGTCGAGCACCGGCGACCAGCGGCGCGGCGTGCCGACATCGAGCAGCTTGGCGAGGGTGCGGGCCTCGGTGTCGAGCCGCTGCGCCGCCCGCTCCGCCTCGCTCAGCGGGCGGCGGGCCTGGTCGAGCGCGGCGCGGGCGGCGGCATGCGCGTTCTCCGCCTCCTGCGCCGCCGTCTCGGCCGCCGCGAAGGCCTCCTGCGCCGCCTCGGCGCGGTCGCGCCGCTCTTCGAGGCGGGCGGCGTCGACATTGGCGTCGAGCTGACGCTTCTGGCCGGCGAGCTGTTCGACATCGCGGTCGAGCCGCGACAGCCTTTCCCCCGCCTCGCGCAGGGCGCGTTCCAGCGCCCCGCGCCGCGCCGCCGCTTCAGCATTGGCAGCGGTCGCATCGGCAAAGGCGCGCTCGGATTCGGTGAGCCGGGCCACGGCCTCGCCATTGCGCGCCAGCGCCTCTTCTTCCAGTTGCGCCGCCTGTTCCTGGGCGATGGCGAGTTCCTCCGCCTCAAGGGCGAGGCGCTCCAGCATCTCGCCGGCATCCTGTTCCAGCGCCCGCTCGCGCTCCATGTCGCCCGACAATTGAGCGAGGCGACGGTCGAGTTCCTCGCGCCGGGCGCCGGCCCGGGCTTCCTCGCGCTCGAGTTCGCCGCGGGCGAGGGTCAGCCGCTGCAGCGCCGCAGCGGCGGCGGCATCGGCCTCGCGCAGGGCGGGAATGCCATGGGCGGCGACAGCGGCGGCGCGGGCGGCTTCCCCCTGCTGCAGCGTGCGGGCAGCGACTTCCCGAACCGCAAGGTCAAGCGCCCGGCTCGCCTCGCTGAGCCCCGCCTCCGCTTCCAGCCAGCGCAGCCAGAGCAGCGCAGCCTCGGCCTTGCGGATGTCGGCAGAGAGCACACGATAGCGCGACGCCTGCCGCGACTGCCGCCGCAACGCGTCCAATTGCCCGGAAATCTGGCCGATAACGTCTTCCAGACGGGTGAGATTGGTCTCGGCCGCGCGCAGGCGCATCTCCGCCTCGTGCCGGCGCGCATGCAGCCCGGCAACGCCGGCGGCTTCCTCCAGCAGGCGGCGCCGCGCGGTCGGCTTGGCGCCGACGATCTCGCCAATCTGACCCTGCCGCACCATGGAGGGCGAACGCGAGCCGGAGGAGGCATCGGCGAACAGAATCTGCACGTCGCGCGCCCGCGCCTCGCGCCCGTTGATACGGTAGGAAGAACCCGCCTCGCGCTCGATGCGGCGGGAGATCTCCAGCATGTCGGCGTCGTTGAACACGGCGGGCGCCGAGCGGTCGCCATTGTCGACCACCAGTACGACTTCGGCGGTGTTGCGGGCGGGCCGCGTAGTGGAGCCGCCGAAGATAACGTCGTCCATGCCCTCGGCGCGCATGGCCTTGTACGAGCTCTCGCCCATCACCCAGCGCATCGCCTCGACGAGATTCGACTTGCCGCAGCCATTCGGGCCCACAATGCCGGTAAGGCCGGGCTCGATCAGCATTTCGGTCGGCTCAACGAAGGTCTTGAAGCCGGTGAGGCGCAGGCGGGTGAATTTCATGCCCCTAGGGTGCCGCCCGCCTGACACAAGTTCAAGTGGTCGAGCCTCACCGATCCACGACATGTTGCGGTTTTGCGGGCTATTTCGCGCCGGTTTCGCCGGCGCCGTTCAGCGCCGCCTAGGATTGCCAGCCGAGCCAGCGGCGCAGGCGCGCATTCACCAGGAGCGCGGCCAGCGACAAGCCGCAGCCGAGGCTGATATCGACGATCCGGTCGGCTGCGGCATGGATGGGGATGTGCATTAGCGTGCCCACCAGTTGCAGCAGCAGGATGATGAACGCCGCCATCGCCGCCATGCCGAGCGCGCCGTGCAGAAGCTGCCCGGGCCAGCGCACCAGCGCCGCCAGGGTGAGCCCGACCATCAATCCCGCCGGCGAGGTGAAGAGCGCGCCGTAGAGAACCGCTGCCCCCGCCCCGAGCACCGTCCCCAGGGCAAGATCGCGCATCATTTGGCGGCTGGACTGTGTGTCGTCGCGCAGAACGATCACCACCGCGAACACAGCCCAGTGCGGATGCGGAAGGCCGAGCAGCCGCCCGGTAAGGAAGGAGAGCGCCACCGCCACGGCCACGATGCCGGCGAACAGCGCGCCCTCGCCTCGCGTTGCCCGCAGATGCGCAAGGATGGCGGCAAGAGTCGGCGCTGTTGACGGCCGCCACAGGCCGGTCGCCATATCCCATCCTACCGACACCAGCCAGGCATAGGCGGCGAACAGGGCGATGATCACGACATCGCTCGGCTGAAATGGCACGTCGAGCGCGGCGATCGCTGTGGCGAGGCAGAAGAAGCGGGCCGCGAAGGCCGCGCTCGGGTGCACCGCCTCCACCAGCGCATAGAGCGCCGCGGCCGCCACCACCGCCATCGCGGTGAGCCAGAGATGGCCGGCCACACCGGCGCCGAGCGCCGCGCCGGCAAGCACCACCAGGCCGGCGGTGGCGAAAAGCACCGCGCGCTGCGCGGCGGTGCCGCCCGTATCCAGCGTGAAGCCGAGGATGCAGGTGAGCAGCGCATAGCCGACCCAGTAATTTTGGTGCAGCGCAAGCCCCGCGGCCATGGGCGCCATGATCGTCGCTGTGAAGCGCAGCGAGCGGCCGGCGAGCCCGTCGCCATGCCAGCGCGGGAACGGCGCCGAAGCAGCAAGCGGAGATGAATGTCGATTTGGCGGCATCGCTTTACCCGGTCTTTACCCTGTCCGTCGGAGATTGTGGATACACGAGTTCCGTTGCGTCCGTTACGAGTAGGGTAGAGCGTTCATGAAGGTCGTTCGCAACGGGGAGACCCGCCGGGCTCCCCGATCCGGCATTGCCCGCCCCGCAGGCCTCTCCTCCCAACTGCCCCTCGACAGCATCCTTCGCGGCGATTGTGTCGCCGCCCTGTCACGGCTCCCCGCCGCCTCGGTGGATCTGGTCTTCGCCGATCCGCCCTATAATCTCCAGCTTCAGGGCGAGTTGAAGCGCCCCGATGACAGCCGGGTCGACGCGGTGGACGACGCCTGGGACAAATTCGACAGTTTCGAGGCGTATGACGCCTTCACCCGCGCCTGGCTGCTGGCGGTGCGACGGGTGCTAAAGCCCACCGGCACGCTGTGGGTAATCGGCTCCTATCACAACATCTTCCGCGTCGGCGCGCTGCTGCAGGATCTCGATTTCTGGATCCTCAACGACATCGTTTGGCGCAAGACCAATCCGATGCCTAATTTCCGCGGCCGGCGCTTCACCAATGCCCATGAGACGCTGATCTGGGCGGCGCGCGAGCCGGGGGCGAAGGGCTACACCTTCAATTACGAAGCGCTCAAGGCGGCCAATGAAGACGTGCAGATGCGCTCCGACTGGCTGTTCCCGATCTGCTCCGGCCATGAGCGGCTGAAGGACGGCAGCGGCTATAAGGTGCACCCCACGCAGAAGCCGGAAGCCCTGCTGGCCCGCGTCATTCTTTCCGCCTCCAGGCCCGGCGACGTGGTGCTCGATCCCTTCCTCGGCTCCGGCACGACGGCAGCGGTGGCCAAGCGGCTGGGCCGCCATTTCATCGGCATCGAGCGCGACCCCACCTATGCCGACGCCGCGCAGGCGCGCATCGACGCGGTCGAGCCGCTGCCCGATCTCGCGCTGGTGCCGGCGCCGACAGCGCGCGAGGCGCCGCGCATCGCCTTCAACGCGTTGGTGGAGCGAGGCCTGCTCGCCCCGGGGACGCTACTGACCGACGCCAAGGCGAAGGTGCGGGCTCTGGTGCGCGCCGATGGCACGCTGTCGTTGGAAACGGCTCCCGGGCTGGGCCAGATCGGCTCGATCCACCGCGCCGGGGCGCTGGCGCAGGGGATCGAGGCCTGCAATGGCTGGACCTATTGGCACATCGCCACCCGTGAGGGTCTTCGCCCCATCGACACGCTCCGAGCCGTGGTGCGGTCGGAAATGGCGATGGCGGCGGAGTAGAGTTCACACCCGCGACGGCTCACACAGCAAAAGGCCGCCCTCGCGGGCGGCCTCGTTTTGTCGGATACACCCAGATCAGAGATTGCCGGCCTTCTTGACCGATTCCTTGACCTCGCCCTTGGCCTGCTGGGCCTCGCCCTTCAGTTCCTGGGCCTTGCCCTCGGCCTGGAGACGCTCGGAATCGGTCATCTTGCCGACGCCCTGCTTCACATTGCCCATGGCCTCGTTGCCCATGCCCTTAGCCTTGTCCATCGTGCTACCCATGGTCGTATCTCCTGTTTTCATCCGCTCCTAGCGGCTTGCAGGAACAACGATCCGCACCCTGAAAGGTTCACTCACGCCGGCGTCATCCCCGCCGCCCAGGGGGACAAGGTTCGAGATGCGCCAGCACCTTGCGCATGACGGAAGGGAAGGCTTCGGTGTCGAAACCTGTCGGCGCCACCCAGCGGTGCCCCTCCGGCGCGGGCTGTCCGGCCGGGAGCTCCGCTCGCCAGAGTGTGAGTTCCAGCGCGAAATGGCTGAACACATGAGTGACGGTGGCATTGAGCGCCGTCCAGCCGGTCTTGAACGGGGCATGGACAGCGGGATGGGCGACCCCGCCCGGCTCCCACGGAGTCGACGGCACCTCGCTCATGCCGCCCAGCAGCCCCTTGCGCGGGCGCGAGCGCACAAGCACTGCGCCATCCGCGCGTATGGCGAGGAAAGCGACTCCCTGCCGGATCGGCCTTGCCGCCTTCGCCGCCTTGACAGGATAGCGCTCCGGCACTCCCCCGGCGCTGGCGGCGCAGGCGCCCTGCCATGGGCAGAGCGCACAAGCGGGCTTGCGCGGGGTGCAGATGGTGGCGCCAAGGTCCATCATCGCCTGGGCGAAATCGCCATGGCGCGCCTGCGGCAAAATGCTCAGTGCCAGGGTGCGCAGCCGGGGGCGGGCCTTGGGCAGCGCGTCCTCCACGGCGAAAAGCCGCGCCAGCACCCGCTCCCAATTGCCGTCCACCGGAGCGGCGCGGCGTTCGAAGGCGATGGCGGCGATAGCAGCCGCCGTATAGGGGCCGATGCCGGGCAACACCAGCAGTTCCGCTTCCGTCGCGGGAAAGTGGCCGCCATGACGCTCGACCACCGCCTGGGCACAGGCATGCAGATTGCGGGCGCGGGCGTAATAGCCAAGGCCCGCCCAGGCGGACAGCACCTCGTCCAGCGGCGCCGCAGCCAGCGCGGCGATGCCGGGCCAGCGGCGCAGAAACGCCTCGTAATAGGGCGCGACCGTCACCACCGTGGTCTGCTGCAGCATGATCTCGGACAGAAAGACGCGATAGGGGTCCTGTCGTACGCCGGGGAGAGCGCGCCAGGGCAGGCGCCGCCGGTGGCGGTCGTACCAGGTGAGCAGCGCGCTCGGATCGGGCGAGGGTGGGTAAGCGATGGCTGGATTGGCGGCGGCAGGCATGCGATCCTCGGCGATAATGCCGGCACCGTGGCCGCTTCGGCCGCGCCGGGCAAGACGTGAGTGACAATGGCCCCGCGTTCCCCCACCCGCCCGCTCGCCGATCTCATCGACAGCGCCATTGCCGAATGCTGCCGCCGGCGCGGGCTGGCCTCGGTGGAGATCGTCACCCGCTGGGCCGATATTGTCGGCGAGACGCTGGCGGCGCGGGCTGTGCCGATCAAGCTCGCCTGGCCCTCGCATGGTGAGAGCGGCGAGCCGGGCGTGCTGCATGTCCGCGTCGAGGGCGGCTTCGCCATCGAGCTGCAGCACGACGCGCCCATCGTGATCGACCGGGTGAACCGCTATTTCGGCTGGCGCTGCATCGGCCGGCTGGCATTGAAGCAGGGGCCGGTGCCGCGCCCGCGCCCGCGCTTTCGCTTTCAGGAGCCGGACGCAGCCGAATGCGGCGCCACCCGCCAGCGCCTGGCCGCCATTGCGGGTTCGTTCGAGGACGACGCCCTCGCCGCTGCGCTGGCACGGCTCGGCGCGCTGGTGGCGCGCGAGACGCGCGGCGGCCGGCCCCGGCGGCACCGCGGCGACCGTGGCTTCACGCAGCGGTGAGGCAGGTCCCGGCTGGCCCCCGTTGCCAGGATCGCGCATGGGCTGTACGCGCTAGGGAAAGGCGCAAGGCGCGGACACATATTTTCACGCCGGCGGGCCTGTCCGGCTGCTTCTGGAGACCGACCATGATCGACCGCCGTCGCTTCCTCGAAGGTGCGGGCACCCTCGCCCTTTCTCTCGCCGCTTTCGGTCTGCTGGGCGGCAGCCTGATCGGGGCCGCCGAGGCGCAGACGGTCGACACCGCCAAGCTCATGGCACCGGGCGCCCTGCCCGATCAGGTGCTCGGCAAGGCCGACGCACCCGTGACCATCGTCGAATATGCCTCGATGACCTGCGGCCACTGCGCACATTTCCACGAGACCACCTATCCGGTGCTCAAGGAGAAATATATCGACACCGGAAAGGTGCGCTTCATCCTGCGCGAATTCCCGCTCGACATCGTCGCCAAGGCGGCGTTCATGCTGGCGCGCTGCGGCGGCGAGGGCAAATATTACCCGATGACCGACACGCTGTTCGAGACCCAGAAGAACTGGGCGTTCTCGAACAATCCGGCACAGGCGCTGCTCGCCATCGCCAAGCAGAGCGGCATGACCGAAGAGCAGTTCAATGCCTGCCTCAACGACACCAAGCTCGCCGGCCAGATCGACGAGGTGGCCAAGCGCGGGGCCGAGCTGGGCATCGATTCCACCCCGACTTTCTTCATCAACGGCAAGAAGGTGTCGGGTGCGATGAGTCCGGAACAGCTCGACAAGGAACTGGCGCCGCTGCTTGGCGGCAACTGAGCCCGCCCCTTGCCCATGGCGGCGTCGGCCAAGGCCGATGCCGCATGCCCTTTATGGCAGCCGTGCCCCTCAGTCCGGCAGCATGATGCGGCCGGTGGCATCGAAGGGAAAGCCGGGATTGTGGGCGATCTCCCAGGGGTGGCCGTCGGGATCAGCGACATAGCCGGAATAGCCGCCCCAGAAGGTGGGCTGCGCCGGGCGCAGCGCCCGGCCACCTGCCGCCACGGCGCGGATCAGCGTGGTGTCGACCTCCGCGCGGCTTGCACGGTTGCAGGCCAGCGCGATGCCGCCAAACGCCCCGGGCCGGCCCGCCAGCACGCCGGCATCGGCGGCGAGTTCGACCCGTGGATAGAGCGAGAGCACCACGCCGCCGGCGTCGAAAAAGGCGGCGCCGGTGGCCTCCTTCACCCGTCGCACAAGGCCCAGCGCCTCATAGAAGGTGACCGAGCGCTTCAGATCCGCGACGCCCAGCGTGACCAGCGAGAGCTGCAGCGGCGGCATGGCGCGCGCCGTGCCTTTCGGCTCGGACACGGGAGCGCCGTCGTGCGCCGCAGGCGCGCCTCTTACGTCCGGACTCATCCCCATGTTCCCGCTCATGCGCCCTCTCCGAACAGCGACAATTGCTCGCCCTTCTGCGGCGGGCGGGTGAAATGACGGGTCGAGAGGCGCGTCGGGCGACGGTTCAGACCCAGCCTCTCCACCGCTATCTCGAAGCGGCGGGCCAGCGTCCAGGCATAGGGGCCGGAGCCGGTCATGCGCTGGCCGAAGGTGGAATCATATTCCCGCCCGCCATGCAGTTCCTTCAGCAGGGACAGCACGTGGCGGTAGCGGTCAGGGAAATGGGTGAGCAGCCATTCGCGGAACAGATCGCGGATTTCCAGCGGCACGCGCAGCATGACATAGCCGGCTTCCGATACGCCGGCGGCCGCCGCCGCGTCGAGGATGCGCTCCATCTCGGCGTCGGTGACGGCGGGTATGACAGGCGCCACCAGCACGGCGGTCGGCACGCCGGCCTCAGAAAGGCGGCGCAGCGTGTCGAGCCGCCGTGCGGGCGTTGCGGCGCGCGGCTCCATCAGCCGCGCCAGCTTGGCGTCGAGCGTGGTGATCGACAGCGCAACCTTCACCAGTCCCTTTTCCGCCATCGGGGCGAGAATATCGAGATCGCGCACCACCAGCGCCGATTTGGTGACGATGCCGACAGGATGGCCGAAATCGCGCAGCACTTCGAGGATACGCCGGGTCAACCGCCACTCGCGCTCGATCGGCTGGTAGCCGTCGGTGTTGATGCCGAGCGCGATGGTGCGCGGCTCATAGCCGGGCTTCGACAGTTCCTTGGCCAGAAGCTCCGGCGCGTCGGGCTTGGCGAACAACTTCGTCTCGAAGTCGAGCCCGGCCGACAGGCCCTGATAGGCGTGGGTCGGCCGGGCGAAGCAATAGACACAGCCATGTTCGCAACCGCGATAAGGGTTGATCGAGCGATCGAAACCGACATCTGGCGAATCGTTGCGATTGATAATGGTGCGCGGCTTCTCCACCGTCACGCTGGTGCGGAAGGCTGGCAGGTCGTCCAATTCCAGCCAGCCATCGTCGAATCGCTCACGACTGTGTGGCTCAAAGCGCCCGGCCGGATTGGAGAGCGCCCCACGCCCGCGCCGGCGCTCGGTCTTCACCAGCCAGCCCGGCATCGGCGGCGGCGCGAGGGCATCCATGTCGGACAGGCCGGTGGGATCGCGCTCGGCCTCGGCCCGCTCCTTCGCGCGGGCGTCGCGTCGCTGCTGCGCCAGCCGGCCCAGATGCCGGGGAGAGGCGGCGGCCACGGGCGCGGGCGGGGCGGAAGGCCGATCGGGAACGGAGCGTTGCATGACGATATCTCTCGCGCTGGCCTCATTCTGTAGCGCAGCATTGAGAACATATCAAGAACATTGACTGAATTACGACAGCGCGGCCGCGCCCGGACTATACGCCGGCGAAGCGGTGCGATAGGCAGGAAAAGCTTCTTCCGTCAGGGCTTGGGGCGCCTCCCCGGCCTTCTCCAGACCCGGATCATCAAGGGTGGCCACGGCGTGATCTCGGTCGTCATTCCCACAGGCGCAGGCGCCAAGCGGCTGATTCCCACCCTCGCCTCGCTGGTGCCCGGCGCCGCCGCCGGGCTGGTGCGGGAAGTGCTGCTGGTCGATTCGGGCGATACGCCGGAAGTGGCGGACATCGCCGATGCCGCCGGCTGCGAATATCTCGCGGGTCCGGAGGATGCTGGCGCGCGGCTGCGCGCGGGCGCCGCGGCGGCGCGGGCGCCCTGGCTGCTTTTTCTGGAGCCGGCCGGCCTGCTGCAGGAGGGCTGGGCGCGCGAGGTGCGCAGCTTCACCGACCAGATCGAACGCACCGGAGCCGCCGAGCGGCGGGCCGCGACCTTTCGCCTGGCACTGGACGGCTTCGGCGTCTCGCCGCGAGTGAAGGAGGCCGCCGCGATGATGCGGCATGCCCTCACCGGGCGACCGCGCCCCGAACAGGGGCTGCTGCTGCATCGCCGCCTTTATGAGGCGCTCGGCGGCCACGTCGCGGGCGCGCATGCCGATCGCCGCCTGCTAAGGCGCGTCGGGCGCAAGCGCCTCGTCCTGCTGCGCTCGCAGATTCTTCTTCCCGAAGAAGGCTGAACCTCACGCCGTGCCGGTGGGCACGCGCAGCTTGCCGCGCTTGAGATGTTCGTCGAGGCGAGGGAGTATCTCGACGAAATTGCAGGGCTTGTGCCGGATGTCGAGCTGGTGGACCAGAATCTCGTCCCATCCGTCACGGCAGGCGCCGGGCGAACCCGGCAGGCAGAACACATAGGTGGAATTGGCGACCCCGGCGGTGGCGCGGCTCTGAAGGGTCGAGGTGCCGATCTTGGCGAAGGACACCATGTGGAACACGGTGGAGAAGCCTTCCATCCGCTTCTCGAACAGCGGCTCCACCGCTTCCGGCGTCACGTCGCGCCCGGTGAAGCCGGTGCCGCCTGTCGTGATGACCACATCCACGGCCTCATCGGCAATCCAACCGGCCACGCTGGCGCGGATCGCCTCGACATCGTCCGGCACGATGGCCCGGTCGGCAAGGCGATGGCCGGCCTTCTCGATCCGCTCGGCCAGCGTGGTGCCGGAACGGTCCTCCGCCAGGGTCCGCGTGTCGGAAATGGTGAGCACCGCGATGGAGAGCGGCACGAAAGGCGTCTCGTCGGTCATCATCTCTCTCAGATCGGGCCATTGAAGGTGTTGCACTGCGTCAGCGAGCCCTTGTCGAGCCCCTGCCGGAACCATTTCACCCGCTGGGCGCTGGAGCCATGGGTGAAGCTGTCGCGCACCACAAAACCTTGCGCCTGCTTCTGCAGCCGGTCGTCGCCAATGGCAGCGGCCGCGTTCATCGCCTCCTCGATATCGCCATCTTCGAGAATGCGCCACTGCGCATCGGCATGGTGCGCCCATACGCCGGCGAGACAATCCGCCATCAGCTCGACCCGAACAGATAGGAGGTTGGCCTCGGACCGCGAGGCCTGGCGCTGGCGGGCCTGCACTTTTTCCAACAGGCCGATCTGGTTCTCGACGTGATGGCCCACCTCATGGGCGATGACATAGGCGGCAGCGAAATCGCCCGGCGCCTTGAATCGCCGCTGCAGGTCCTTGAAGAAGGAGGTATCGAGATAGACTTTCTGGTCGCGCGGGCAATAGAAGGGACCGATGGCCGAATCCGCCGCGCCGCAGGCGGAACTGGTGGAGCCGGTGAACAGCACCATGCCGGGCTCGCGATAGGTCGCGCCCTCGCCCTTGAAGATCGGCGTCCACACATCCTCGGTCTGGGCGAGCACCACGGCGGCGAAATCGCCGAGCCTCTGATCCTCGGCGCTGAGGTTACGGGGAGGCGCGCTCTGGCGCTGCGGGGAGGTCTGATTGGACGGGCTGCCGTCGCCGAGCAGGATTTCAGCGCCGCCGATCAGCACGGCCGGATTGATGCCGGTGGCCCAGGCGATGAGGCCGACAATGATCAACCCGCCAATGCCAAGGCCTCCCCGGCCCATCCCGCCGCCACTAAAACCTCCGCCGCGCCGGTCCTCGATATTGCCGCTCCGGCGGAAATCTTCCCAACGCATGATCACCTCCCCGGCGGACGCGCCACGGCGCAAGTGTGGAACACCCGCGCCGTGGCAGCAATGCGCGTGGAGGCATCGGGTTCCGCCGGATGTGGCAACCGTCAGGTAGCCGTTCGCGCCGGAGCCCGCAGAAAGTCGCGGGCCAGCGTGAGATCGGCCTGGGAGAGGCCGTGCCCGGCCGGAAGGATTCGGTGTTCGAGCGAGGCACCCGCCTCCCGCAACTGGCTGGCGAGATGGGCGGCATTCTCTTCCGGCACGATCGGGTCCATCGCGCCAGAGAGCAGCAGCACCTTGCGGCCGGCGAGATCGGCGGCCGGCGGCTCGGCCAGCGGCACCATGGCGCGCATCAGCACCGCCCCTGCGAGCACGCCTGGATGCGTCAGCAGCAGGGCCGCGGCGATGTTGGCGCCGTTGGAAAAGCCGACAGCGATGGGCGCGGCGAGCCCATAGGCGGCGCGCGCCTCCGTGACGAAGCCGGCGATTTCGGCGGCGCGGGCGCGCACATCGTCCTCGTCGAAAACGCCCTCGCGCAGGCGGCGGAAGAAGCGCGGCATGCCGCCTTCCAGAACCTTGCCACGCGGGGACAGCAGGGCAGCCCCCGGCGCGATCATGCCCCCGAGCGGGATCAGGTCGTTCTCGTCGCCGCCGGTGCCGTGCAGCAGAAGCAACGGAGCGATACCCGCCTCACGGGCGGGCTCATAACGATGCACGAAGGACAGCGCGGCGTCGGTCATGACGGCCTCCTCGTTTGGAACAGGGGGGCGCCGCCCGGGTGGGGCGGCGCCGGAGGTTCAGGCGATCTCGGGCAGTACGGCCTCGATCTGGCTGCGGCGGCTCTCGAGGAAGCCGGGAAGCTTCAGCGCCTCGCCCAGATTCGCCGCCGGCTCGTCGGCGGCGAAGCCGGGAATGTCGGTGGCGATCTCGAACAGGACGTGTCCGGGCTCGCGGAAATAGACGGACCGGAAATAGTTGCGGTCCTTCTGCTCCGTGGTGGCGATGCCATGGTTCTCGTTCAGCTTCTTCACCATGGCGAACTCAGCCGCGTCATCCGCCGCGCGGAAGGCGATGTGATGCACCGACCCGCCGCCCATGCGGGCGGGCAGGAAGCCGCCGGCCTCATGGATATCGACGATGCCGCCAATGTCCGTGCCTTCAGCCTTGAAGCGCACCAGCGAGCCCTCGCGGCCGACCTCCGTGAAGCCGAACACGTCGGTGAGGATCGCCCCGGTGGGGGCCGCCTCGGCCAGCAGCAGGTTCACGCTGTGAAAGCCGCGAAGGGCATTCTCGGCGGGGACGTCGGTGCCAAGCCAGGCCGGCTCGTTCTCCGTCCCGGCGACGCCGACCAGCGCCAGACGTGTGCCGTGCGGGTCCTTGAACGCCAGAACGGTTTCGCCGAAGCGCTTCACCGGCGCGCTGTGCGCCACGCCCTTCTCAACAAAGCGCTGCGTCCAATAGCCGATGGAAGCCGCCGGCACGCGGAAGGCGGTCTCCTGCGTCTCACCAATGCCGAGCCGGCCGGGAGCGACATGATCCCAGGGGAAGAAGGTGAGGATGCTGCCGGGCGAACCGGCCTCGTCGCCATAATAGAAGTGATAGGTGCCGGGATCGTCGAAATTCACCGTCTTCTTCACCAGCCGGAGGCCGAGTGTCTTGGTGTAGAATTCAACGTTGCGGCGCGCATTGCCGGCGATCGCCGTCACATGATGGATGCCATTGCGGTTCATGATGTGCCCTCCTGTGAGCGCCATCTGCGCTCCGTTGCGACAAGAGATAACCCGGCATCGACGCAATGCCAGAGGCAATCAATTGCGTTGACGCAATCTCATCTGTGCTGCTATCGTTTCTCCGTCATGTGCGGACCTGACGGCACTCCTCTTTGCGCCGCCGGTTGTCGCCACCAGTGGGGAGCAGCATGGCAGAGCCCTTCAAGAATCTCGGATGGGACGATTTCCGCCTCATCAAGGCGGTGGCGGACGCCAAGGGCCTGCCGGCAGCGGCGATGACGCTCGGGGTCAACCACTCCACCGTGTTCCGCCGGCTCAAGCAGATCGAGGAGCAGCTCGGCACGGTGCTGTTCGAACGCCACCGCACCGGCTACGCGCTGACCCCGGCGGGCGAGGAAATGGTGGCGCTGGCCAACCGGCTGGATGAGGAAATCACCGCCGTCGGCCGCAAGCTCGCCGGGCGCGAGCCCGCGCCCTCGGGCGAACTGCGGGTGACGACTCCGGATTCGCTGCTGATCCACCTGCTGATGCCGATGCTCGCCACCTTCCGCGAGCGCTACCCGGAAGTGCGGCTCGACATCGTGCTCAGCAACCAGCCGCTCAATCTCTCCAAGCGCGACGCGGATGTCGCCATCCGCGCCACCGACAATCCGCCGGAGAACCTGGTCGGCCGGCGCGTCGCCCGCATCGCCTGGGCGCTCTACGGTCGCGCCGCCGATTTCCCTGAGCCGCGCACGGTGACGCCCGACCAGCTCGAAAGCTGCAATTGGGTATCGTTGGGAGACAGCCTCGGCTCGCTGAAGACGGTCAAATTCGTTCAGGAAAACGTCGCCGCCGACAAGGTCGCTTACAAGATCAACAGCGTGCTTGGCCTCGCCGAAGCGGTGGAAGCGGGCATCGGTATTGCCCATATCCCCTGTTTCATCGGCGATGCGCGTCCCTCGCTGGTGCGGCTCGGCCCGCCGGATGATGACTATGCTGCCGATCTCTGGCTGCTGACCCATCCCGACCTGCGGCACTCGCCCCGCGTGCGGGCGTTTCTCGACTTTCTCGCCGGCGAGATCGCCCGGCATCGGCGCTTCATCGAAGGGCAGATCGAATTGGAGGCGGAGGCCGTCCCGGAGAAGGGGCTGGAAAAGGCCGCTACGACGGCTTGAGCCGCGCCAGCAGCCGGTCGCGCAGGCGGCTGAGATCGCTGGTCAGGAGGCGTAGTTCCTCGGCCTCCTGGTCGAGGCAGACGCCCATCTCGGCGGGAATTCGCTCCGCCTCCCGGCGCAGCGCCCGCCCCTTTTCGGTGAGATAAACCCGCACCTGTCGCTCATCGGCGGAGTCGCGCACCCGGCGCACCAGGCCCGCGCCTTCCAGCCGCTTGAGCAGCGGGGTCAGCGTATTTGTCTCCAGCAGCACACGCTCGCCGATCTGGCCGACGGTCAGACCCTCCTCCGACCACAGCGTCACCATGGCGATGTATTGCGGGTAGGTCAGGCCCAGCCGGTCCAGCATCGGCTTGTAGACGCGGTTGAACGCATGGTTCGCCGAATAAACGGCGAAACAGAGAAAATCCTTGAGCTGAAGCGTGTCGTCGATATTGGACATGTCCGAACCATGCGTGCCTTCATCAGGTACCGTGCGCCGGCCCGGCGCGGCGGACAAGCGGGTTTTTGCGTAACGCCGGGCCGATTCCCGGACGGACGGAGCCGCCTCGTTTGAAGATGGCGCCGGCCTCCTCTATAGCAACCGAGAGACTTTCGTCGGGGGGTGACGTTGATGTCGGGTGGAGCTGCGACGACCAGGCCGGGCGGCCTGAGCGAGGCGCCCTCGCTCGCCGATCTGAGCCCGACCGGACGGCGCTCGGCGCGGCTGCGACTTCGCGCGGCCTGGATGTACTATGTCGAGGGCATGACGCAGAGCGCCATCGCCGAGGCGCTGGACATCGGCCGCGTCACGGTGGTGCGCCTGCTCGCCGATGCCCGCCAGCTTAATGAGGTGAAAATCTCGCTCTCGCGCGAGATCGCCGAACTGCCGCGGTTGGAAATGGGCCTGCAGAAGGCGTTCGGGCTGCGCGAGGCGGTGGTCGCTCCGGTGTCTGGCCCGTTCGCCGACGCCACCAGCGCCATCGGCGCGGCAACGGGGCTGTTCATCTCCGATCTTATCCGCTCCGACATGAAGATCGGCTTCGGCTGGGGCCGCACGCTGATGCGCGCGCTCGGCTTCATCGACGAGAAGACCGTCTCCAATTTGCAGGTCATCTCGCTGCTGGGCGGCATCACCAAGGCCAAGCAGTACAACCCCTCGGAATTCGCCTGGCAGCTCTCCCGGCTGTTCCAGGCCGATTGCCATCTGATCGCCGCTCCAGCCATTGTCGACAGCATCGAGACCAAGCAGGCGCTGATCGAGCGCTGCGGCCTCGGCACGGTCTACAACCTCGCCCGCGAGATGGACGCGGTGGTGCTGAGCGTCGGCGAGATGGAATCGGAGAGCACCTCGCTGCGCTTCGGCTTTTTCTCCGATGCCGACTGGGCCTCGCTGATCGCCGCCGGCGCGGTCGGCGACGTGGTCTATAATTTCATCGACATCGAGGGCCGGCCGGTCGATCACCCCATCAATAGCCGCGTCATGTCGATCCCGATCGAGACGCTGCAGGCGACACCGGAGCGCATCCTCACCTCCGGCGGGCCAGGCAAGGCCAAGGCGGTGCTTGCCGCTCTGCGCATGCTGCGTCCCACCGTGTTCATCACCGACGAGATCACCGCCGCGGCGGTACTGGAAGAGGCCGGCGTCGCCTACTGAAAACGTGGAAGCGCGGGATGCGGCCGCACGCGCTCTTTGCCTCGGAACAAATGTCGAGTACCGAAGAACAATGACGCTTGCGCCGAAAGCCGCAGGCGCGCCTCAGGGAAGGGTTGGGCGTATGCTCGGTGCAGACAGGCTTGGTGCCAACGGGATCGTGCGGACGGGGATCGCCGCCGAACTTGAACAGTGGACCGCCAAGCATGGGCCGGTAACGATCGGCCTCGCCGGTGCCGGCCAGATGGGCACCGATCTTATCGTGCAGGCGGCGCTCATGCCGGGCGTGCGGATCGGCGCCGTCACCGAACTGAACGCCCAGGCGGCCATCGACGCCGCGCTCATGGCCGGGCACCGGCGCGAGGACATCGTTAGCGCCGCCACCAGCGCCGCCATCGACCGCGCCATCGAGGCCGGCCATTTCGTCATCACCGACGATTACACCGCCATGTGCGCGTCGGGCCATATCGACGTGGTGATCGACGCCACCGGCAGCCCGAATATCGGCACCCTCGTCTCGCTGGAGGCGATCCGCAACGGCAAGCATGTGGTGCTGCTGAGCGTGGAGGCCGACATCACCATCGGCCGCTACCTCAAGCAGGAGGCGCGCGCGGCGGGCGTGGTGCTCACCGGCGCGGCGGGCGACGAGCCGGCCGCCACCATCGAGTTGATCGGCTTCGCCCAGGCGCTGGGCTTTGACATTGTCTGTGCGGGCAAGGCCAAGAACAACGCGTTCAAGCCGGATGCCGTCCCCGACGAGTTCGAGGAGGAGGCGCGGGCGCGCAACATGAACCCGCGCATGCTGGTGGAATTCGTCGACGGCTCCAAGACCATGGTGGAGATGACGGCGCTGGCCAATGCCACCGGCCTCGTGCCTGACGTGCCCGGCATGCACGGCCCGCATGCCGACCGCGACGTGCTGGCGCAGGTGCTGTGCACCAAGGAGGATGGCGGCATCCTCTCGCGTTCGGGCGTGGTCGACTTCACGCTCGGCAAGGGCGTGGCACCGGGCGTGTTCTGCATCGTCAAGCCGCGCCATGACCGGGTGATCGAGCGCATGGCCGACCTCAAGGTCGGCCCCGGCCCCTGCTTCGCGCTGATCCGTCCCTACCACCTCACCAGCCTGGAAGTGCCCCTCTCGGCGGTGCGCGCGGTGATGCACGGCACGCGCGACATGGAGGTGCTGGATCATCCCGTCGCCGAATGCACGGCGGTGGCCAAGCGCGACCTCAAGCCGGGGGATGTCCTCGGCAAGATCGGCGAATATGACTATCGCGGCTACACGATGAGTTGGCGCGATGCGCGCGACAGCTTCGCCCTGCCCCTTGGCTTGGCCGAGCGGGCGCGGGTGCTCAAGCCGGTGAAGGCCGGCGAGCGGCTGACCTATGACAATTGCCTGCCCGACGAGCAGCTCATCGTCACCCAGATCCGCCGCCGCCTCGACCAGACCGACGCGCAGTTCCTCGCCGCATAGGGTTGCGCGCGGCGGCGCGGACGAACCCGTCTCAAGCGTTGCCGGGGCGCGAGGTGGCGAGGTTGGTGAAGCGGGCATCGGCGAGGCGCGCCTCGGCCTCGGCCAGCGCCTCGCCGAGCTGCCGTACTTGTGCGGGGTCGAGCACCAGCTGCAGCGCGGGCACCGGTTCGCCCGGCTTGGGCTGCTGGGTGCCGATCTCCAGGCGCAGGCCAACCTTGTCGGTGCCGAACAGGGCGGTGGTGAAGGCCAGCATCGGCCACACCTTCAGATGCCCCTTGTCGTCCTTCTCCCAATCGTCGAAGCGCTGCGCCATCTGTGTCTCCTCCTTAGGTCGCTCCCCGTCTAGCACCGAACCGGCCGCACGCGACAGGCCGGGCTGCCGGTGCCTTCAATGGAAATCCCGCGATTTCGGCAACACCCGCACCTGCCGGGGATGCCCCTGACCGCTGCGCCGGCCGGCGAGCAGATGCCCGGCGGGCGGGGGTTTCCCCTGCCCCCGCACATCTTCGCCCGGATCGGCCTGCGGCGAAGGCATGGCGCGCACATCCTCGAACAGGCGGGCGAGTTCGCCCGTGCGGTCGAATACACGCTCGCCCATCACATGCACTACGCCTTCCTTGCTTTTCTGCACCCTTCCCTCCACCACGACGAGCCGGGCGCCCATCACTTCCGCCCGGTAGCGCTCGAACTGGCGGGTCCACAGCAGCACATTGACGATGCCGGTCTCGTCTTCCAGCGTCATGAAGATGGCGTTGCCCTTGCCCGGCCGCTGGCGCACCAGCACGATGCCGGCCGCACGCAGCCGCACCCCGTCGCGCGCCGCCGCGACCTCGGCGCTGGAGGCCACGCCCTCGGCCGCGAACACCGCGCGCAGCATGCCCATCGGATGGCCTTTCAGCGACAGGCGCGTGGTCTGGTAATCAACTGCGATCTGCTCGGGCAGCGGCATGAGCGGCAGATGCGCGTCCGCATCGCTGCCGAGTTCGCGCGCCTGCGCGGCGGCGAACAAAGGCAGCGGCGTGTCGTCCGGTAGGCGGCGCATGGCCCAGGCGGCTTCGCGCCGGTCGAGCCCCATGGAGCGGCAGGCATCGGCATCCGCCAGCTTGGCGAGCGCCGCCGCCGGCAGGCGCGAGCGATGGGCAAGCGTCTCCACATCGTGCAGGAATCCCCGCTCCCGCGCCTCGACCAGTTGTCGGCTCCATTCCTCCTTGAAGCCATCGAGCTGGCGCAGGCCGAGCCGCAGCGCCAGCGGCACGCCCGGCGCGTCGCGCTCCAGCGTGTTGTCGTGGAAGCTGAAATTCACGTCCGGGCCACGGATCTCCACCCCGTGCTCGCGCGCATCGCGCACGATCTGCGCGGGGGCGTAGAAGCCCATGGGCTGCGAGTTGAGCAGCGCCGCGGCGAAGATCGCGGGGTAGCGGCATTTGAGGAAGGCGGAGATGTAGACCAGCTTGGCGAAGGAGGCAGCGTGGCTTTCCGGAAAGCCATATTCGCCGAAACCCTTGATCTGCTCGAAGCAGCGGGCGGCGAAGGCAGGGTCGTAGCCGCGCGCGCTCATCCGCTCCACCAGCAGCTTCTGGAAAGTGCCGATGGTGCCGTTATGGCGGAAGGTGGCCATGGCGCGGCGCAACCGGTTGGCCTCCGCATCGCTGAATTCCGCCGCCACCATGGCAAGGTGCATCGCCTGTTCCTGAAACAGCGGCACGCCGAGCGTGCGCGCCAGCACCTCGCGCAGCTCGTCGGGATTGTGCGGCGGAGCCGGCGAGGGGTAGTTCTCCTTTTCCAGCCCGTCGCGCCGGCGCAGATAGGGGTGCACCATGTCGCCCTGGATCGGGCCGGGGCGGACAATGGCGACCTGGATGACGAGGTCGTAGAGCCGGCGCGGCTTCAGGCGCGGCAGCATGTTGATCTGGGCCCGGCTTTCCACCTGGAACACGCCGATGGAATCGCCCTTGCACAGCATGTCGTAGACATCGGGTTGCTCGCGCGGCACCTCGGCGAGGCCCCAGTCGATTTCCTCATGCGCGCGCAGGAGATCGAGCGACTTGCGGATGCAGGTGAGCATGCCGAGCGCCAGCACGTCGACCTTGAGCAGGCCAAGTGTGTCGATATCGTCCTTGTCCCATTCGATGAAGGTACGGTCCTTCATCGCGGCATTGCCGATCGGCACCGTCTCGTCGAGCCGGTGCTGGGTCAGCACAAAGCCGCCGACATGCTGGGAGAGGTGGCGGGGAAAGCCGAGCAGGCGCGTGGCGAGGCCGATCGCCCGCGCCACCATCGGGTTCGACGGGTCGAGCCCGGCCTCGCGCGCCTGGCGCTGGTCGATCTCGCGCCCCCAACTGCCCCACACAGTGCCGGCGAGGCGGGCGGTGATGTCCTCGGTGAGGCCCATCGCCTTGCCGACATCGCGGATGGCGCTCTTCGGGCGATAGGAAATGACCGTGGCGACAATGCCGGCCCGCTCCCGCCCATAGCGCTCATAGATGTACTGCATCACCTCCTCGCGCCGCTCATGCTCGAAATCGACGTCGATATCGGGCGGCTCGTTACGCTCGCGGGCGATGAAGCGGGAGAACAGCAAATTGCTGGTCGCGGGATCGACGGCGGTGATGCCGAGCACATAGCACACGGCGGAATTCGCCGCCGAGCCGCGCCCCTGGCAGAGAATGCCGCGCCGCTCGGCGAAATCGACGATGTCGCGGATGGTGAGGAAATAGGGCGCGTAGCCGAGCTCGCCTATCAGCCCCAGTTCCACCTTGAGCTGGCGCTCCACCTTGTCGGGCACGCCGTCGGGATAGCGGATGGCGGCGCGCTGGAAGGTCAGTTCCTCCAGCCGCTGCTGCGGGGTATAGCCGGGCGGCACCGGCTCCTGCGGGTACTCATATTTGAGCTGGCCAAGCGAGAAATCGAGGCAGGCCAGATAGGCTGCGATTTCCTCCACCGCCTCCGGCGCCGCGCGGAACAGCCGCGCCATCTCCGCCGGGCTTTTCAGGTGGCGTTCGGCATTGGCCTCCAGCCGCCGCCCCGCCGTCTCCAGCGTGACGCCTTCGCGGATGCAGGTGAGCACATCCTGCAGGTCGCGCTCATGGGGGTGATGGTAGAGCACGTCATTGGTGGCGAGGAGCGGCAGTCCCAGCTTCGCCCCCAGCGCCTTCAGCCCCGCCAGCCGGCGCCTGTCGGTGCCGCGCCGGCGCATCGTGGCGCCGAGCCACAGCGCGCCGGGCGCCGCCTCTTTTAGCGACGCCAGGAGGGGGATCAGCGTCGGAAGCCCATTAGCCGGCATATCGTCCGGCGGCATCAGGATGAGCGAGAGCCCGCCGGCATCGGCCAGCAGGTCGTCGAGCAGCAGCCTGCACTCTCCCTTGCCAACCCGCAGATTGCCCTGGGTGAGCAGCCGGCACAGCCTTGCCCAGCCGGCGCGCGTCTGCGCATGGGCGACGATGTCGGGGGTTCCATCGGCAAAGACCAGCCGCGCCCCCACGGCGAGGGTGAAGGGTAGCGCCGCCTCGCGCCCGGCATCGGCCGCCGCCTCCGCCCGGTGGCGCAACACGCGGGTAAGAAGATCGTCTTCCTCCACCCCTGCTGGTGCGGGGGGCGGGTGCCCGTTCCGCCGCGCGGTCCAGAAGGCGGCGTAACGCTCGGCGAGTTCCTTCACCGCCGCATGGGCGCGCACCACCCCGGCCACGCTGTTGCGGTCGGCGATGCCGAGCCCGGCCTGGCCGAGGATCAGCGCCTGCGCCACCAGATCGCCCGCGCTGGACGCTCCGCGCAGGAAGGAGAAGTTCGAAGCGGCGACGAGTTCCGCATAGAAGGGCGCGCTCATCCCCGCCTCACGGAAACAGGCCGTGCACGAACCAGCGCGGCTGGTCGGCCTCGCCGTGCGCCTTGCGCTCGTAAAGGCCGGCGCGGAACAGCCAGAAGCGCCGGCCCTCGCGGTTTTCCACCCGGTAATAATCGCGCGTCGGTGCCATGTCGGGCCGGCGCCACCATTCCGGGGCGAGCCGCTCCGGCCCCTCGGCGCGGGCGACCTCATGCACCACCCGCCGCCAGCGGAAACGCAAGGGCGGGCCGTCCGGCACTTCGGCCAGCGCCTCCACCGGCTGGGGCGGGTCGAACAGGGTGAGCGGGCGCGCCGGCACGTCCGGCAGGGTCGGCGCAGGCACTGGCGCGGGCGCGGCGCCGGCCGGCACCAGCGCGCTGGCGCGGTCGGGGTCGTGAGTGTCGCGCTGAAGGAAGCGCAGCACCCGCTCGCGTCCCAGCCGCACGGCGAGCCGGTCGATCAGCGCGGCGACCTCCTCTTCCTCCACCGCGCGGCCATCGAGGCTCACCTGTGCCGGGGTGAGCTTCTCGGCCCGCAACACGCCGAGCCGCACGAGATCGAAGCCGAAGCCGGGATCGAGCGGGTCGGCCAGCGCCTCGATCCGATCGCGCCAGAGCCGGGCGAGCGCCGCGCCGTCGCGCAGCGGCCGCGCGGTCTCGATCCGCAGCCGCCGTACGGCGCCATCCGTGCGGAAAAAGCTGGCCTCAAAAGCCCGCCCGCCCTCGCCACGCGCTTCCAGCATCAAGGCGAGATCGTCGACCAGCCGGGCGAGCGTCGCCTCGATGTCGGCACTGCGGGCGATGGGCTCGGCGAAGCGCCGCTCGGCAATGCATTCCGGCAACGGGCGGCGCGGTACCAGACGCGCATCCTCGCGCCCGAGCGTGCGCGCCAGCCGCCTGAGCAGATCCTCACCGAAGCGGGCCGCGAGCGGCGTGCCGGGGCGGGCGGCAAGGTCGCCAATGGTCTTGAGCCCGGCGCGGGACAGCCCGGTGACGATGTCCGCGCTTACCCCGAGCCGGGCGACGGGCAGGCCGGCCACCGCCGGCGCCTCCCCGCCCGGTGGCACCACCCCGCCCTTGCCGGAACGGGCGAGCGCCCGGGCGGCATCCGGCGTGCCGGCGATGACGGCGTGAGCCTCGAGGCCATGGCGCTGGAGATGGGCGAGCAGGCGGAGGCGCAGCGCCGCCTCGCCGCCGAAGAGATGCGCGCAGCCGGTGATGTCGAGCATGAGCCCGTCCGGCACGCCATCGGGCATGTCGAGCGCCACCAGCGGGGTCCAGCGGTCGCAATCATCCGCCACCTCCTCCAGAAAGGCCGCATCGGCGGCGGGGTCGTGATCCAGCACGGCGAGATCGGGCACGCGGGCGCGCGCATCCGCCAGCGTCAGGCCGGGGGCGAGCCCAGCCCGGCGCGCGGCCCGGTCGAGCGCGGCGAGGCGCAGCGCGTTCTGCAGCTTCTCGACGAAGACCAGCGGTGCCGGGGCGAAGGGATCGTCCCCCGTCCCCGCTGCCGCCCGCCCGCCCTCAGCCGGCGCGGCGCAGCGCGAGGACATCGCCCCGCCGCGCCTCCGGCGCAGCCGCGCGATCCGGTCGGCCGGCAGGAACGGGAACCACAGCGCGAGATAGCGGGTCGAGGTCGCGGAAGGTACAGGCCTCATGGTCCCACTCCAATGTCCAGTCGCCGCCCTCCACCGGCCGCCCGCCCTCGCCGCCGCGATGGCGCAGCAGGGTGGCGCGGAAGGCCGGCGCCCCCGGCGCGTCCCCCTCCAGCGGGAGGGAGGCCGCCGGCGCCACGCGCCAGCGCGTCGCCACCGCCGTGGGAGCCGGCTGCGCAGCGGCGTGCAGCAGAAAGCTCGTCACCCCGGAGGAGGAGGCCCGCAGGCCGAGACGGCGCGTCGCGGTGAGGTCGAGCGCCTTCGGCGTGCCCCAGATCTCGATCAGCAGCCCGCCGAGCCCGGCGCAACGCACCGCATCGCCGGCGGCGCGCAGCACCTCCGCCCCGTCGCGCGCCCGCACCAGGAGGAGACGGGCCGGGTCCAGCCCGAGCGCGGCGAAGCCCGGCGCGTCGAGCCGGCCGAACTCGACCTCCGCCATGTCCTGGCGCACCCACACAAGCGGGCGCCCCTCCCCGGCCCCGCCGGGTCGGGCGCGCTGCGCCAGCGCCAGCACGAAGCCGGTGGCGGCGGGCATGTCGGCGTTCGCCACCGCCTGCACCTCATGCAGCGCGCCGCGGGCAAGGCGCACGCCACCGGCCTCGGGGCCCGCGGCGCCGAGGGAGAAGTACTGGTCGACGCCGGGTAGACGCTCCGCCTCCAGCCCGGCGAGCATCTGCCGCAGCGCCGCCACATCGCGGATCGGGTCCATGGGGCGCTCATATGTTCATGTTTTGTTCCTTCTAAAACGACTCCATCCGCGCCGAGAGTCAAGCCGTCTTGAAAAGACTCACCCCTGCTTCGGAGGCCGCGCCGGGTGCGCCGCCCGGAATGTCCACAAGGCATTGCCGGCATAGTGCCAGAGCACCAGAAGCCCGGTGACAAGGATTTGCGCCGGCAGATAGGGCGCGGCAAGAGGACCGGTGAGCAGCGTCATCAACAGCGCGTTCAGCGCCAGACCGATCCCGGCGACGGTGAAGAACTTCGCCATGGCCTCGCCATGCGGCTTCGACGAGCGAAACACCAGCCGCCGACCGAGCTGGTAGTTCACCAGTCCACCGACAACGAAGCCGGCGCAGGAACCGGCCACTGGCCCGGCAAGGCCACTCTGAACCAGCGAGATCAGCACGGCATATTGCGCCAGCGTGCCGACGCCGCCGAACGCGGCGAACAGCAGCAAATGGCGCAGCCGCGTGACCAGCGCGGCCTTCCACCCCGGCACGGCCCCGCTCATGCGCGCCCTCACGGCTTGGCTTTGGCGACCAGAGCACCGGCCGGCGCGCCGGCGGCAGGCACCGCCCCGCCATCCTTCTGCGACACGACGGGCGCGTCGAGGTCCGGCCCGTCATCGTCCCGGTCCGGCACCTCCACAGGCATGTGCCGCAGCCGCTGGTCACGCACCGTAGCGAAGGCTATGCCCATGCGGCTCACCGTCGCATAGGGCAGGCCCGGCGCCGCGTCGCAGCCGACATTGAACGCGGTCAGGATGAAATCGGCATCCTCCCATTCCTCCACCGCCTCGAATTGCGGCCCGAGATAAGTCAGCGCCTGCACATCCTCGGCACAGACGGAGACCTTGTAGGGATGCGCTGGCGGCTTCTCGCGCTCGACGCCATGGCGCAGGGTCAGCGCCGCTTCGCGCAGGCTCGACGACCAGTAATCGCCCTCAAAGCGCCCCCAGGCGCCCGAGGTGCCGCCGACCATCTGGTTATAGGCGACATATTCGTAAGGGTGCAGCCGCCACAGCACCGAGGCGTTGAACAGGAACAGCCCCAGCGCCGCCAGGGCGAAGCCCGCCCCCGCCAGCCGAGCGCGCCGGCGCAGCGCCTGAAAGGCTCCCACCAGCCCCAGCGCCGCCAGCACCGTCACCGGCGGCAGCACGAAAAGAAAATGGCGGATTCCATTATAGAGCGGCGGATCGGTCAGCACCGCGACCGTGACCGGCACGAGGATGGCCAGCCCCAGGGGCAGGGCGACGAGCACCTTCTGCCCCGCCACACCCGCCCGACCCCGCGGCGAACGCAGTCGTGCCACCAGCGCCGACATCGCCAGCACCAGCCCGGCCAGCAGGCCGAACAGCGTCACTTCCGGCAACTTGATAACGAGATATTCCGGCATGTAGGTCGCCGGCAACTGGTCGATCGGCAGCAACTGGCCGTTGATCAGCGTCTTGAGATCGAAGCTGAAATGGCTGAAGGCGCCCATTGCCTTGAACAGGTTGGTCGGGGGAAGCACCGACCAGGGCCAGGTCGCCGCCATCAGGGTGAGCGCGATGAGGCCGGCCACCATCAGCCGGGGCAGCAGACGCAGCGGCAGGCGGATGTCGCGCAGCAGCAGCATCGCCGCTCCGAGAGTAACGGCGAGATAGAGAACCGCGAACACCCCGCCGACCCGCAGCCCCAGCGCGCAGCCGATCGCCACGCCGAGGCCGAGCACGGTGCGCCAGCGCGGCCGGGCCGGCAGTTCGCCCGCGAAGGCGGTGATGAAATACAGGCTCCACACCATGGCGGCGGCAAAGGGCACGTCCTTGGTGTGGGTGAACATCGCCCCGCCATACATGCCGGTGACAGCCAGCAGCAGCACCGCCACCACGCCCGCCCCCTCGCCGCCAAGGCGCGTCGCCAGCCGCCATGTGCCAATCAGGCCGACAAAGCCGAAACCGGCGGACAGCAGATGGCGCCACTCATAGAGCGGCAGCGGCACATAGGGCTCCAAGCCGGCCGCGATCAGGTCGAACAGCCCGCCATAGAGATAGAGGTTGATATAGTGGAAGGCGCGCTCGTCAGTGAAACCGCTCGCATACCAGGCCAGCAGCAACTGGCCATAGGTGTGCTGGACCGGCTCGTCATTGCTGATGCCGTAATCGCGGAAGGTCAGCACGATGAAGACCGCCACCGCCGCGAACACGGCGAGGCTGCCAAGGCGCACCAGCGAAAGGGAGCCGGCCTCCAGAGCCAGGCTCCGGGGGGCGCGATCGGAAGAAGCGAGGCTCACGAAGCAAAACCCTCGGGCACCAAAGCGGGCGCCGTCCGCATCTCGGCCCGCAGCGCAGCCGCCGGCAAGGCGGTGGGCGGAGCGAAACCGATCTCGTCGGCAATGAGGTAGAGCGGCCGGCGCTTCACCTCGGTGAAGATGCGCCCGACATATTCGCCAATGACGCCCAGGCTGATCAATTGCACCCCGGAGACGAACAGCAGGCTGACCATGATAGTCGGGAAGCCCGGGGTGCGCACCCCGTAGACCAGCGTTTCGCCCAGCAAATACAGGCCGTAAAGGCCCGAAATGCCGGCCAGTATCACGCCGGCCAGCGACCACACACGCAGCGGCACCATGGAGAAGGAGGACAGCCCGTCGACGGCATAGCGCAGCAGCCGCAGCGTGTTGAACGAACTCACCCCGCCCGCGCGTTCGGCCACTTCGAAATCGACCTCCTCCTGGCGGAAGCCGACCCAACTGGTGATGCCCTTCATGAAGCGGTTGCGCTCGGGCAGGGCGTTGATGGCGTCGACCACGCGGCGGTCGAACAGGCGGAAATCGCCCGCCCCTTCCGGGATTTCGACCTCGCAGAGCGCGTGGAAGAAATGATAGAAGCCGCGCGAGAACAGGCGCCGCCCCAAGGGATCGGTATGGCGCGAACGGCGCACGGCCGTCACCATCTGCGCGCCGGTTCGCCAGCGTTCGATCATTTCGGGGATGACCTCCGGCGGGTGCTGCAGGTCGGAATCCATCAGCACCACGATGTCGCCCACCGCCGCCCGCAGCCCGGCCGCCATCGCCGATTCCTTGCCGAAATTGCGGGCGAAGCGCAGCGCCTTGATGGCGGGATCCTGCGCGCCCAGCGCCGCCAGCAGCTCGAAGCTGCCGTCCCGGCTGCCATCGTCGACGAAGACGAACTCCCGCTGCAGGCCGGGATAGGCGTCGAGCACCGCGCATAGCCGCGCGTGCAGCGCCGCCAGGCAGCGCGCCTCATTATACACCGGCACCACGATCGAGATCAGGCTCGGCCACCTAGGAGAAGCTGTCATGATGATTTCAAGCTGATTTTACTTGATTGCGACCCCGTTGCCGGCGATGTTTACCTGAGGTAATCGCCTTACCCACAGTAAATACACGCTGACTTTCGCGAGGCTTGCATTGAGGTAGGCACCGATTGCGATTTTTGTTTGTCAGCGGCACGAGGGGAAGCATTCTGAAACCGATTGTCATCTGCGCCGACGATTACGGGCTGAGCGATGGCGTCAGCACCGCGATCGAGGAACTGATCGAGCACGGCCGGCTCTCCGCCACCGGCGCGATGACCGGACTACCGGGCTGGAAGCGGCGGGCTGCCGGGCTCAAGGCGCTGGTGGCGCGCCATCCCGCCGATATCGGCCTGCATTTCACCCTCACCGGCCAGCGGGCCCTCTCCCCGGCCAGGGGGCTGGCGCAGGACGGGCGCCTGCCGGAGATCGGCCATTTGGTGCTGCGGGCGGTAGCCGGAGCCCTGCCGCAACAGGCGCTGCGGGACGAATTGCGCGCCCAGCTCGACGCCTTCGAGGACGAATGGGGCGCGCCGCCCGATTTCATTGACGGGCACCAGCATGCCCATGCGCTGCCGGGTGTGCGCGGCATCCTCATCGCTGAGCTGGTGGCGCGCTACGGCGCGCGCCCGCCCTGGCTGCGCAACTGCACCGAGCCCCTCGCCTGGGCGCACCGGCGCCGGCTCGGCCTGCGCAAGGCGCTCATCGTCGGCACCCTCGCCTCTGGCAGCGCCCCGCGTGCGGCCAAGGCCGGCATCGCCAGCAATGACAGTTTTCGTGGCCTTTACGGTTTCACCGACACCCCGCCTTATCGCGAGGTGTTCCGGGCCAGCCTTGCCGGCCCCGGCGAGCGGGTGCTGGTGCATTGCCATCCCGGCCGCGTCGATGACGAGTTGCGCCGGCTCGACCCGCTCTTGGAGCCGCGCGAGCGCGAACTCGCCTATTTCCGCTCCGAGGCCTGTGGCGAGGATCTGGAACGCGCCGGCGTCCGCCCCGCCCGCTTCCACGAGACCGCGCCGGCGCCGATCAGATAGCGGAAGCGTCAGTCGCGAGCGGCGGCGCCGGGTTCGGGCGACTCGGATGTGACGAGGCGCCCCTCTTCGGCCTTGTAGTAATACTGGCTCGCCACCAGCCAACCCTTGAGCGGGCGCAGCGGCGGGATGCAGGTAAGGAGCAGCACCGGCAGGGTTGTGACCAGATGCACCCAATAGGGTGCCTGGAACGCCACTTCCAGCCACAGGCCGAAGATCACCGCCGGCACGCAGACGAAGCAGATGACGAAGAAGGCCGGACCGTCCGCCGGATCGGCGAAGGAATAGTCCAGCCCGCAGGCCTCGCAGCCGGGCGCCAGCTTGAGAAAGCCGTCAAACAGCCGGCCTTGACCGCAGCGCGGGCAGCAGCCGCGCATGCCGCACTGGAAGGGCGAGAGCCTGGGATAATGGCGGTCGGCCACTGGCACGGAGGGCAGGCGGACGGAAGACATCGGCACGGTGGACGCACGAACGGGGGAAGCACGGAAGGACATGGCGGCACTCCTGCACGCCCACGCACCGGCGGCACGCGACGTTGCAGTCAAGAAATAGAAGCAGCGCATACAATGTCAATACAATATCATATTGTATGCATCTTGACTGTATATCCTCTCCTCACGGCATTCATAGGCTCCAGCCGGTACCCGAGAGCGGGTCATTAACCAATTGCGTGCATGTTTCGGGGGATAAACGCCAAGGCGATTCGCCCGAACACGAGTCCTGAAGTCGCATGAGTAACGTCGTTCCGTTCCCCGTCCGCGTCGCTGCACCCGAGAGCGAGGACGCGCTCGACCTTGACCTCATCACCGCCGTCGACGTGGCCATACGCGACCTGCGCGACATCGCCTTCCGGCTGCGCGGCGATGTGAGCGGGCAGGAGCAGGCGCATGAGTGCCTGGACATGCTGACCCGCGCGCTGGAAGCAGCCCGCGCCCAGGGCTGACCCGACCGGATGGCCGGCGGCTCAGGCGATGAGCTGGTGCAGCAGGTACAGGCCGGCCTTGATGAAGGCCCAGATCACGCCGGAAACGACGCCGAGCGAGGCGACGGCGATGCCCATGCCGGCCAGAATCCATACGCCGTCGCGCTCCAGAATGCCGAGCGCGAGCACGCTGATCGCCAGCGCCGGCAGCATGTTGCCGAGCGGGATCGGCAGCACCAGAATCAGTGCCAGCACGAAGCACATCACGCCGACGATGTTCTCCGCCGGCGGATGCGCCAGCGTGCCAAGCCTCGGCCGCAGCAGCTTTTCCGCGCGGGCGAGCCAGGGCGTCGCCTTGCCGACGAACACGGCGAAGTCCTTGCGGGCGATGGAGCGGCGGGCGATGAGCGGCGGCAGCCAGGGCGACCAGCCCAGCGCAAGCTGCGCGGTGAGAAACACCAGCGGCGCGCCGAGCACAGAGGAGGTGCCGGGCGGGGTCGGCAGCACATTGGGCAGGGCGAAGATCAGCATCAGCGGCCCGAAGGCCCGCTCCTGCATCACCTTCAGCAGGTCGCCCACGGCGATGCGCTCGCGCGTCTCGTCCGCCGCAATGCCATTCAGCACCTCGGAGAGGCGAAGCGTCGCATCCGGCTCGGCGCTCGGCTGCGCGTCGGCACGCTCGTCGGTAGGCGGTAGAGACAGCACGGCGGGCGACACTCCTCCCGGAAACCGGCGACCGGGAACGCACGCGGCGCCCGTCGGATCAGGCCCCGATCGGGCCCAGGCCTTCACATAGGCACGGAATGTGACATTGGCCAGAACCTGGGCCAGAACCCGGTCTGCACGCCCGTGGCCGCACAGCGGCGGCGGGCGTCAGGTCCAGCTAAACAGGAAGGCGCCGACAGCCACCAGCGTGATGACCACCACGGCGATCGAGTGCTTCATCGTCCAATTGTGCAAGGTCATGGCGCGGCTTTCTCCCCGAGTGTCGTCAAGCTGTGGCCTCTCCGGCCGGCGGCGTCAACATCATGTCAGTTGAAGCGGGCGGGCGAAGCCTCTAGGGAAGGCGCCCCTTCCGGCGGGAGCCTTCCCATGATGTCGTGCGGCCTCGATTTCGGCACCTCCAACACCACCCTCGCCTTCTGGCGCGACGGCGGGCCGGTCCTTGCCGCGCTGGAAGCGGACAAGACCACCGTGCCGAGCGCCGTGTTCTACGACCGGCAGGGCCATCTCGCCATCGGCCGCACCGCTTTGGCGCGCTATGTCGAGGGCGATGACGGGCGGCTGATGCGTGCGCTCAAGGCGGTTCTGGGCAGCGCGCTGATCGAAGAAAAGACGCAGATCGGACGGCGCGCCATCGGCTTTCGCGAGGTGATCGCCGACTATCTCACCGTGGTGAAGACGCGGGCGCAAGCTGATGCCGGCGCCGCGCTCACCCACGTCGTGCTCGGGCGGCCGGTATTCTTCGTCGACGACGACGCAGCGGCGAATGCCAAGGCCGAGGACACGCTGCGCGCCATCGCCGCGGACATCGGCTTCGCCGAGGTCTCCACCCAGTTCGAGCCCATCGCCGCCGCGCTCGATTATGAGCAGCAGACAAAGGCCGAGGAAATCGCGCTCATCGCCGATATTGGCGGCGGCACCTCGGATTTCTCCATCGTCAGGCTCGGCCCCGCCCGCCGGGCGCGGGCGGATCGCAGCGACGACATCCTCGCCAATGACGGCGTGCGCATCGGCGGCACCGATTTCGACCGCACCCTCAGCCTTGGCACGCTGATGCCGCTGCTCGGCTTCCGCAGCCCGATGAAGCGGGCCGGCCGCGACGTGCCGAGCGGCTATTTCCATGAACTCGCGACCTGGTCGAGCATCAACAGGCTCTACACCCAGAAGACCCTGCGCGAGCTTCACGAGGTGCGGCGCGAGGCGGCCGAGCCGCACCGCGTGGAACGGCTGATCCGCGTCATCGAGGAGCAGCGCGGCCACACGCTGGCGATGGAGGCGGAAGCCGCCAAGATCGCCCTTGCCGAGGCGGAAGAGACGCGCATCGAGCTGGGCTGGCTGGAAGCCGGGCTGGCCGTCGGGTTGACCCCGGCGGAACTCGTCGCCCACACACAGGCGCTTGCCGAGCGCATCGCCCGCCGCGTCGGCCTCTGCCTCGCTCAGGCGGGGCTGGCGGCGGGGGGTATCGACGCGCTGTTCCTCACCGGCGGCTCGACGCGGCTCGCCCATGTGCGCGCCGCCATCCGCGCCGCCGTGCCTCAGGCGCGGGTGGTGGAGGGCGACACATTCGGCTCGGTCGGCACCGGCCTCGCCATCGAGGCCGCCCGGCGCTACGGCCCGCTCAGCCGTGGCGCAGATGGAAGGATTTCGGCCGCGTGAGCATCTCGAAGCCGATGCGCGAGAGCGAGGCCCCGCGCCCGGTGTCCTTCACCCCGGTCCAGGCGAGGCCGGGATCGAGATAATCGCAGCGATTCATGAACACCGTGCCGGTCTCGATCTCCTCGCCCAGCCGCTCGGCGACGTCGAGGTCCTTTGTCCACACCGAGGCGGTGAGGCCGTAAATGCTGTCATTCATCAGCGCCAGCGCCTGCGCGTCGTCCTTCACCTTCATGATGCCGACCACCGGACCGAAACTTTCCTCGCGCATCACCGACATGGTGTGGTCGACGCCGGTCAGCACCTGCGGCGCGAGATAGGGCGTGCCCTCCTTGTCCGCCGGGAAGCCGGCGGGGTCGATATGGGCCTTCGCGCCCTTGTCCACCGCCTCGCGGATCTGGCCGCGAATGAGGTCGGCGAAGCGCTTCTGCGCCATCGGTCCCAGCGTCGTCGCCTCGTCCAGCGGATTGCCCAGCACATAGCGCGAGGTCAGGTCAACGAAGCCGTCGACAAAGCGGTCATAGAGGCTCTCATGCACATAGATGCGCTCGATGCCGCAGCAGCACTGGCCGGAATTGTAGAAGGCGCCGTCGACCAGATTGCCCACCGCGAAATCAAGATCGGCATCGGCGCGCACATAGGCGGGGTCCTTGCCGCCAAGCTCCAGCCCCAGCGGGGTGAATGTGCCCGCTGCCGCCCGCTCGATGGCGCGCCCGCCTTCCACCGAGCCGGTGAAGTTGACAAAATCGACCGCTCCCGCGCCGATCAGCCGCGAGGTCTGCTCATGGGTGAGCACGAGATTGGCGAACAGCCCCTTGGGCAGTCCGGCGCGGTCCATCGCCATCTGGAACCGCTCGCCGACCAGAATGGTCTGCGCCGCATGTTTGAGCAGCACGGCGTTGCCGGCGATCAGCGCCGGGGCGATGGTATTGACGGCGGTGAGATAGGGATAGTTCCACGGCGCCACCACCAGTACGATCCCGAGCGGATCGCGCTTGATGTAGCGGGTGAAGCCCGGCCGGTCGTCATGCGGGATCACCGGCGCCAGCGCCTCCTCCGCCATGTCGACGACATAGCGCACCCGCTCCTCGAAGCCGCCGAACTCGCCGCCATAGCGCACGGGACGGCCCATTTGTTGCGCCAGTTCCGGCACGATCTCCTGGTTCATCGCCAGCATGGCGTCGAGAAAGCGCAGCACATGGCCGGCGCGCTCATGGATCGGCACCCGCCGCCATTCCCGCTGCGCCGCGCGCGCCTCGCTCACCGCCCGCGCCAGCTCCGCCTCGGAGGCCGCCGGACGGCGCGCCAATTCCTGACCGTCAATCGGCGAAATACAGACAATATCGCTCATGCCACACCTGAACCCGGCTCGCGGAGGGGGCTCCGCGGTTATAGGAAGATATAAGATACTGAGGGACGGTACAGCCCCGGCGGTGCCGCCCACGCCTTGCCGCCCCGGCCGGCCGGAAGCCATACGGGCGTCGATGAGGCGGCCGGGGGGCCCTCCGCACCCGCCTGTTCATTATTGCCGGTTGCAGACCGCGTGAAACTCGCCTAATTCCGCCAAATCGGGGTGATCGGCCTTATCTTACCCCCACCCACGGCCCGGAATGCGTCAGGTTACTCATGCCACAGCTTCCTGAACCTCCCCGTCACACCGGTCGGTACCGCGCGATGAAGCCGAACAAATCGAGCGTGTCTCCGCTGGAGCCGCGTCTCGCCGCCCGCGACGAACGGGGTGAGGACGGGGCCATGTTCGAACTGGCGCCGATCTCGCTGTGGCTGGAGGATTTCAGCGGGGTGCGCGCGCTGTTCGAGCGCTGGCGGGCCGAGGGCGTGACCTCGCTGCGCGATCATCTGCGCGGGCGCCCGGACCGGGTGAAGGAATGTTCGGCGCGCATCAAGGTTCTCAAGGTGAACCAGCGCACGCTCAGCCTGTTCGAGGCGACCAGCCTGCCGCATCTCGTCGCCAATCTCGACAAGGTGTTCCGCGACGACATGCTCGTCACCCATGTCGAGGAACTGTCGCAGCTCTGGGACGGGCATACCAGCTTCGCCAGCCAGGCGGTCAACTACACGTTGAGCGGTCAGCGGCTCGACATCCAGCTCAAGGGCGTCGTCCTGCCCGGTCATGAAGAGAGCCTCGGCCGCGTCCTGCTTTCCGCCGAAGATGTCACCGCGCGGGAAACCGCGCGCCGCCAGGCCGCCAATGCCGAGCGCTACGCGACCGGCCTGTTCCAGCACTCGCCGGTGTCGCTGTGGGTCGAGGATTTCTCGACCATCAAGCAGTTGATGGACGATCTGCGTTCGCGCGGCATCGAGGATTTCCGCGTGTTCACCGATGTGCATCCGGAATTCGTCGAGCGCTGTCTCAGCGAAATCCGTGTGATCGAGGTCAATCGCCACACGCTTGAGATGTTCGGCGCCGCCAGCACCGCCGAGCTGGTCGAGAACACGGCGGAGATTTTCCGCAGCGAGATGCATCGGCATTTCCGCGAGCAGCTCATCGAATTGTGGAACGGCCGGCTGTTCCACACGCGCGAGGTGGTGAACTACACCCTGTCCGGCGAGATGCTGCATGTGCATCTGCAGTTTTCGGTACTACCCGGGCATGAGGGCGACTGGTCACTGGTACAGGTGGCGCTGACCGACATCACCGCACGCAAGAAAGCCGAAGCCTATCTAGAATATCTCGGCCGGCACGATGTGCTGACAAAGCTCCACAACCGCACCTTCTATGTCGATGAACTGAACCGGCTGGAGCGGCGCGGGCCGTTCCCGGTCACCGTCATTTCGATCCATCTCAACGGCCTGCGGCGCGTCAACGAGCAGCTTGGCCAGGCGGCAGGCGACATGCTGCTGCGCCGCGCCGGCGAGATCATCGCCAAGGCGGTGGACCCGCAGCACTGCGCGGCGCGCGTCGCCGGCAATGAGTTCGTGGTCCTCCTGCCCGGCACTGATGCCGAAGTCGGCCATTCCGTGATGGAAAACATCCGCGAACTGGCCGCGCTCAACAACCAGTTCTATTCCGCCAGCACGCTCAGCCTGTCGCTCGGTCACGCCACCAGCAGCCCCGGCGAACGGCTCGAAGCCGTTGTGCGCCGGGCCGAGGCGGCGCGGGCGGAGGAGCGCCGCAGCGCCACCCACGGCGCCTGACCTCCCCGCCCGCCCGGCAGCCGCACCGCTTCAGGCGCCGCCGCGAACGGTCAGCTCTTCCAGCTCGGCCAGATGCACGAAGCACAGCTTGTTGCCCTCGGGGTCGCGGCCATAGGCGCCGTAATAATCGGGCGCGTAGTTCGGCCGCAGGCCCGGAGCGCCCTCGTCGAAGCCGCCATTCTCCACCAGCGCCCGCCAGGCCGCGTCGACCGCCGCCGGCGAAGGCGCGGCGAAGCTCACCTGCGTGCCATTGCCCCAGCTCGCCGGCAGGCCGTTAAACGGCAGTTGCACGAAGAATTGCGGCCAGCGGCTCCCCGGCATCACCCACATCGCGCCGGCCGGCCCGCCATCGGAGGGCTCGTCGACGCGCACCAGCCCCAGCGGCGCCAACACCGCGTCGTAAAAGCCGGTCAGCCGGTCGAGATCGCGGGCGCCGAGAATGATGTGGCTGAACATGGGGTCTCCTTGATCCTGCTCATGGTCCGGCCGCGCCGGCGGCGCATGGTTTCCCGGCCGGTGGACGATGCGCAAGCCCCGCCGGCGCGAGAGAGGGTCGACACCGGCGCGAATGCGCAGTAAACGGGGTCCAAGAATTACATCAGCTTCCAGTTTGTTGGAAGTTTTCACTTTTACGGATTGTAAATGAGCAATCTCCACACAGAGCGCGTGCTGTCGGTCCACCACTGGACCGACAACCTCTTCACCTTCACCACCACGCGCGACCCGGCGCTGCGGTTCAAGAATGGCCAGTTCGTGATGATCGGGCTTCAGGTCGACGGCAAGCCGCTGCTGCGGGCCTATTCCATTGCCAGCGCCAATTATGAGGAGACGCTGGAGTTCTTCTCGATCAAGGTGGCCAACGGCCCGCTCACCTCGCGGCTGCAGCATCTGAAAGTGGGAGACGAGGTGATCGTCGGACGCAAGCCGACGGGCACGCTGCTGGTGGATTATCTCGTCCCCGGCCGCCGGCTGTATCTTCTGTCCACCGGCACCGGCCTCGCCCCGTTCATGAGCCTGATCAAGGACCCGGAGACCTATGAGGCCTATGAAAAGGTGATCCTGGTGCACGGCGTGCGCACGGTCGGCGAACTCGCCTATCAGGACTTCATCGAGAAGGAACTGCCGGACAACGAGTTCTTCGGCGACATGGTGCGCGAGAAGCTCATCTATTACCCCACGGTGACGCGCGAGCCCTATCGCAACCAGGGCCGCATCACCGATCTCATCACGTCAGGCAAGCTGTTCACCGATCTCGGCCTGCCCCCCCTCGACAAGGAAGACGACCGCGTCATGCTGTGCGGCAGCCCGCAATTGCTCGACGATATGCGCGTCATCCTGAAGGAGAGGGGCTTCGAGGAAGGTTCGACCACCGAGCCGGGCGATTTCGTGATCGAAAAGGCCTTCGTGGAGAAGTGACGCCACGGCCATGGGGCGCCACGCCTCGGGTTGCGCGGCTAGCGCACCCGGCGGTCGGAATCCCAGCGGTCGCGGTCGGCGCGAGCCGCTTCCTCGGGCGACAGCACCCGGTACTCGGCCTCGATGATCTCGGGGCCGCCCGTGGCGCCGGTGCGACGCCGCCCGCCGAACAGGCGATAGGCGAGGCCCGCGATCACGATGATGGGGAAGACCACGAGGAACACGCTGGCCGCGACGAGGGCCAGCGCCGTGCCGAGCGCCAGCGCGACGGCAATGACGATCGCCACCTGCCACCAGCTCACCTTGCGCACGGTGAAACGCATGCGATCGAACGGATCGGTCGAGCTCATCCTGTAGGTCTTTCCTCCTGGCGCAGTCCTTCCGCGCTGTGGCGATATGGGGAGCCGTCACGCGGCAGTCCAGCGCCGCCTGTGCAATTTCGATGACATCGCGCCGCCATGGCTTACCAATCACAGGATTAAGGCCGGCGCGAGGACAGGGGGAATCAGAATGCTACGCGACGCGGTGGACGGTGATCTCGCCGGCATTCTCGCCATCTATAATCACGCGGTGCTGAACTCGACCGCGATCTGGAACGACACCCCGACCGATCTCGCCGCGCGCCGCGCCTGGCTGCACGACCGGCAGGGCCGCGGCTATCCCGTCATTGTCGCGGCGGAAGGCGGCGAGGTGCTCGGCTATGCCAGCTTCGGCGATTTCCGCCCCTTTGAGGGTTTCCGCATCAGCGTCGAGCATTCGGTCTATGTGGCGGAGAGCGCGCGCGGGCGCGGGCTCGGGCGGGCACTGGTGGAAGCGCTGTTCGCCCCGGCGCGGGCGCTCGGCAAGAAGGTGATGATCGGCGGCATCACCGGCGGCAATGACGCCTCGCTCGCCCTGCATGCCCGGCTCGGCTTTGTCGAGACCGGCCGCATGCCGGGCATCGGCACCAAGTTCGGCCGGCGGCTCGATCTCGTCTTCGTGCAAAAGGAGCTGTGAAGCGAGACCAATGCCGCGGACCCACGCCGTCATCCCGGCCGAGCGCAGCGCAGAGCCGGGATCGCATGCAGCATGAATGGCACGTCATCCCGGATCGGCCTTGCGGCCGTCCGGGATGACGGAGGCAGGTGATCAGTAGCGGTAATGGTCGGGCTTGAAGGGGCCTTCCACCGGCACGCCGATATAGTCGGCCTGTTCGGGGCGCAGCTTGGTCAGCTTCACGCCGAGCTTTTCAAGGTGCAGCGCCGCCACCTTCTCGTCGAGCACCTTCGGCAAGGTGTAGACCTTGTTGTCGTACTTGCCGACATTCGCCCAGAGTTCGATCTGCGCCAGCGTCTGGTTGGAGAAGGAGGAGGACATCACGAAGGAGGGATGACCCATCGCGTTACCGAGATTCACCAGCCGGCCTTCCGAGAGCAGGATGATGCGGTTGCCGCTCGGGAACTCGATCTCGTCCACCTGCGGCTTGATGTTGGTCCACTTGAAGTTCTTCAGGCCGGCGACCTGAATCTCGTTGTCGAAATGGCCGATATTGCAGACGATGGCCCGGTCCTTCATCTGCCGCATATGGTCGACGGTGATGATGTCGCGGTTGCCGGTGCAGGTGACATAGATGTCAGCGCGGGAGAAGGCGTCCTCGATGGTCGCCACCTCATAGCCTTCCATCGAGGCCTGCAGCGCGCAGATCGGATCGACTTCCGAGACGATGACGCGCGCGCCGGCCTGGCGCAGCGAGGCGGCCGAGCCCTTGCCGACATCGCCGAAGCCGGCGACGAAGGCGACCTTGCCGGCCAGCATCACGTCGGTGCCGCGGCGGATGGCATCGACCAGCGATTCGCGGCAGCCATAGAGGTTGTCGAATTTCGACTTGGTGACGCTGTCATTGACGTTGATCGCCGGGAACAGCAGCTTGCCCTGCTCGGCGAGCTTGTAGAGCCGGTGAACGCCCGTGGTGGTTTCTTCTGACACGCCCTTGATCGAGGCCGCGACCTGCGCGAACCAGCCCTTCGGCTTCTCCGCCAGCAGCTTCCTGATCAGGGCGAAGAAGATCTCTTCCTCTTCCGAACCCGGCTGGTCGAGGAAGCCGGTGTCGCCCTGCTCGGCGCGCAGGCCGTAATGCACCAGCATGGTGGCGTCGCCGCCATCATCGAGGATGAGGTTCGGCACCAGGGTCTCGCCCGGCTTGGCGCCGTGCCAGTCGAACAGCTTGGCGGTGAAGTCCCAGTACTCGGTCAGGGTCTCGCCCTTGAAGGCGAAGACCGGCGTGCCGCCGGCGGCGATGGCGGCAGCGGCGTGGTCCTGGGTGGAGAAGATGTTGCACGACACCCAGCGCACATCGGCGCCGAGCGCCTTCAGCGTCTCGATCAGCACCGCGGTCTGGATGGTCATGTGCAGCGAGCCGGCGATGCGCGCGCCCTTCAGCGGCTGCGAGGGGCCGTATTCCGCGCGGATGGCCATCAGCCCCGGCATTTCGGTTTCGGCGAGGTCGATTTCCTTGCGGCCGAAATCGGCGAGGCCGATGTCCCTAACGATGTAGTCGGTGGCAATGGCCATGAAAGTCATCCTGACGGGTGTGGCGGGTTCGGCAAGCGGTTTAGCAGCTAGAGCCTGACACAGCAATAACGACATAAAGATGTCTTTATGTCGTATGCTGTACCTAGGGGTCGTTCCGGTTCTACCGGCACGACGATGGCCGCGCCATGCCAGACGCTTCCAGTCCGGAGCCATTCGGATGGGTGGCGGGGCGAGCTGCGGCACCGGATGCCGCCGGGCGGACCGCGCCTACTCGCCTTCGCCGAAGCGGTCGGCGACCAGCGCCTCCAGCGCGTCGATCGCCGCTTTGGCCTCTGGCCCGGTCGCCTCGACCAGGATCGTCGTGCCCGGCGCGGCGGCCAGCATCATCAGTCCCATGATGGAGGCGCCGCCGACCGTCTCGCCGGCGCGGGTGACGCTCACCTCGGCGTCGAAGCGCTCGACCGTCTGCACGAATTTGGCCGACGCCCGCGCATGCAGGCCGCGCTTGTTGACGATGGCGAGTTCGCGCCGCAGCGCTTCCATAGCCACGCTCATTTCCCGGCCAGGACCCGGCTGGCGATGTTGATATATTTTCGGCCGGCCTCCTGGGCCTGCGCCACCGCCTCTTCCATAGGTACTTCGCCGCGTACGGTGGCGAGCTTGACCAGCATCGGCAGGTTGATGCCGGCGACCACCTCGATATCGGGCGATGTCATCACAGAGATGGCGAGATTGGAGGGCGTGCCGCCGAACATGTCGGTGAGGATCACCACGCCACCGCCGGTGTTCACCGTGGCCACCGCGTCGACAATGTCCTGACGCCGGCGCTCAATGTCATCGTCGGGCTCGATGGTGATCGCCTCGATCTGCGACTGCTTGCCCATTACATGTTCGAGCGCGGCGCGGAATTCGCTGGCAAGGCGTCCGTGCGTTACGAGTACGAGACCTATCATCTTGCTCCGCCGCACGCCGGTCCGGCGCGACTGCAATGCTTTGTGCCGGAGGCATGGTCCGAGGATCGCCCGCCGCCCCCTTTGCGGGGCGCACATCATCGTTGCGCTGCACCCGAATGGCAAGTACCGCTTGGGAAAATCCGCGCTGGTGCCTCGACACCCCTCGCGGCCGGTGCGAACGCCTAGTCCGGCCCCGGCGCGGTGAGCAGCAGCGCCAGGACCTGCTGCACCCCGTCGCACCCGGCCAATAACGGCAATCGCTCGATTTCCAGCCCCTCGATCATCACCCGCCGCGCCGACGGCAGCGGCAGGCGGGCGGAATCCCCGGCACCAAGATCGACGACGAGATCGACCCGCGCCTCGACGGCGAAAGGCAGCCGCCGCAGACCGACGCCGCGCACCTCGATCAGCCCGGCGAGGTTGTGCGGCGCGGCAGCGAACAACGCCGCGCCGCGCCGCTGCAGCCGCACCCGGTCGTCGGCCACCAGTTCCGCCCCCGGGGCCAGCCCGCCGCGCCCGGCGAGAATTAGCGCGAAGGCGAGGCGAGACTTGCCCGCACCCGAGCCTCCCCGGATCAGCACCCCCCGCTCACCGACACGGACGCAGGAAGCGTGCACAGTGGGGGAAACCTCGGCGGCTTCGTGCGCCTGCGTCATCGCGCCGTCTCTCAGCTCGCCGGCAGGCGGACGATGAAGCGGGCGCCGGCAAAGGGCTTCGCCGGGGGCGTCGTGGCCTCGCCTCTTTCCACCTCCGCGCCCTCGGGAGCCGCCACCTTCGCTTTGGCGCGCGAGGCCCGCGGCTTCTTCGCCGGCGGCTCGGGCGGGCGTGCCTCCGCCGGGCGGTTCTCCGCCCAGATTCGTCCACCATGAGCCTCGACGATCTGGCGCGAGATCGACAGGCCGAGGCCAGAATTCTGGCCGAATCCCTGTTCCTCCGGCCGGTCGGTATAGAAGCGCTCGAAGATGCGGCCCAGCGCATGCGGCGGAATGCCCGGCCCGTCATCATCGACGAAGATGTCCACCGTGTCGCGGTTGCGCCGGCAGGTGACGCGCACCTCCCCGCCCTTGGCGGAGAAGGAACGGGCATTGTCGATCAGGTTGTTGATCACCTGCCCGAGCCGCGAATCGTGCCCCGAAATGACATAGCCGGCGCCGGCCCCGGGCGGCGGTTCGAAATTCAGCGTCACCCGCACCCCGTCGCCGCGCACCACGTCATTGTGCACGCCGGTGACGGTGTTGAGCAGGCGCACCAGATCGACCGGCTCGGATTCCTGCCGCTGCAGCTCGGCATCGAGGCGGGAGGCGTCGGAAATGTCGGTGATCAGCCGGTCGAGTCGCCGCACATCGTGCTGGATCACCTCCAGCAGCCGCCCGCGCGAGGCATCCGACTTCGCCAGCGGCAGCGTCTCGACGGCGGAACGCAGCGAGGTGAGCGGGTTCTTCAGTTCATGCGAGACATCGGCAGCGAAGCTCTCGATCGCCTCGATGCGCGAATAGAGCGCATCCGTCATGTCGCGCAGCGCGCCGGAGAGGTGGCCGATCTCATCGGAACGGCTGGTGAAATCGGGAATCTCCACCCGCGAGCGGGTCCTCCGGCGCACCCGCTCGGCCGCGTCGGCGAGCTTGCGCACCGGGCCGGCAATGGTGCTCGCGAGCAGCAGCGAGAGCACGATCATGACCGCCATGGCGACAAGGAACACCCGCACGATGACGAGGCGCTCCGCCGCCACCGCCTCGTCGATCTCGCCGCCCTGGGTGGAGAGCAGCAGCGCGCCGAGAATGGCGCGGAAGCGCTGCACAGGCACGGCGACGGAGACGATCACCTGCCCGCGCTCATTCACCTGCACCGCGCTCGCCTTGCGGCCCTGCAGCGCTTCGATCACCGCCGGGTAGCCCTTGCCGTTATTCGGGCCGAGTTCCCGGTAGAGCGGCAGGTCGCCGCGCTCGAACCAGAACTTCATGCTGTTCCAGCCGCGCTCCATCCAGTTCGGCTTGGGCGTGGTCGGGGCGGGCATGTCGAAGCGCAGGATTTCGCCGCGCGCATAGAGCGAGCGGGAATCCAGCAGCAGCGCGCCGTCGCGGTCATAGATGCGCGCGCGCGTGCCTGTCGGCTCGACCAGCCGCTTCAGCACCGGGGCGACGCGCTCCGGGTTGATCGGAAATTCGAGCGGCGCGAAGCCCTCCTCGCCCGGGCCGTAGCTCTCGCCCGCCTTCAGCTCCAGCAGCCGGTCGGGATCAATGGTGATGGCGTTGGTTTCCACCTGCGCCGAGGCGGCGATGGCGCTGGCGATGATCTCCCCCTGCACCAGCAGGCTCTGCACCCGCGCGTCGATCAGCCCGGCGCGGAATTCGGAGAGGTAGAGAATGCCCGACACCAGCACGCACATGCCGGCGAGGTTGAGCAGCACGATCCGGCGGGTGAGGCTGGAAAAGCTCTTGAACGCCACGAAGTTGCGCGCCCGGCGCAAGGCGCCGAGCAGCCCCGCCCGCCCGCCGGGGCGGGAGGTCTCTGCCGCGTCCGTGTCCCCGGCCGCCGGCGGACCGGCGCCGTTCCGGGTCAGGTCCGGATCGAGCAAGGGCTCGCTACTCCTTGAAGCGATAGCCGACGCCGTACAGCGTCTCGATCATCTCGAAATTGTCATCCGCCACCTTGAACTTCTTGCGCAGCCGCTTGATGTGGCTGTCGATGGTGCGGTCGTCGACATAGACCTGATCGTCATAGGCCGCATCCATCAGCGCGTTGCGGCTCTTGACCACGCCGGGGCGGGTAGCGAGCGCCTGCAGGATGAGGAATTCGGTGACGGTGAGGGTGACGTTCTCGCCCTTCCAGGTGCAGGTGTGGCGCTCGGGGTCCATGCGCAGCAGGCCGCGCTCCAGCACCTTGGCGCTGTCGGTCTCGCGCGGCAGGCTTCCGTCCTTCGGCGCGAAGCGGCGCAGCACCGCCTTCACCCGCTCCACCAGCAGGCGCTGGGAGAACGGCTTCTTGATGAAGTCGTCGGCGCCCATCTTCAGGCCGAACAGTTCGTCGATCTCGTCATCCTTGGAGGTGAGGAAGATCACCGGCATGTCGCTCTTCTGACGCAGGCGGCGCAGCAGCTCCATGCCGTCCATGCGCGGCATCTTGATGTCGAAGATGGCGAGGTCGGGAGGGTTGGTCTTGAAGCCGTCCAGGGCGGTCGCGCCGTCGGTATACGTCTGGATACGATAGCCCTCCGACTCCAGGGCGATGGATACGGAGGTGAGAATGTTGCGATCGTCGTCGACGAGAGCGATGGTCGGCATCTGCGCACTTTCCTGTTCGGCGGCGGTACACGAAGCGGTGAACCCCGCCGGCGTGGCCACAATGTGACACGCAAACTGATTCAGCCGAAATTAGCGCGTTTCGCGCCCGCCCGCCAATCGGGGGGCGGACGGCTTGACGGCGCAGCAGGCAAGGCACACCTGTGTGGCAGATAAGGCGGAGCTTTCCACATGCCAGCGACTGCACCCCCGGCCGAGACGTTCGACCCTTCCCGCGCCGTCAAGCGGCTCATCCGCGAGAGCCAGACCGCCGCGCTCGCCACGCTCGACGCCGACGGCGCGCCCTATGCCTCGCTGGTGCAGCTCGCCACCCTGCCCGATGGCGCGCCGCTGCTGCTGCTGTCCCAGCTCGCCCGCCACACCGTCAATCTGCAGCGCGACGCGCGCGTCTCATTGCTGGTCGACGAGCACCGGGTGGGCGACGAATTGCAGGGCGCCCGCGCCGGGCTGAAGGGGCGCATCGCGGCGCTGACCGACCCGGAGGCGATTGCTACCGCCCGCCGCCGCTTTCTCGCCCGACATTCTGATGCGGCGGGCTTCGCCGGCTTCAGCGACTTCGCCTTCTACCGTGTCGAGGTGGAGAGCGCGCATCTTGTCGCCGGTTTCGGCCGCATCACCGATGTGGAGGGGCCGGCGCTCGCCACCCGCATCGACGATGCGGCGGGCGTGCTGGCGGCGGAAGAAGGCGCCGTGGCGCATATGAACGCCGACCATGCCGACGCCATCCAGCTCTATGCGCTCCACCTCATCGGCACCGGCCCCGGACACTGGAAGCTGGTCGGGCTCGACCCCGAGGGCTGCGACCTGATGGACGGCACCCAGGTACGGCGCCTCGATTTCGGCGCCCGCGTCACCACCGCGCAGGAGATGCGCGCGGCGCTGGTCGAGCGGGCCAATGCTGCCCGAGCGGCAGCCGTCCAATAACATCAAAAATCGACGCATAATCCTCGCTTTAGCCACATAATGGACCCGGAATTTCGCGCAAAACGCCCCTTTGGCCTCCCATGGTCGCGCCTCCTGTCATGCGTAGGAGGAGCCGACCTTGAACCTAACCGGCACGCAGAGCGAACCTTCCGGCCTTGAGGGCCTCGACCCCGCGGGCACCGGCCGGGTGTTCTGGAATCTGGGCACCGCCGTGCTGTGCGAGCGCGCCGTCGCACGGGGCGAAGTGCGGCTCTCGGCGACAGGGGCGCTGGCGGTCACCACGCTGCGGGGCGAGCCGGACCTCCGCCTCGCCCGCGTCGAGGACGGCGAGGCCGGCGCGCCGCCGGCGAGCATCGCCAGGTTGACCCGTGACCAGTTCGAGGCTCTGAAGGCCGATCTCCTCGCCTATGTCGCCCGCCGCACCCTGTTCGGGCAGGATATCCGCGTCGCGGCGGGGCCGTCGCGCCACGTCGCCCTGCGCCTGCTGTCGGACCAGGCGTGGCACGCCCTCGCCATCCGGCATCTGATGGCGGCGTGCGAGCCGGCCAGCGGCGAGGCCCCGCGTCTCACCATTCTGTGCGCGCCCGGCTTCCATCCCGTTGAAGAAACCCACGGCGTGCGTGGCGACGGCGTCGTGGCTCTCGATCTCGCAAGCGGGCTGGCGTTGGTCGCCGGTACGGCGCGCAGCGCGGCGGTCCGCGCCGCCCTCGCCCATCTGCTCGCCGCTCCGCTCGCCGAGGCGGGGCTGCTGCCGCTCGACGGTGCGGTGAGCGGCGGGCCGGTGACGCTGTTCATCGGTGCGCCCGGTAGCGGCAAAAGCACGCTCGCGGCAGGGCCGACGGAGCAAGGGCTACCCGTGTTCGACGGCGCGCTCGGCTGGGGCGATGACGGGCTCGTCGCGCTGGAGACCGGCCGCTATGCCCGGCCCGCCGATCTCGCGGCGGCGCCGGACGCACGGCAGGCGGCACAGAGCTTCGGCGCGCTGCTCGAAAACGTCGCCCTTGATCCCGCCCGCCGCACGGTCGATCTGACGGCGGGCGGCGCGGACGACGCCCGCCTCCTGCTGCCCGCCCTGAACGGCGGCACGCCCGCGCTCGGCGCGCCGGCGCATCTGTTCGTGCTCATCCGCGACGAGAGCGGCGCGCTGCCGGCGCTGGCGCGGCTGAACCCGGCGCAGGCGCTCGGCCCGCTGCTGTCCGAAGCAGGGCGGCCGGCGCCGGGCGCCGATAGCGACCGCCTGCGCGGGCTGTTGGAGCGCCACTCCCCCGCCTGCTGGCTGCTCAATACCGGCCGGATCGGCGACGAGACGGGCTCGCGCGTGCCGCTGGTGGCAAGCCGCCGCCTTGTCGACGCCGCGCGGGCGAGCGAAATCGCCGACAGCGCGTGGCGCACCGATCCGCATCTCGGCCTGCAAGTGCCGGTGGCGGTCGAAGGGGTGGACGCGGCTTTGCTCGACCCCGCCGGAGCCTGGGCAAACCGGGACGATTATGCCGCTGCCGCGCGCCGATGGGCAGAGCGTTTCGTCGCCGGCCGCTCCGTCGATGAGGTGCCCGCCGAGGCGGACGGCGCGGCGCCGTCCGGCATGGCCGTGGCGGCGGAGTAGGCCCGACAGGCGGCCCGTCCGGCGGGCCGCCGCGGCGGGCCACCCTGGCCCCTGGCTCAAAGGAAATAGAGCCAGGTCAGCAGCGCGAAGCAGGGCAGCAGGAACAGGCCCGACCAGGCCATATAGCCGAAGAAGCTCGGCATATTGACCCCGCGCCCCTTGGCGATGGCCAGAACCATGAAGTTCGGCGCATTGCCGATATAGGTCAGCGCCCCCATGAACACCGCGCCGGCGGAAATCGCCTCCAGCGTCACCGCGTAGCGCGTCATCAATTCCTGCGCGTCACCGCCGGCGAGGTTGAAGAAGACGAGATAGGTCGGCGCATTGTCGAGGAAGCCGGAGAGCAGACCGGTCATCCAGAAATAGCCGGCATTCACCGGACCGCCGGCCTCGTCCGTCACCAGAGCGACGAGCGGCGACAGCGCGCCCTCCGCCCCCGCCCGCAAAATGGCGATGACCGGAATGATGGTGAGGAAGATGGCGGCGAACAGCTTGGCCACCTCGCGGATCGGCTCCCAGTCGAAGCCGTTGCGCTCGCGAATGAAGGCCGGCGTGATGGCGATGGAGATGCCGGCCAGCACCAGCAGGCTTATGTCGCGCGCGATCGACGGCAGCGGCACATGGGTACCGAGGATGTTGAACTCGATACCCGGCTTCCACAGCGCGCTCATCAGGATGGCAGCGATAACGCCGCCGAGCAGCGGCAGGTTGCGCAGCCCGCGCAGGCCGAGCCGCTCCGTATCGGGCGTCGGATCGGCTTTCGGCGGAAGCTTCTCTTCCCGGCCATAGAAGTGCCGGTCGAGCAGATAGAACACCACCAGCAGGATCACGGCGACCACGGCCGTGTCGTGCAGCAGATGCTGGGTGGTCCAGAAGAAATCGACGCCCTTGAGGAAGCCGAGGAACAGCGGCGGGTCGCCGAGCGGCGTCAGCGAGCCGCCGATATTCGACACCAGGAAGATGAAGAACACGACGGTGTGCACGTTGAACCGGCGGTTGTCATTGGCGCGCAGCAGCGGGCGGATCAGCACCATGGAGGCGCCGGTGGTGCCGATCACGCTCGCCAGCACCGTGCCGATGGCGAGCAGCGCCGTGTTCACGCCGGGGCTGCCATGCAGATTGCCGGTAAGCAGGATCCCGCCGGAAATGGTGAACAGCGCGAACAACAGGATGATGAAGGGGATGTATTCCAGCAGCGCGGCATGCGCCACTTCATAGACGGCGAGGCCCGCGCCATGGACGGCGATGAACGGCACCAGAAAGGCCAGCGCCCAGAATAGCGCCACCTTGCCATAATGATGATGCCAGAAGGCGCCGGCCAGCAGCGGAATGATGGCGATCGACAGCAGCATGCCGGCGAAGGGCAGGCCCCAGAGCAGCGGCAACATCGCGCCGTTGATGCCCATGCCTTCCGCCGCCTGCGCCGGCCCGGCCATCGCCGGCACCAGGGCGGCAGCGGCAAGCAGGGGCATTAACGGCGCGGCACGGCGTGAGAGGGCACGGGCGGCGGCTTTCGTCGTCGTCATCGGTCTTCCCCGGTCGGCTGGTATGGCTGCTAGCGGGGTTAGCAACCCCCTCGCCGGGTGTCGAGCAAAACCGGACGTTTGGGCGCGGCCGTCGGCGGGGGGCCACGCCCCGCCCCTTTGCGGGCCGCGGCGGCCTGCGCTAGACGAAGCGGGCCGGCGGCCTCCCGACCGGCGATGAGGATGCCATGCCCCGCGCCGTCGCCGGCCCTGAAATCGAACGCCTGATCCAGCTTCTCGCCCGGGTGCCCGGTCTCGGGCCGCGCTCCGCCCGCCGCGCTGCCCTGCACCTGATCAAGAAGCGCGAGCAATTGATGAGCCCGCTCGCCAGCGCCATGGGCGATGTGCTCGGCAAGATCTGCACCTGCCGCATATGCGGCAACATCGACGTGCGCGATCCCTGCTCGATCTGCTGCGACGACACGCGCGATCCCGCGCTTCTGGTGGTGGTTGCCGACGTCGCCGACCTCTGGGCGCTGGAGCGGGCGGGCGCGGTCAACGCGCGCTACCATGTGCTCGGCGGCACGCTCTCCCCGCTCGACGGCATCGGCCCGGACGAGCTCAACCTGTCCTCGCTGGTGGCGCGGGTCGAGAGCGGCGCGGTGAGCGAGGTACTGCTGGCGCTCGGCGCCACGGTCGACGGGCAGACCACGGCGCATTACATCGCCGAGCTGCTGCGCGCAGCGCCGGTGAAGGTCACCCGCCTCGCCCATGGCGTACCCGTCGGCGGCGAGCTCGATTATCTCGACGAGGGGACTCTGTCCGCCGCCATCCGCGCGCGGACCAGTTCCTGATTCCGCGCGCCGGCGCGCGCTACGCCTTGACCGCCCCCAACTCCCGGAAATGGCCGCGCGCCTGCAGATAGGCGAGCAGGGCCAGCCCCGGCAGGGCGGCGAGCGCGGTGATGGCAAAGAACGCCATCCACCCCGTCGCCTCGGCGACGAAGCCGGCGGAGGAGGCGAGGAAGGTCCGCCCCACCGCCGCCAGCGCGGTCAGCAGCGCATATTGGGTCGCGGTATGGGCGCGGTTGCCGCACAGCGCCGAGATGTAAGCGACGAAGATCACCGTGCCGATGGCGCCGGTAAAGTTCTCGACCACGATGGTCGCGGTCAGCGCCGGCACATTCACCCCCATCCAGGCCTGCCAGGAAAAGGCGAGGTTGGAGAGCATCTGCAGCACCCCCGCCACCCAGAGGGCGGTGGCGAGCGGCAAGGCGCGGGCGATGACCCCGCCAGCAAAGCCGCCGACCAGCGCCGCGGCGAAGCCGACGCCCTTGACCACGCCGGCATAGGTCGCCTTGTCGAAGCCGATATTGATGACGAAGGCGCCGGTCAGCGCGCCGGCAAAGGCGTCGCAGAACTTGAACAGCACCACGAAGAGCAGGATGGCGATCGCGCTGTTGCGGGTGAGGAACTCGGCGAAGGCGCCCACCGCCGTCTCGCCGATGCGGCGGAACACGTTTTCCCCGTGCCGGATCGCCGGCGCGCCGGCCGGCTCCTTCGCGAGCAGCGCGGCGATCAGGCCGACGCCGACCATGGCGGCGGCGGCGAGATAGCCCCACGCCCACACATCCGCGCGCGGCACGCCCAGCACCTCGAACCACGCCACCAGCAGCACCACCCCGGCGCCGGAGGCCAGCATGCCGACCCGGTAGGCGGCGACATAGCCCGCCATGCCGGCAGCCTGTTCGCGCACCTCCAGGCTCTCGACGCGGAAGGCATCGACCACGATGTCCTGCGTCGCCGAGGCGGTGGCGACCAGCAGCGCGCCGAGCGCGACATGCCAGGGTGCGTTCACCGGGTCCTGAAAACCCAGCCAAGCGACGGCGAGGATCAGCAGAAGCTGGGTGAACACCAGCCAGCCGCGGCGCCGCCCGAGCCAGCGCCCCAGAAGCGGCACATCGAGCGCATCGACCAGCGGCGCCCAGATGAACTTGAAATTATAGGGCACGCCGACCAGCGCGAAGAGGCCGATCGTGGCGAGGTTCACCTGCGCCTCCGCCATCCAGATGGTCAGCGTGGCGCCGGACAGCGCCAGCGGCAGGCCGGAGGAGAAGCCCAGCAGCATGACGATGAGCACGCGACGGCGCAGATAGACGGCGAGGCTGGCGAGAAAGCCATCATCCTCGCGGGCCGGATCGGTGCGGGCGGTGTCGGTCATGGTCAGCGGTCTCGGCGGCGGGCGCACAGGCGCGAATCGGGGCGAGCGCACTTATCTCTAAAGTGCTTTCGCCCGCGATTGAATCACCAAGACGCCGCCGCAACCGACCCGGCCACCGGCTACGCTGTCCGTCAGTTCGTGGCGGCGGGGCGCTGCTTTGCGGAGAGTTCCACCAGATCACGCCAGCGTTGCTGCGAGGCAAGGTGCAGGACGATCAGGTCCAGCCAGCCCTTGGCGTGGAATTCCACCAGCACCGCGTCCGGCAGCTTGCGGAAGGCGGCCTCGTCGACCAGTTGGAAGCCCTGCACCACCGCCCGGCCGGAATCGGCGTAATTCACCTCCGCCGTGCGCGCCACCAGCAGCTTGTTGGCCTGCAGCGCCTCGGCGAAGGCCCGGGTGCGGGCATGGTCGGCGGCATAGGCCTCGCACAGCGCCATCGCCGCCTGCCCGGTCTGGGTGGCGGCGCCCTTGGCGTCGAACAGCCGCTCGGCCCCCGCGTCGCCCGCCGGGGCGATGCGGGGGCTGGCGAGGTCGATGCCGAGCATGGTCGCGCCACCCTCGGCGGTGATGCCGATGAAGGGGTAGCGGCGGATATAGCCGGGGATGTAACGGCCGGCGCGCCACTGTCCGTCGGCCTCCACGAACAGGTTCTGCTCGGCGGTGACGCCCGTCACCACCAGCGGCATCGCGGCCTCGTCGCTGGCGAACACGATGGGATAGTCATGCCCGGCGGCGACGAACTCGCTCACCACCAGCGGGACCGAAGTCGTGGTGGCGGCGAAGCCGAAATGCGGCTCGCGCCGCACGGAGAGCCGGGAATGGTCCTTGAACCGCAGCAGCGCCGGCGAGCGGTAGAACAGCGGCAGGGCGGGCGCGGCGGCGGGCGGGGTCGACTTCGTCACGGCGGAACCTTTCCACAGAAGAGGCGATGGACGCGCCCGTCCTGTGGGGAGCGTCCGGGGCCGACGGGCCGCCGCAGGCGCGCCCGAACGTCCGTCCGGGGATCGGCTTACCGCATCGGCGCGGGCGCGACAATTGCCCCGCCGGAGGCAGCACCCTCGCGCCCGGCTTCAGGCGGGAGGACGCGGCGGCTCCCGGCGGGGGGAAGGCTCATCCGGCATCGGGATGACATCAACCTCGACCTTCAGCTTCTGCCGTCCGGAACCGAACACCACGCCGCCTATCGGGGCGACATCGGTGTAGTCGCGCCCGACCGCCAGCACCACATGGTCGGTGGCGACGGTGAGCGCATTCGTCGGGTCCAGCCCCTGCCAGCCGATCGCCTCCCCGCACCACACCGCCACCCAGGCATGCGTGGCGTCGGCCCCCTGCAGCCGCTCCTTGCCCGGCGGCGGCTCGGTGCGCAGGAAGCCGGAGACATAGGCCGCCGGCAGGCCGAGCCCGCGCAGCCCGGCGATCATGATATGCGCGAAATCCTGGCACACGCCGGCCCGCATCTCGAAGGCTTCCAGCGGCGGGGTGGAGACATCGGTGGCGCGCGGATCGTAGGTGAACTCCGCATGGATGCGCTGCATCAGCTCAATGCAGGCGTCGAGCATCGGCCGGTCCGGCGGGAAGCTCGTCGCGGTCCAGTCGGTGATGGCCGGGCTCAGCGGCACGGCGGGGCTCGGAAACAGGAAATGCGCCGGAGACTGGGCGGAGAGATCGAGACTGCCATTGGCCGCCTCGCGTGTCGCCTCCCAGGAGGGGCCGGCCTGCGCCGGCACCTCGCGCGGCGCCTCCACCTCCACCCGCGCCCGCGTCTTGACGACGAAACTGCGGTGCGGGGTCTCGATACGGATATGCACCACCTTGTTGCCGAAGAAATCGCGGGTCTCGGTCCATTCCGCCGGCTCGGGCTCGACGGTGAAATGGCTGGCGACCACCCGCTGGTTCGCCCGCTCCACCGGCACCATGCGCACCACATGGCGCGCCACCGGGACGGAGGAGGCGTAGGAATAGGCCGTGGACTGGTGAATGTCGTATTTCATGCCAGCAGATCCCACGGCGTCTCCACCGGCTGGCGGTGGATGAAATAGCGCTCGGCCACGTCGTTGGAGAGCTCCATGAGCTGGGATTCGATACGGCTTAGCCGGCTATCATCGAACTCGACCGCGTCGAACGCCTTCATGCTCGCCGAGAGCCGGGCGACGAGCCGCTCCTCCGGCGGAGGCAGCGCGTCGCCGGCATGGCCGGGCAGCACGTCGAGATGATCGGCGATGGCGGCGATCTGGAAGGCGAGCGAGCGCGGATTGACGGGATCGAGCAGCACGAGGTCGAGCACCGGGGCGCGGCTTTCCACCATCACATAACGCGAGCGGTAGGTGATCTGGCTGTCGCACAGTTCCAGCAGCACATCGAGTGTGCTGGCGCTCGGCCTCTCGCCGACCAGCGCGCGGGCGAAACGGCACACGGCGATGCCGCGCTCGATGCGCCGGCCGAGATCGAGGAAGCGCCAGCCGGCGAGGCGGTTCATGTTCTCCGAGGCGAGGCCGGAAAAGGCCGCGAGCGATCGCAGCGCCCGGTCGGCGCGCTCATAGGCGTCCGGCTCGGCGCTGCCGGGCGGCACCGGCTCGTCCATCATCAGGCCGAGATCGGCCAGGGTGCGCCAGGCATCAGGGGAGAGCCGGTCGCGGATCACCGAAGCGGTATGGCGGGCGCTGTCGATGAGGTTGGGCAGCGCGCCCGGCCGCTCGCGCCCGGCCAGCGCCGCCAGCACATGGCGGATCGGGCGCGCGCGCGTCAGCTCGTCCGGCACCGCCCCCCAGGATTGCAGCAGGTCGAGCAGCGCCGGCACCGATCCACCGCCGCCATCGGCGGTGGAGGAGAGCCGCCCGGCCAGTGTGCGTAGCAGCCGCAGCGTGCCTTCGGCGCGCTCCACATAACGTCCCAGCCAGAAGAAATTATCCGCCGCCCGGCTCGGCAGCGGCCCGGTCTGGCGCTTCACCTCCACCGTGTCGGGCGCCGGCAGCAGCGAGGTCTGCTCCACCGGTGCGGCATCGAGCACCCAGACATCGGCAGAGCGGCCGCCCCCCTGCATCGACACCGCCCGCGCGTCGAGCGTGTCGGAGACGCGGCAGAAGCCGCCGGGCATCACCGTCCAGCCGGCCTCGGTCGCGGCGACGAAGATGCGCAGGATGAAGGGGCGCGGCTCCAGCCGGCCATTACTCCACACCGGCATGGTCGACAGGCGGACCGCCTCCTGCCCGACAATGTCGACCCCCCGGGTGCGGATGGCGCGTTCCACCGCCGCTCGGCGCGCGGGATCGAGATCGGCGCCGATCACCGGCCCGTTCTCCAGCGCGCCCGGCACCGGCCGGCGGAAGGCGGGCGAGAGCACGAGATCGTCCAGGCTGTCGAGCACCCGCTCACGCTCGGCCTTCTGGCCGCACCACCAGGTGGCGATATTGGGCAGGATCGGCGTCTCGCCCAGCACCTGCGTCGCCAGCCGGGGCAGGAAGCCCATCATCGCCGGCGCCTCCACCACGCCGGTGCCGAGCGCGTTCGCCAGCGCCACCCCCCCGGCACGCACCGCCTGCATCAGCCCGGGCACGCCGAGGCGCGAGGACGGGTTGAGTTCCAACGGGTCGGCATAATCCGCATCGAGGCGGCGCAGCAGCACGTCCACCCGCTTCAGCCCGGCCACGGTGCGGACATAGACGACATTGTCGCGCACGGTGAGGTCGTCGCCCTCCAGCAGCACGAAGCCGAGATAGCGTGCGAGATAGGCGTGCTCGAAATAGGTTTCGTTCAGCGGGCCGGGGGTGAGCAGCCCCACCCGCCCCTCGCCAGAGCGGTCGAGCTTGGTCAGCCCGGCCCGCAGCCCCTGAAAATAGCCGGCGAGCCGCATCACATTGAGCGAGCGGGCGAGGTCCGGCAGAGCGCGGGCGATGGCGATGCGGTTCTCCAGCGCATAGCCGGCACCGGAAGGCGACTGCGTGCGGTCGGACAGCACCCACCAGCGCCCGTCCGGGCCGCGGCCGAGATCGGCGGCATAGATCTTGAGGAAGCTGCCGCCATGCGGGTCGACGCCGACCATGGGCCGCAGGAAATCCGGATTGCCCGCCACCGCCGCCGCCGGCAGCGCGCCCGAGCGCACCAGCCGGCCCTCGCCATAGAGGTCGGACAGCAGCCCTTCCAGCATCTGCGCGCGCTGGATCAGCCCCCGCTCCAGCGCCCGCCATTCCGCCGCGTCGATGACCAATGGCAGGTGCGAGATCGGCCAGGGCCGTTCGCCGCCATTGGGGTCGTCATAGACGCGGTAGAACACGCCGGAGCGGTAGAGATGGCGGTCGGCGGCGCGGAAGCGGCGGTTTACCTCCTCGACACCCATCTCGGCCAGCGCCGCCAGCAGCGAGGTCCAGTGCGCGCGCGGACGCCCCTCGCCGTCCACGAGCTCATCGTGGACGGCGGGCAGCGGCTTGTACTGCGCCAGCAACGCCGCCACTGCCGCTTCCTCGAAGCGGCGCGTGCGTGCCTGCGGCTCGGTGCGACCGGGCATGGCTCCCTCTCAGCCCCGCAAAGGATGGGCATACCATCCCCGAACCCCTGCCGCACAGTGCCGGCGCGCCACACCCCCGCCGCTGCGGCAGCGGCGGGGGTGTGGCGGCGGGGAAGCGGACCGGCCGGCCATGGCGCGTCAGAGGCGCGCCGGACGGCGCAGGTCCAGCGTCGCGGGGAATTCGCCCGACGGTTCCTCAGGCGGCACGAACAGGTAGCCCGGCGTGTGGCCGTGATCCTGGAAACGCGCCAGCCGCCGGGCCTGCGCCTCATAGGAATTGACCGGGAAGGTGTCGTAGTTGCGCCCGCCGGGATGGGCCACATGGTAGACGCAGCCGCCGAGCGAGCGGTTCGACCACAGATCGACGATGTCGAAGGTGAGCGGCGCCTGCACGGGAATTGTCGGGTGCAGGCCGGAAGCCGGTTGCCACGCCTTGAAGCGCACCCCGGCGACATATTCGCCGAAGCGCCCCGTCGGCATCAGCGGCAGGCGGCGGCCATTGCAGGCGACGACATGGCGGGCGGCATTGAGCCCCTCCACCCGCACCTGCAGACGCTCCACCGAGGAATCGACGAAGCGCACCGTGCCGCCGACCGCGCCCTCCTCGCCCATCACATGCCAGGGCTCCAGCGCCTGGCGCAGTTCCAGCGTCACCCCGCCATGCTCCACCTGGCCGAAATAGGGGAAGCGGAATTCGCGCTGCGCCTCGAACCACAGCGGATCGACGCGGTAGCCGGCGCGGCCGAGATCGCCCAGCACGTCCTGGAAATCGGCCCAGACGAAATGCGGCAGCATGAAGCGGTCAGCCAGCGCCGTGCCCCAGCGGGTGAGCGGGCCCTGCTGCGGCTCCCGCCAGAACCAGGCGATCAGCGCCCGCAGCAGCAATTGCTGGGCGAGCGACATGCGCCAGTCCGGCGGCATTTCGAAGGAGCGGAACTCGACAAGGCCGAGCCGCCCCGTCGGCCCATCCGGCGAGAATAGTTTGTCGATGCAGATTTCAGAGCGGTGGGTGTTGCCGGTGACATCGGTGAGCAAATTGCGGAACAGCCGGTCCACCAGCCAGGGCGGCGGCACGAGGCCCCTTCCCGGCGCGGGCACCTGCGCCATGGCGATTTCCAGCTCATACAGGCTGTCATGGCGCGCCTCGTCGACGCGCGGCGCCTGGCTGGTCGGGCCGATGAACAGGCCGGAGAACAGATAGGACAGCGAGGGGTGGCGCTGCCAATAGGTGACGAGGCTTTTCAGCAGGTCCGGCCGGCGCAGGAATGGGCTGTCCGCCGGCATGGCGCCGCCCACCACCACATGGTTGCCGCCGCCCGTGCCGGTGTGGCGCCCGTCGACCATGAACTTCTCGGTGCCGAGGCGGGAGAGCCGGGCCTCCTCATAGAGATCGCGGGTGATCTCGACGCAGGTCCGCCAGTTGGCGGCGGGATGGACATTCACCTCGATGACCCCGGGGTCGGGTGCCACGCGGATGACGTTGAGCCGCGGATCGACCGGCGGTGTGTAGCCCTCGATATGCACGGGCAGGCCGAGTTCGTCCGCCGTCACCTCGATGGCGGCGAGCAGTTCGAGATAGTCTTCCAGCCGCTCGGTCGGCGGCATGAACACGCAGAGCCGCCCGTCGCGCGGCTCGACGGAAAGCGCGGTACGCACCGCGCCGGTGCCGGTGAGCACCTGGTCGACCTGGTCCTGCGAGGGCTCCTCGCGCGCCGAGCGCCGGTAGAGCTGGTGCAACGTCTCCGCATCCGGCAGGTCGCCGGAAATCGCCATCGGGTCGGCGGGATTTACGTAAGGATAGGCGGCGGGCGGCACCCAGGGCAGGCTCGCCAACGGCAGGCGGAAGCCAAGCGGGGAATCACCGGGCATCAGCAGCAGCCGCCCGCGCCGGAAGCGCCACATCTCGCTGACCCAGCCGCGCGCGCCGCGCGCCTGCCAGCGCTGGATCGGCAGCACATAGCCGCTCGCCGTGCCGAGCCCGCGCTCGAACACACGGGCAAAGCGGGCACGCGCCTCGGCATCCTCCAGCTTGGTGTCAAACGGGTCGGCATTGTCGGGAAGCTCGGCCTCCTTCAGCATCCAGTGCGCCGCGTCCTCATAGGCGGGCTGGGCATAGGCGGCGCCGAGCCCGAGGCTGGTCGCCAGCGTCTGGGTGAAGCGCTGCGCCTCGGCAATGGTGGCGCCCTTCTGCGTCTCGGTGGCGACAAGGGCGGGATCGCGCCAGATCGGCTTGCCGTCCTTGCGCCAGTAGAGCGAGAAGGTCCAGCGCGGCAGGCTCTCGCCGGGATACCACTTGCCCTGACCGTAATGCAGCATGCCGCCGGGGGCGAAGCGCGTGCGCAGCCGGCGGATCAGTTCGTCGGCGCGCGCCCGCTTGGTCGGCCCGACGGCGGAAGTGTTCCACTCCGCGCCCTGATAATCGTCGATGGAGATGAAGGTCGGCTCGCCGCCCATGGTCAGGCGCACATCCTGCGCCGCCAGATCCGCATCCACCCGGTCGCCGAGCGCGTCGAGCGCGGCCCACGCCTCGTCGGAGAAGGGCAGCGTCACGCGCGGCTTCTCGGCGACGCGGGTGACGCGCATGTCGAACTCGAACGCGGTCTTGGTTCCTTCCTCGGCCGAGAAGCCGCCGGTGATCGGCGCGGCCGACGAAGGGCTGGGCGTGGCGCAGAGCGGCAAATGGCTCTCGCCGCACAGCAGGCCGGAAGTGGGGTCGAGGCCGATCCAGCCGGCGCCGGGCAGATAGACCTCGCACCAGGCGTGCAGGTCGGTGAAATCCACCTCGGTGCCGGTGGGGCCGTCCAGCGCCTTCACGTCGGGCTTGAGCTGGATGAGATAGCCGGAGACGAAGCGCGCGGCGAGGCCAAGCCGGCGCAGCACCTGCACCAGCAGCCAGCCGGAATCGCGGCACGAGCCGGAGGCGAGCGCCAGCGTCTCGTCCGGCGTCTGCACGCCCGGCTCCATGCGGATGAGGTAGCCGACGCGACCCTGGACCTTCTGGTTGAGGGCCACGAGATAATCGACGGTCATCGCTCCGTCGTCCGGGCGCACCTCCTCGACAAAGGCGTCCAGAAGCGGCCCGCCCTCCTCGCGCTCCAGATAGGGGATCAACTCCTTGGCCAGCGCGGTCGGATAGGCGAAGGGCAGCGTTTCCGCATATTCCTCGATGAAGAAGTCGAACGGGTTGTAGACCGTCATGTCAGCGATGAGGTCGACCTCGACCCGGAACTCCGTAACCTTCTCCGGGAAGACGAAGCGCGCCATCCAGTTGCCGAACGGGTCCTGCTGCCAGTTCACGAAGTGGTTCGAGGGCGTGACCTTGAGCGCATAGCTTTTCACCGGCGTCCGGCAATGCGGCGCCGGGCGCAGCCGGATGATCTGCGGGCCGAGGGTGACCGGGCGGTCATAGCGGTAGGCCGTGACGTGATGCAGGCTGGCGAAGATTGTCATAGGCACCCACTGACCAGAAAGGAGCACGGCGCCCACGCCCGGGCCGGACGCGGCGATAGGAGCGTGATCAACGCAGGAATCGTGCCGCAGGGCAATGGGAGGGCGGCGGCGGGGCCGGCAGGCAGGCAGCCGCGCGGGGTCGACGTCCCGACGCCCAGCAAAGCATCACCCCGCTGCCGCCAAGACAGGCGACGGCAAGACAGGCGACGCCAAGAGACGCGACGGCAAGAGAAGAGACACGGCCAGAGAGGAAGCACGGCGACGCGAGGCGCCCGCAAGGCGGGGCGCCCGCGCCAGTCTCACGCCGCCGAGTGCGGTGCCCCCTCGCCGCCCTCGGGCGGGGTGCTGCCGGCGGGCGCCTTGCCGCCTGAGCGCCGTTCCTCGAAGCGCTGCAGCACCGCGTAGAAGGACGGCACGAACAGCACGGCGAGGCAGGTGGAGGCGAGCATGCCGGAGAACACCGCGATGCCGATCGACTTGCGCGAGGCCGCGCCGGCGCCGGTGGCGAGCACCAGCGGCAGCACGCCGAGAATGAAGGCGAAGGAGGTCATCAGGATCGGGCGGAAACGCAGCCGCGCCGCCTCCGTCGCCGCTTCGACGATCTCCATCCCCTCCGCCCGTTTCTCGCGCGCGAATTCCACGATCAGAATCGCGTTCTTGGCCGACAGGGCGATCAGCAGGATCAGGCCGATCTGGGTGTAGAGATTATTGGCGAAGCCGAGCCCGGTGAGCGCGCCAACCGTGCCGAGCAGCGCCAGCGGCACGGCGAGCAGCACCGCGAAGGGCAGCACCCAGCTTTCATACTGGCCGGCGAGCACGAAATAGACCAGCAGGATGGCGAGGGCGAAGACGAAATAGACCTGATTGCCGACCACCACCTCCTGATAGGACATCGCCGTCCAGTCGAAGCCCATGCCCGCCGGCAGGGTGGAATCGGCGATCTGGTCCATGATCTGCAGCGCCTGACCGGACGAGAAGCCCGGCGCCGGCCCACCCTGAATGGTGGTGGCGGGATAGAGATTATACAGCGTGATCAGCGGCGGCCCGAAGACCGGCTCCACCTCCGCCAGCGTGCCGATCGGCACCATCACCCCTTCCGGGGTACGGATCTTCAGGCCGAGGATTTCCTCCGGCGTGCGGCGGAAATCCGCCTCGGCCTGGATATAGGCTTGGAAGGTCTGGCCGAACTCGTTGAACTGGGTGACGTAGCTCGAGCCGACATAGCCCTGCACGGTCGAGAACACCTGGCCCACCGTCACGCCCAGCGTCTCCGCCTTGATGCGGTTGATCTTGAGCAGCAACTGGGGAACGTTGGCGCGGAACGAGGTGGACAGGCGCTGCAGCGCCGTCTGGGTGGAGGCGTTGGCAAGGATCTGCTGCGTCACCGCCTGCAGCTCGGCGAAGTCGAAGCTGCCATCCCTCTGCTGCACCATCATGGTGAAGCCCGAGGCGTTGCCGATGCCCTGGATCGCCGGCGGCACCAGCACGAAGGTGAAGGCCTGATCGACCTGCTGCAGTTCCTTGTTCAGCGTGTCGTAGATGAAGCGCAGCCCGTGGCCGGCCTTGTCGCGCTCGTCCCAGGGATCGAGCATGACATAGGCCACGCCGCCATTGGGCAGGGTGGCGTTGTTGTCGAGCACCGAGACGCCGGAAATGGCGATGACATTCTTCACCCCCGGGGTCTTGCCGGCGATCTTGGAAATCTGGTCCATCACCTCGTTGGTGCGCTCCAGCGAGGCGGCGTCGGGAAGCTGGGCGCCGATCAGCACATAACCCTGGTCCTCGATCGGCAGGAAGCCGGTCGGCACCCGGGTGAGGCCCCAGATGGCGAGGCCGATCAGCACTAGGCCGACCGTGACGACCACACCGCTCGCCTTCACCATGTGGTGGATCAGGCCGGCATACCAGTGCTCGGCCCGGTTATAGACCTTGTTGAAGCCACGGTAGAAGAAGTTGCGCTGCTCCTCCGGCACCGGCTTGCGCAGCCACAGCGCGCACTGGGTCGGCTTCAGCGTCATCGCGTTGATCGCCGAGATGAAGGCGGTGGCGGCGATGACAAGGGCGAACTGCTTGTACATCTGCCCGGTGAGGCCGGGCATGAACGCCGCCGGCAGGAACACCGCCATCAGCACCAGCGTGATGCCGATGATCGGGCCGAGTAGCTCGTCCATCGCCTTCTCCGCCGCCTCGCGGCCGGGCAGGCCGCGCTCGATATGGCGGGCGACGCCTTCGACGATGACGATGGCGTCGTCAACCACGATGCCGATGGCCAGCACGATGGCGAACAGGGTCGAGAGGTTCACCGTGAAACCCATCGCCGCCATGGCGGCGAAGGTGCCGATGATCGTCACCGGCACGGTGGTGGCGGGCACCAGCGTGGCGCGCCAGTCCTGCAGGAACACCAGAATCACGACGAGCACGAGAATGCCGGCCTCGAACAGGGTCTTGTAGACCTCCGTCACCGAGGCGTTGACGAAGACGGTGGTGTCGAACGGCACGTCATAGGTGAGATCGGGCGGGAAGCTCTTGGCGAGCTCGTCCATCTTGGCCCGCACCTCGGTCGCCACCTGCAGCGAGTTCGCCTCCGGCAGCTGGTAGATGGCGAGCGCCGCCGCCGGCTTGTCGTTGAAGGTGAAGACCTGGCTGTAGGTCTGCGCGCCGATCTCGACCCGCGCCACGTCGCGCAGGCGGGTGATGCGCCCGCCATCGGCGTTCGACACCTTGACGATGATGTTCTCATAGTCGGCGACATCGTTCAGCCGCCCGTCCATCAGCAGGCTGAACTGGAAATTCTGCCCCTTCGGCACGGGCGGCATGCCGACCACGCCGGAGGCGACTTCCTGGCTCTGCTGCTGGATCGCGTTGATCACGTCCTGAGGGGTGAGCTGGCGGGCCTGCAGTTCGTCCGGGTTCAGCCAGACGCGCATCGCATACTGGCCGGCGCCGAACACCACAACGTTGCCGACGCCGTCGAGACGGGCGATCTCATTCTCAAGGTTGATGACGCCGTAATTGGCCAGGAACAGGCTGTCATAGGTTCCGCCCGGCGAATAGAGCGTGACGAATTGCAGGATCGCCGTCGACTTGATCTGCGTGGTGACGCCCTGCACCTGCACCGCCTGCGGCAGCGAGGCCAGGGCGATGGCGACGCGGTTCTGCACCAGCACCTGCGCCATGTTGGGGTCGGTGCCGATGGCGAAGGTCACGGTCAGCGTGTAGGTGCCGTCGCTGGCGCTGGTGGACTGCATGTAGAGCATGTCCTCGACGCCGTTCACCTGCTGCTCGATCGGCAGCGCGACGGTGTCGACCATCGTGCGGGCGCTGGCACCCGGATACATCGTCGTCACCTGGATGGTAGGTGGCACGACGTTGGGATATTGCGCCACCGGCAGCGAGTAGAGCGCGACGGCGCCGATCAGCACGAAGACCAGCGCGAGAACGTTGGCGAGGACCGGCCGTTCGATGAAGAAGCGGGAGATCATGTGACGGGCCTTCGGTTCAAGCGGGCCGGAGCGGGAGTCGCGAGGTCAGTGGCAGTCGTTCGGCGGGCGGCCTGTGCCGGTCAGTTCGCCGGCTTGGCCGGCGCCGCATCGGTCTTCGTGGCGTCGGTCTGGGCCGCGTCGGTTTTGGCCGCGTCAGTCTTGGCCGCGTCAGTCTTGGGGGCATCTGCCTTGGGGGCATCGGCCTTGGCCGCGTCGGATGCAGAGGCGGCGCTCGCTGTCGCCGCCACCGGCGCGACCTTCGAACCCGGCGTCGCCCGCTGGATGCCGCCCACTACCACGCGGTCATCCGCCGCGAGGCCGGACTCGATCACCCGGTTGGCGCCGATCTGCTGGCCCACGGTGACGATCTTCTGCTCGACCACATTGTCCTTGTTGACGACCAGCACATATTTGCCCTGCTGGGCGGTGCCGATCGAGGTGTCGGGGACCAGGAAGGCATTGGGAATCTGCTTGGCGGGAATGCGCACCCGCACGAACAGGCCGGGCAGCAGCGCCAGCTTGGGATTGTCGAACACGCCGCGCACCAGCAGCGTGCCGGTGGAGGGGTCGACCTCGGGCGAGACATAGTCCAGCCGGCCCTTATGCGGGTACTCGTTACCCTCATTCTGCAGGCCGAGGTCGATCTCGATCTGCTTGACGTCCTCGATGGTCCGGCCCTGCGCCGCCAGCGTTTCCTTGATGCGCAGCACTTCGTTCTCGCCAATGTTGAAATAGGCGTAGATCGGGTTCATCTCGACGATGGTGGCGAGCGTGGTCGGCTGGCCGTGGCCGACGAGCTGGCCGACATCGGCGAGATGCCGGGTGACGATGCCGTCGAACGGCGCCGTCACCGTGGTGTAGCCGAGATTGATGGTGGCGATCTCGACATTGGCCTTGGCCGCGTCCACCGAGGCGATGGCCTCGTCCCGCGCTGCCCGCGCCTTGTCCACCGTCGCCTGCGAGGAGAAGTCCTGCTGGCCGAGCGTCGACTGGCGCTGATACTCGGCCTCGTTATTGGTGAGCTGGGCCTGCGCGGAGGCAAGCTGCGCCTTCGCCTGGTCGAGATCGGCCTGGTAGGTGTCCTGCTGGATGAGGAAGAGCCGGTCGCCCTTCTTCATCACCGCGCCGTCCTTGTAGTCGATCGACATCAGGAAGCCTTCGACACGGGCGACCAGATCGACCGTGTTGATGGAGGCGGTGTTGCCGGTGAATTCGAGATAGCGCGTCACCGCCTGCTGCACCGGCGCGGCCACCGTCACCTGCGGCGGCGGGGGAGGCACATATTTGTTCTCTTCCGAGCAGGCCGCCAGCATCATCGCCACCATGCCGACGCCGAGCCAGCCAGTTCCCCCACGTCGCCAACCGGCCTTACTCATGCTCGGACCCATCCCACTCTCCCGTGGCGCCATTTCCGCCACCGAACTATACCGCCGACGGCCCCCTTGTCTAGTTTCGCCAAAGCTGACGTATTCAATAAAAAGAAACATTACAGAAATAGAGCCCGCCCCAATATACGAATGGTTTCTTACATCTTGATGATGGGAGCAGACGGCCGAATCCCGCGTCAGCCGTCTATTCGTCGTTGGTGAGTGCGCGCAATAGTTCGGCTCACCCGCCTTGCGTGCCATATCCCGGCACCAGAGGCGCGATGACCGTACAAGCGGACAAATCGTGTCACGGCAGATCTTGCGGCGACACCTCCAGGGGCGGGTCGGCGCCCGTCCGCCGCCCACCCATCGCCCGCGCCCGGCCTGACCGTCCCCGTGCCCCCGGCTCGACTTTTACCGCGCATCGACTAGGCTGCGCCGGCGCGGCGCGGTTCCCTCCCCGCCGCCGGTCCGAATGCCGCAGCCGACCGCGAGGCCCCTCATGTCGCCGATCTTCTTTCCCCGCCGCGCCCGCCGTCGCGCCCTGTCGCTGGCCGCGCTGACGGTGGCCGCGCTCGCCCTGCCGGCGGGCCTGCCGGTCGCCATCGCGCAGAGCGGCGATGCCCGCTTCGCCGGGCTCGCCCTCAGCCAGGGCGACATCTTCACCGACGATGTAGGCACGATGATCGGGGTCTCGGTGACCAACAACACCGCGGCCACCATCGGCTCGGTCGGCGTCACCTGCAGCTTCACCACCAAGGGCAAGCCGGCGGGATCGGCCAGCACCTCGATCTACAACATCGTCGCCGGCGCCACCGGGCAGGACCAGGTGCGCCTGATGGGGCCGAAGGCTGACGCCGCCAGTTGCGCGATGACTGCGCTCGGCAAGCCGCTCGACTGACGCGCAGGCCCGCGGCGGCAAAGGCGGCGCGCCCCGGCCCCGCCCTCCCCCCCGGGCCCCCGCGCGGAGGGGCGTCGCCGGGCCGTGACAAGGCCGGGCGCGGCTGTCGCAGCACTCGCGCGCGCCCGCGGAACCGGCTTTTTCAACAGCCCGGCACGATTGCGGCGCGTTCCTTCCGCGCGACGCTTGCCACGCGAACGCGCTTCGCTATATTCCGCGCCTCTTCGATGGTTCGCGGGCCCGCCTGCGGCGATCGCGGAGACCGGCCCACGGCCGGCGACGGAGGGGTGGCCGAGTGGTTGAAGGCGCACGCCTGGAAAGTGTGTATACGGGGAACCGTATCGCGGGTTCGAATCCCGCTCCCTCCGCCATTTCGGTCCCAAACTGGGCACGCCTACGGCCGCCGATTTCCCTCCCGAGACGGCAGCCAGCGTTCTGAGCAGGTCCTCCCTTCGATCCGATGATGCGAACTTCCTTGGCTCCGACTTCCACGCGCTGAGCCAAGGCGCGCAAATGATCGCGCCGGTAGCCGCCGCCTTCGATGCGCATGCGCTTGCGAGCGATGTCCGCGAAGCGCGCCACCATGGCGGGCGTCACAGCGTCGTCGCCCGAGGTCGCCAGGTCTGCGCGCGGGCAACATCGGCGTCCGCCTGGTCGCGGATCGCTTTCAGGCCGTCGATGCGCTCCGTCAGCGCCGGACCGCTGATGTCGGCCACGCCTGATTCGATGGCGTCATAGAGCCGGCGTAGCCGCTGATCCGCCTCCGTGGCGCGCTTGTTGAGCTCAGTGATGTGCTCGCGGCGGCGTTCAAGCCGCTCCTGGCGGTGTGTGAGCATGGAAGCGAGGATTTCTGCAGCCGCTCTGGCTGGAGAAGACGCTGCTCGATATGGGTCGCCACAAGGGTGTCGAGCGTCTCCATCGGGATGGCCCTCCCGGCGCAGCCGGTCTCGCCCTGCCGCGCCTTGATCGAACAGGCATAGTAGCGATAGCCCCGCTCTTGCCGGTGCGGATGGTCATGGCCCCGCCGCACTGCGCGCAATAGCAGATGCCAGTCAGCAGCGTCGGCCCGCTCACCACGCGCGGCGGGATGATCTTCGGATGCGAGCTTGAACCTGCTCCTGCACGGCGTCGAAGACCTTGGTGTCGATGAGCGTTGGCACGGCGACTGACGTTGCCCCCCGTTTCTAGGTCAGCCGGAGCTGGAAAATTCCGGGGTTTGAAGCGCTCCTCGTTTCGAGGCCAGCCGGAGGGCTGGAAAATGGGGGGCAACGTCAACAAGAATGCGCGTCGGGTGCGCCTTCTCCGATCACGACATGAGCGCGCCGCGATGCGTGATCACAGCAAGATGGGTGCGGTGAGTGTCGCCGGACGCAATGGCGTCAACCAGTTCTTGATGCACCTGAAGGCGGATCTGCAGGTAGCCCGGACCCGTCGCCGGATTGTCATGCTGGGCCGATGCCGCATGCTCCTTGATGAAATCGAGGGCGCTCAGATAGAAATCGCGCGCCATGGCGTTCGGCGTGATCTCGGCAATGCGCCCATGCAGTCGCCAGTTGGCATCGAGGAACGGTCCGAGGCCTTGTAAGAGCGCCCGGCTCAGTTCTTCCATGAGCGCTTTTATATCGGCGATATCCTGCTCGGTGCGATGCCGGGCAGCGTCGACATCGACCAGGGCTTCGAGCGCATCGCGTACCGCTATGGCATCGAAAACGGAACCGGGCCTTTCGGTAACCGACAACAGGGTCCGGCGCATTCGCACCACAGGGTGGTCACTCTTGACATAGACCCCGCCACCGCGGCCCGGGCGAACTTCGGCGACACCCCTGTCGGACAGCAAGCGGATGGCTTCGCCGACGGTTGACCGCGCAAATCCGCTTTGCTTCTTCAGTTCCTCGATGGTGCCAATCATCTGACCCGGGCCAAACCCACCCTCGACGATCCGCGTTTCGATATCCCCGGCGAGCGCTTCCGCCCGGGTCTGTACCTGTCGCCCGATCATCCGAACCTCGCCTCCGCGATTGCCGCCATCAGCTCACGTCACCCCCCCTTTTAGCCCGGCCGGCGACTTGAACGCAAATCAAAACATCATTATGTTCACGTCTATTAACAAATGGCGGGAGGAACCCATGTCTTTTGATGGCCGGACGACTGAACGATTCGTCGCTCAGAGCGCAATTCGCGACAAACTTCATCAATACGCGCTACTCGCGAAAGAAGAGGCGGATTTCGCTGCGATGGTTCCTCTATGGGTGAAGGGTGGGACCTTCACCCTTCCCAATGGGCATGTCGTTGGAGCCGATCAGATCCAAACCATCGTCGCAACCGGCCAGCCAAACTTTATCCGCCACCATATAACAACGGTGGGCTATGAGTTTCCGGCAGACGACCTAGCCTATACAGATACATATTTCATTGCCTATACGGACATCGCCCAACCTGATCATTGGGGACGCTGGAAGGATCGCCTGCGCCGACAGGAGAACGGTGAGTGGCTGTTCGAGAACAAGAGTGTCATCATCGAAGGTTGGGCGAAAATTTCCTTCTGGGCGGATCTGATGGCACGCCTGGGACACTGAGGGGTAGCGACCCGCTCAGCCGCGGCTGGCTGCGAAGGAGCCGCACCACCGCATGCGGAATGGCAGGGCACGGCAGGACTTTACCTTGGTCCTCTTCGGGTCTTGAACACGATCCGAGTAAGAGCGAAGCCACCTAAGCGGCGAGACAGCCTCTCACGCAGGGATGCCGCCAGCGTACGCCATCTGGTTCGCGACACAGGCCGATGCGGCCGGCCCAGCGCACTTCCGGTGAACTCCAGCTCACCGGAAGTGTTCCCGATCATTGATCTTACGCTTTTTCTTCACGCGGACCGCAGCCCACTCGCTCGAAGCCGTTCTAACGCAGGACGCCGCGCAGAAACCCTGCGGTCATGGCGAGGTTTTCAGGGGCGTCAAAGGCGTGGTCCTCATGTCCGGCGCCTCCCAGCAGGGCAAAGACCGACCGCGCACCGGCTCGTACAAGGGCGGCGTGCAGCGCCTCGCTTTCGGAGGCCAGGATCACCCGGTCGCGATCGCCATGGGCGATCAGGAAGGGGGGTGCAGCCGAGCCGACCCAGGAGACGGGGCTCGCGCTGCGCGCGAGTTCCGGCACCTTGGCGACATCGGCCACAGACTCGACCCCCAGCAGGCCAGCTTCGAAATTGAACGGTAGAATCAAGGTCTCCAACCAACTGCGGTGGGTGGTTTCACGCAGGTCGCTCTGCCCGAACCAGCTGACCACGGCGCCAACCGCGGTGGACTGCTCGACATGCGCGCCAACGACGCCGTCCATCTCCGGCTGCCCGGCGGTGAGGCCGGCCAGCGAGGCCAGGAGTGCGCCTGCGGATGCCCCCCACACAGCAATACGTCCGGCGTCCACGCCGAGTTCTGCCCCCCTTGCCCTCGCCCAGCGAATGGCGGCCTTCACATCGTGAAGCTGGGCCGGAAAATGCGCGGTGTCGACCAGCCGGTAGTCGATGGACAGGACCGCCAGGCCCAGAGCGGCGAATGGCCGAAGCCGTGTATCGGCGCCATCGGCCCGCGATCCGACCGCCCAGCCACCGCCATGTATGTAGATCACCAGCGGCGGAGGGGTCTCAGTGATCGGCCGATAGAGGTCGGCCAACAGCTTCAGCTCGCCGATCTCCGCATATACGTGGTCCCTCGTGATTTCAACGTCGTGCATTCGCTCGCTCCTCCGCAGGGCCCGGTCGGTCTCCGGCGATTGAAAGGTCGCGACCATTTAGCTTGTTAGCTGGGAGACTCCGGGGTCGCCCAAGGCATAGGGGCGACACTTCCGCCCGTCAATACGCAGGTTTATAGGATTTAATCCGCCTTACACTCCGCCTCTTGACAAAACTGACCCACTGGCTGCAATTTCAAACATAACAATGATCATAATGATTAGGCACCCGACGCGCCTAAGGGGAGGAAGAAAATGGTAGCAGAGTGGGACGTTGTCATTGTGGGGTTCGGTCCGGGCGGCGCAGTGGCCTCGTCGTTGCTAGGACAGGCAGGCCACCGCGTTCTGGTGATCGACAAGGCGCCCGGTCCCTATGGCCAGCCGCGTATGAGCACCCTCGACGGAGAAATCGCGCGCGTGCTCCAACATGCCTCCGATCCGCGCGAGGCGATGCTGGACGCCATTCCCGCCAGGGGTATCGCCCTGTTCGGTGCGGACGACGCGCCAGTTCCCCCAATCGACTGGGACTATCGGATCGCCGGCCACTGGTCACATTACTCCCTGCACCAGCCCAATATCGAGGCTGCCATGACACGGCGCATCGCCGCGTGCCGGCACGTTGCCCTGCGGTGGGGCTGCCGGGCAGTCAAGATCGAAGATGGCGAGACCGACGCTCTCATCACTATTGAGGTCTCACCTCAGGGCGGCGGCGAGTCGCGGACGGAAACGCACCGTGCACGGTACATACTGGGCTTCGACGGCGCCAAAAGCTTCGTGCGGGAATCGCTCGGGATCTCTCTTGAAGTCATCCACGAGCACAGCGACCAATGGATACTGACGGATTTCGACGCCCTCCGCCCACTGCCGCCCGAGCTTCAGCAGACGCAGTTCCACATGCGCCCCGAGCGCGCCTGGTTTGCCGGACCCAACGGCGCTAACCGATGCCGGACGGACGTGCGCGTCCTTCCGCACGAAGACCTGACCAGCGAACTCTCGGAAGACAAGGGATATGCCTTCCTGGAGCAGCACTTCGGCGTCACGCGCGCCGACGTTCGCCTGACGCGGCGGGTGGCCTATCGGTTCCGCTCGCACATCGCCCGTTCCTTCGGCAAGGGGCATGTCTTCATCGGCGGCGACGCGGCGCATGCGATGACGCCGTATATGGGCCAGGGCGCCTGCTGCGCCATGCGTGACGCCATCAATATCGCCTGGAAGCTCCGTCTGGTCCTCGACGATGCGGTCGATGCCTCCATTCTTGAAAGCTACGAGGTGGAGCGCCTGCCGCAGTCGCGCTTCTTCGTGAACGGCTCGCTTTACGCCTGGAAGACGGTCAACGAATCCGACCCTGCGGCGGCGGCGGCCAGAGATGCCGCCGGGCGGTCTGGCGGTCCGGTTCGTATTCCGATCCCCGGTCTGGTAGGCGGAATTGTCCGACGTGGCCCGTCCGGCGATCTGACGCCAGGGGCCGGCCAGCTCGCACCCCAGGGGCGGGTTGAGATGGAAGGGCGCGAGGGCCTGCTGGATGATCTCGTGGGGTTCGGCGGTCAACTCGTCAGCGCCGTGCCGATCCGCGATCTGCTGGGGCCGGAGCGGCTGCGCCGGCTCGCCGAACTCGGTGTGCATGTCCTGCATGTGGCCGGAGCGGATGCCGACGGCGCCGACGTGATCGAGCGTGACGACAGCTATCGCGACGCCTGGACGGCATTCGATGCGGTCGCGTTGCTCGCGCGCCCGGACCACTACCTCTATGGCTGCGCGCGCGATCCGCAGGACGTGGTGACCATGGTCGACGAGTTCTTCGAAGCGCTGCCTGCCGCCAGCCACGCCTATGAGGAACAGCCCATCTACCGCCGGGCCCAGGCGTAACCCGGGCCCAGGCGTAACCCGGCCTCGGCTCCCGTTGTCGCGGCGAACAGGCCGCGGCAACGGCGAGAGCCCGATGGCCGCAGCGTCCGAAACCCGCCGCTGCGGCGTGCCTATGCCAAGAAAGACAGGCCTGACATGATCAAGCATATCGTGATGTTCTTCTGGAAGGAGGGCGTCAGCGCCGATCAGATCTCTGACTTTAATCGAGATATGACGGAGATGATGAAACTCATTCCAGACGTGGTTGCGGCAACGCACGGACCGGATCTCGAGTTTCGCGAAGGCAACGCCAATTACATCTTGACGGCAACATTCAAGGACGAAGCCGGATGGAAGAGTTATCAGGATAATCCCATCCACAAGGCATTCATCCGCGACCGCGTAGCGCCGATCCTATCCCACCGTGTGGCGGGACAGATATCAGACTGAGCCGCGACCACGGGGCTATGGCGCCCGGCGCATTCGCGCAGGGTGATCGCGCGGCCGGGCCGGATCCACGCGCGGGGTTCGGCCGGAGCGCCGCTGAAATCGGGGGTGAACAGCTCCCGCAAGGCCGGTCGAGGACCGGCCCTCCTGAACTTAACTGCAAAGGTACGACGCCGATGAGACTTGTAACCTATATGCGCGATGGACAGGTACGCCACGGCGCTCGCATCGGCGAGCGGATACGTGAATATTCGGCGGCGCGCTGCATTCTTGATATCGTTTCGGATCCGGGCGGTGCGACGGGCGGCGAGTTCGCTGTCGTGGATGTGCAGTTGCTCCCCCCACTCACGCGACCGGGCAAGATTATCTGCGTCGGCCTGAACTATACCGACCACGCGAAAGAGGGGGGAAATCCGATTCCGGATTATCCCGCCATCTTCCTGCGGGCGATCACCTCCATCGCCAGTCCCGGTGCGCCGCTGATACGCCCGTCAATGTCCGAAAAACTGGATTTCGAGGCCGAACTTGCCGTGGTCATCGGCAGGACGGCATCCCGCGTTTCCCCCGCGCAGGCCCTTTGCCACGTCGCAGGCTATACCTGCTTCAACGATGGCTCGGTGCGTGACTACCAGAGAAAATCCACCCAGTGGACCATCGGCAAGAATTTCGACCGGTCGGGATCGTTCGGCCCGGAACTGGTGACCGCCGATGCACTGCCGTCCGGCGCTCATGGCCTGCGTATCACCTCGCGGGTCAATGGCAAGGTCATGCAGGACGGCAACACGGGCAACATGATCTTCAGCGTCGCGACACTCGTCTCGGTGCTGTCGGAATGCATGACGCTGGAGCCCGGCGACATCATCGCCACCGGCACGCCGGCGGGGGTGGGCTACGCCCGTACGCCGCCCATCTTCCTCAAACATGGCGACGTCTGTGAAATCGAGATCGAAGGCATTGGCACGCTGCGCAACCCGATCAGCGACGCGGTCCCGGCCGATGCCCTGGAAATGGAACTCGTCCGTTCCTGAGGACACGCCGCGCTCTCGAGGACCGGAAAGCTTGGGCGGGACCGCTGCCCGATTTGCGCCTACCGAGCGCGGATCCGCAGCAATATGCGGTTTGGAGATTGGCTTATGATCGTTGTTCCCGCCTCGCGGGTCGAAAAATTGATCGAGGACCGCAGCGCCTTCTTTGAAGGGCCGGTCTGGGTCGATGACGAGTCCGGCGGACATCTGAAGTTCACTGACATCGCGGGGGATGCCATTGTGCAATGGAGTCCAACCGAAGGGCTGTCGATCTTCGCGGACAATTTCGTCGAGCGGTCGCCGGTGTCCGAGCCGCGCCATTTCCACATCGCAGGGCGGGATGTGACGCTGATCGGGCCGAATGGGCTGACGCGGAACCATGATGGCAGCATCATCTACTGCGGCTATGGCCAGAGACACGTCGGCAAGATCGACATGGCGGGTGAGGTGCAGATCATCGCGGAATTCTACAATGGCAGGCGCCTGAACACTCCTAATGACGTTGTCGTCAAGTCGAGCGGCGAGATATATTTCACGGATTCATCCGCCGATTCCGTACGGTCGGACGAAGATCCGAGGAAGGGACACCCCTTTTCAGCAGTCTACCGCATCGTGCGCGGGCAGGTAGAACTGCTGGACGATGATGGATTTGGCGCCGCCAACGGGCTGGCCTTTTCCCCTGACGAGAAGGCCTTCTATGTCAACGACACCTGGCGGAAGCTGATCCACGCATATTCCGTCGCCGACGATGGGACGCTGAAGGATCGCCGCCTCTTCGCCGATCTCGGCGGCGACGATCGCCCCGGCGTTCCCGACGGCATGAAAGTTGATGCCGCTGGCCGCGTCTATTGCACGGGACCGGGCGGCTTATGGATTCTCGATCCTTCGGGCGATCTGTGCGGTCTGATCGAAACCGATGAGCGACTGACCAATATTACGTTCGGTGGCCCCGAGCGGCAGTTTCTATACATGACCGGACCCTCATATGTCTGGCGGGTCGATCGAGCCCTTCTGTTCGCCGACAGCGTCTGAGCGTCCACCACAAGCTTCATGCCTTTTCCTGTGCGCGGGGGCCTGGCCACGGCCCCAGCCGATGCCGCGCGCCTGTGCGGCTGTCGCGGAGCGCTGCCCACGGGCGGTCCGCGACCGAAGGGGGCGGCTGACGGCCTTCGATAAGAAAAAGCGATTACGCAAACGTCGAATACTCAACGATCGAAACGTTTTCCTAGGAGGGGAAATATGCCGAAGAAGTTTTACCGGGCCGCTGCCTGTGTGGCTGGGGCGGGTCTCTGCGTAGCCTCACCGTGACGTTGCCCCCTGAAATGACCCCGCTCAGAAGCTAGGATCCGTCGAGAGGAGACGGACGATGCGCAAGAGCCGGTTCAGCGAGGAACAGATCATCGGGATCCTGAAGGAGCACCAGGCCGGAATCCCGGTCGTGGACCTCTGCCGGAAGCACGGGATCAGCGACGCGACCTTCTACACGTGGCGCACGAAGTACGGCGGGATGGAGGTGTCCGACGCCCGCAACCTTAAGGCGCTCGAGGAGGAAAACCGGAAGCTGAAGAAGCTTCTGGCCGAGTCGATGCTCGACGTAGCCACTCTCCGCGAGGCTCTTGGAAAAAACTTCTGACGCCCAGTTCCCGGAGGAAGGTCGTGACCTGGGCGATCGAGGAGAAGGGCTACTCGCAGCGGCGTGCGTGCGGCCTCATCGGCATCGAGCCGAAGACCTATCGCTACGCCTCGACGCGAGGCGACGATACCGCGCTCCGCCAGCGCCTTCGTGAGCTGGCGAGCTTGCGTCGGCGGTTCGGCTATCGGCGTCTGCTGATCCTGCTTCGGCGAGAGGGCAAGGAGATCAACCACAAGAAGCTCTTCAGGCTCTACCGCGAGGAGCGGCTGTCGGTGCGCCGTCGCGGCGGACGCAAGCGAGCGCTTGGCACGCGAGCGCCGATGACCTTGCCGCAGGCACCCAACCAGCGATGGAGCCTGGACTTCGTCTCCGATGTGCTCGCGGACGGACGCCGGTTCCGCGTGCTGGTGATCGTCGACGACTTCACCCGGGAGTGCCTGGCGCTCGTGGCCGACACGTCGCTGTCGAGCCACCGGGTCGTACGGGAGCTGGACGCCATCATCCAACGTCGTGGCAAGCCGCTCATGGTCGTCAGCGACAACGGCACCGAACTGACCTCGCACGCGGTCCTGCGTTGGCAGCAGGACACAGGTGTCGAGTGGCACTACATCGCTCCCGGCAAGCCGGTTCAGAACGCCTTCGTCGAGAGCCTGAACGGCCGCTTCCGCGACGAATGTCTGAACGAGCACCTGTTCCAGGGCTTGCCGATGGCACGTCGGATCATCGAAGCTTGGCGGATCGACTACAACGGCCACCGGCCTCACACGAGCCTCGGCGGCCTTACCCCAAACGAGTTCGCAGCCCGGTCCAGGCAGGACCACAACCAGAACGGATTCTGGTTATGAACGAGGGCATTCAGGGGGCAACGTCACGCGGCCCTCTCGATCCAGCGCGTGCAGTGCCGGCATCGGGCGGCCCGCATAGCAGAACTCCGTATCGTGGTCGTCCTCCAGCACCCAGGCGCCGGCGGCGCTGGCCCATTGCAGCAGGGCATGTCGCCGTTCGAGGCTCAGTTCCATGCCGAGCGGAAATTGTTTGGACGGCGAGACATAGACGAGGCGGGCATCAGGCGCGAGAGCCATGCCCCGCTCCACCACGATCCCTAATTCGTCGACAGGTATGGCCACGGGAATGGCACCCGCCGCTGTCGCCGAGGCGTAGATGCCATCATAGCCCGGATCCTCGCACCAGACCTGCTCACCGCGCGTGAGCAGGACACGGCAGGCGAGGTCCACCGCATGCTGCGCTCCCGCGAAGATGACGATGTTATGCGGGGTGCAGGTGAGGCCGCGGCTGAGCGCGACGTGCTCCGCAATGGCGATGCGGAGGGGCTCGTAACCCTGCGGATCGCCCTCGCCGAGCAACTCCCCTGCGGCGTCGGGATCCAGCTCGCGATAGAGGGTGGCGGCGAGACTGGCCCATTGCCGGACCGGTTCTTTTTCTGCCTGCCGGCGATCCTCGGCATGGAACTAGGCAATGTGTTCTCCACCGTGCTCACCCTCTCGCTCTATATGGGCGCCATTTCCAGCGAGAGCTTTCGTGCGGCGCTCAGATCCATCGGCGCCGAACAGCGCGATGCCTGTGTCGCGCTCGGCCTGCCAGCGCGGGTGAGCGTGCCCTATGTGATCCTGCCCCAGACGGTCCTGCGCGCCGTCCCGACATTGCTCTCCAACTGCGTGACCCTATTCAAGGAAAGCGCGCTGGTCTCCGCCGTCGGTATGGCGGACCTGATGTATCAGGGTCAGATGATTGCCGATTCCACCGCACGGCCGATCGAGATTCTCACCGCGACGGCGTTGATCTATTTCATCATCGCCTTCTCGGTGACGCGGATAGTCTCCTTCTACGAGCGGGGCGATCTCGCCCGCATGCGGCTGTAGACACCCTCCCGCCGCTGTGTCGCCGGCTGGCACCTAGGTTCAGGATTCATTGAAGTGCAATGACCGGCAGGTGGTGAGCGGCATCGTCTATGTGATCGACAACGGGGCGCAGGGGAAGGATGCGCCGCAGGACGACGGCGGGCGACCCGGGCGCTCTCTAGGCGAAGCTGGTCGAGCGCGACAGCGCCTCCCACGCACTGATTTCGTCGCGCATGCGGTCGAGTTTCTGTTCGACTAGTCCCAAGGCATCGTCGCCGAGGAACAGCCGCACCGGCGGGTTCTCCGCATCGACCAGGGTGAGCAATGCCTGCGCCGCCTTGGCCGGGTCGCCGGGCTGATGGCCGCTCTTGGCCTGTCGCGCGGCGCGGACCGGGTCCATCACCGCGTCATAGTCGGCGATGCTGCGCGGCGTGCGCTCCATCGAGCGTCCCGCCCAATCGGTGCGAAATTGGCCGGGCGCCAGCGCGGTCACCCGAATGCCAAAGTTCGCCACCTCCTTGCCGAGCGCCTCGGAGATGCCTTCCAGCGCGAATTTGCTGCCGCAGTAAAATGAGATTCCGGGCATGGTGATGAAACCGCCCATGGAGGTGACGTTGATGATATGGCCGCGCCGCCGCGCGCGCATGCCCGGCAGCACCGCCTTGATCATCGCGACGGGTCCGAAGACATTGGCGGCGAACTGGCGCTGCAGATCGTCCATGGACGATTCTTCCAGCACACCCTCATGGCCATAGCCCGCATTGTTCACCAGCACGTCGATCGGCCCGACCTGCCGTTCGGCCTCAGTGGTCGCCGCCGGGATCGCGTCGAAATCGGTCACATCCAGCGTCAGCGGGTGCGCGCGGCCGGGAGCGAGCGCGGCGAAGGCGTCGGCGTCAGCCTGCCGCCGCATGGTGCCGATCACCGAGTGGCCCGCCGCAAGCGCGCCCAGGGCAAAGGCGCGCCCGAGGCCGGAACTGACGCCTGTGATGAGAAATGTCTTGGGGGCGAATGGGTTGGGGGCGGAAGCCATGGTACAACTCCGGCGATGATTAGATCTATATCATGATATAGATAAGCCATGACCGGAAACAAGACCCAATCGGCGCCGGCCGCCGCGCGCGGCGAGCCGGTGCGCCAGCGCGTGCTGGACGCGGCGGAGCGGCTGCTGCGCCGGGGCAAGGCCGATTTCTCGATGCGCGATCTTGCCACCGAGGCCGGGGTTAGTTTCGCCACGCCGTTCAATCAGTTCGGCAGCAAGGCGGCGATCATGCACGCCCTGTCGGGGCGGCGGATCGAGACGATGACCCGGCGCTTTGCCGCGCTGTCGCCGCCGCCCGATGCTGCCGGCAGGGTGCTGCTGGCGATCGACATGGCGGCCGGGGTGATGCTGGAGGAGCCGGAGATAAACCGCGTCGTGATGGGCTGGATCGGCACGGCCGGCCCGTCCCCCGGAAAGGTGCTGGCGCACTCCACGACTCTTTGGTCGCTGGCGCTGGGCGCCGGCGACGGCCTGGCCGCGACACACAGGGAGCGCGCGCTGCGCTGTCTGCCGCAACAGCTCGCCTTCGCCTTTCGCGGCGTACTGTCGTTCTGGACCGCCGGCGAACTGCCGGATGAGGCGCTTGCCTCGCAGGCGCGGGACATCGCGAAGACATTGCTGCTCGGATTTACCGAGCGGGCGGACACCCGCGATGCCGCCTCCTAGCGCAATTCCCGCAGAGGCGCATAGCGGTGTTGCGAAGGGACCTGAAGGCGTCGCGGCGTCCTCCCGTGCGGGGGGCGTCACCGTGCCAGGGTGGCGCCGGCGGCGGCGCGCACGGCGCGGGTGAGCTGGCGCAGCGCGCCGGCGTGGAGGCGGGTGACGGTCCAATAGAGCGGCACCTCGATCCGCCGCCCCGGCGCCAGCTCGACCAGACGGCCGGCGGCGAGCAGTTCGTCCACCATCACCGCGGGATGCATGCCCCAGCCCAGCCCGGCCCGCGTCAGGTCGAGAAAGCCCTGCGTCGACGGCACCCAATGCACCGGGCCGAGCCGCTCCACCCCGAGCGCCTCCCGCGCCCAGCGCGCCTGCAGGAAATCGCGCCGGTCGAAGCGCAGGCATGGCGCGGCGTGCAGCGCCTCCGCCGTCACGCCGCTCGGAAAATGGCGCGCGGCAAAATCCGGGCTGGCGCAGGCGGCATAGCGCAGCGCGCCCAGCGGCACGGTCCGGCAGCCCTGCACCGGCTCGCGCTCGGCGGTGACCGCGGCCAGCACCTCGCCGGCCCGCAGCCGCGCCGCGGTATGGCCCTCATCGTCGAGCGCGATGTCGAGCGAGACCTGCGCGTTCCGCGCGAAATCGGCGGCCGCCGCCGGAAACCAGGTCGCGAGGCTGTCGGCGTTCACCGCCACCGGCAGGGTGAGCCGCTCATCCGCCGCCGTGCCGGTGCCGAGCGCCGGGGCGAGGTCATGCTCCAGCAGGCGCACACGGTCGAGATGGGCGCAGAGCGTGCGGCCGAGCGGCGTCGGCGCGCAGGGCTGGCCGCGCACGACGAGAATGGCGCCGAGCCGCTCCTCCAGCCCGCGCACACGCTGCGACACCGCCGATGGCGTCACCGACAGAACGGCGGCGGCGCGCTCGAACGAGCCTTCGCTAACCACGGCGGCGAGGGCCGCGAGGGAGGGATAGTCCAGCATGGATGAAGCATTGCTTCATCAGGCTTAGGAGAACAAGTTTTACTTTTCTCCCGCCGCGCGCCACCACGGCCGGCATGACACCCTCTTCTCTCGCCGCCGCCCTGCCCTTCGCCACCGGCTTCGCGCTCTCCGCCGCGCTGATCATCGCCATTGGCGCGCAAAATCTGTTCGTGCTGCGCCAAGGGCTGCGGCGGGAACATGTCGGCGCCATCGTGCTGTTCTGCGCCGCCGCCGATGCGCTGCTGATCGGCGCGGGCGTCGCCGGCATGGGCGCCTTCCTCACCGCCCTGCCCCGGCTCGCCACGCTGCTCGCCCTTGGCGGCGCCGGCTTTCTTGGCTGGTATGGGGTGCAGGCGCTGCGGCGCATGGCGCAGCCCGGGGCGATGGCGGTCGACGCTTCGGCCGGCACCACCCTCGCCCGCGCGCTGCTGGCCACCGCCGGCTTCACCCTGCTGAACCCGCATGTCTATCTCGACACGGTGCTGCTGATGGGCGCGGCCGGCGCCGCCCAGCCGGCGGCGGCGCGGCCGGCTTTTGTCGCCGGCGCGGCGCTGGCGAGCTTCCTGTGGTTCGCGGCGCTGGGCTATGGCGCCCGGCTGCTGCGGCCGCTTTTTGCCCGGCCGGCGGCGTGGCGGGTGCTCGATGCCGGCGTCGGCGTGGTCATGCTGGCGCTGGCCGCGTCGCTGCTCGCCCGCGCCGCCGCCCTGGGCTGAAACGCCGCCTCGCGGCCCGTCGCCAGGAACCGCCCGCCCCGGGGAAGAGTCACGGCTCGGCGGCAGCCGGCCGGCGCGTCGCCTCTTTTGCCCCTCCCATGCCCTCCCCCGCCCGCCCCGGGGAAGAGTCACGGCTCGGCGGCAGCCGGCCGGCGCGTCGCCTCTTTTGCCCCCTCCCATGCCCCCCCGGCCGCCCCCTTCCCACGGGGCCGCGGATTTTCCTGTTGGGGATAGGTTGACGATCAGTCTATCAACCTGTCATACCAGACCAAGTGATCAGACGGCGGAACGATTGTTCGCGCCCCGGCCCTGCGGCTGGGAGGACGCGACACGGCCGGGGCCGCCGCCGCGTGTGTTGAGAGGGCAGTGAACATGAAGATTGCGATCGTCGGCTGCGGCGTGGTGGGTTCATCCTGGTCTCTGGTCTTCGCCCGCGCCGGGCACGATCTCGCCATTTACGACCGCAGCCCGGCGGCGGCGGAAGCCGCGCTCGCCTTCGTCATCGCGGCCGATCCCGCCCTCAAGGCCCGCTGCCGCCTCGCCGCCAGCCTCGCCGACGCGCTGGCCGGCGCCGATTATGTGCAGGAAAGCGCGCCGGAACGGCTGCCGATCAAGCAGGAGCTCTATCGCGAGATGGACGCGCTGGTGGCGCCCACCACCATCATCGGCAGCTCCACCTCCGGCTTCCCCGCCTCGGTGTTCACCGAAGGCCTCGCCAATGCCGCGCGCTGCCTGGTGGCGCACCCGATCAACCCCCCGCACCTCATCCCGCTGGTTGAGCTGATCCCCGCCCCCTGGACGGCGACGGAAACGCTCGATTTCACCCGCAATCTGATGGCGGAGGTCGGCCAGAGCCCGATCACCCTCACCCGCGAGATCAACGGCTTCGTCGTCAACCGGCTGCAGAGCGCGCTGCTGGGCGAAGCCTTCCGGCTGGTCGAGGACGGCATCTGCACGCCGGCCGAGGTCGATGCGGCGGTGTCCGACGGGCTTGGCCTGCGCTGGTGCTTCATGGGGCCCTTCGCCACCATCGATCTCAATGCCGCCAAGGGCGTGTCGGAATACTGCGCCAATCTCGGGCCGATGTATTACGGCCTGGCCAAGGAGCAGGCCGACCCGCGCGAATGGACGCCGGAACTCGTCGCCGCCATCGAGGCGAAGATGCGCGCGCAGGTGCCCGCCGAAGGCCTGCCGGCACGCCGGAAATGGCGCGACAGCTTCCTCGCCGGCATCGTCGCCGCCAAGCGCGAGATCGCGGACAAGCTCGGCGCATGAGCGGTTTCGGCACCCCGGCCCATCTGCGCCGCGACCGGCTGTCCGACAAGATCGCCAAGGACATCGAGGCGCGGGTGCTGTCGGGCGAATTGAGCGTCGGCGACACGCTGCCCTCCGAGCGGGAGCTGATGGCGCATTACGGCGTCGGCCGCCCCGCCGTGCGCGAGGCGCTGCTCTGGCTCAGCAAGACCGGGATGCTGTCCGTCTCCAATGGCGACCGCACCCGTGTCACCGAGCCCGACCCGCGCGATATGCTGCAGCTTCTCACCGGCGCGGCGCGCATGCTGGTCGCCCGGCCGGAAGGCATTCGCCAGTTCCAGCACACCCGCATCTTCGTCGAGGTGGCGCTGGCGCGCGAGGCCGTGCGGCTGGCGACCGAGCAGGACATCGCCGAACTGGAAGCGCTGCTGCGCGTCAATGAGGCCAGCGCCGGCGACATTCCGGCGTTCTCGGCCAGCGACGATGCGTTCCACCACCGCATCGCCCGCATCGCCGACGACCCGCTGCTCGACGCGCTCTACCACGTCGTTCTCGAACTGCTGGAAGAACAGCGCCGCTTCTCGCTCAGCCATCCCGACGGCCTCGGCAAGGCGATGGCGGCGCACCGGCACATTTTCGAGGCCATCCGCGACCGCGATGCCGACCGCGCGGAAGCGGCGATGCGCGCGCATCTCGAAACGGTGATCCGCACCTATTGGGACATGCGCGCGCAGACACCCGACCCCGCATGAGCGCAACGCCTCTCCGCTCCGCACTTCTGCAAAGGCTCTGACCATGCTTCTCGGCTGCATTGGCGACGACTTCACCGGCTCCAGCGATCTCGCCAACACCCTCGCCAAGCAGGGCATGCGGGTGACGCAATATTCCGGCGTGCCGATGGGCCCGGCCGATTCCGGCGTCGAGGCCGGCGTGGTGGCGCTGAAGTCGCGCAGCATTCCCGCCAGGGACGCCATCGCCCAGTCGCTGGCGGCGCTGGACTGGCTGAAGGCGCAGGGCTGCACCCAGTTCCTGTTCAAATATTGCTCGACCTTCGACAGCACGCCCGAGGGCAATATCGGCCCGGTGGCGGCGGCCCTCGCGCAGGCGCTGGACGCCCGCAAAGTCGTGGTCTGCCCGGTGTTCCCCGGCGCCGGCCGCACGCTCTATCAGGGTCATCTCTTCGTGCAGGACCGGCTGCTGAACGAGAGCGGCATGGAGCATCACCCGCTCAACCCGATGACGGATGCCGATATCCGCCGCTGGCTCGCGCGACAGACCGAGATGAAGGTCGGCCATGTCGGCTTCGCCGCCGTGCGCCAGGGCGCCGCCGCCATCACGGAGGCGCTCACCCGCGCGGATGCGGAAGGAGCGCGGCTGATCGTGGTCGACGCGCTCTCCGACGCCGATCTGATGCAAATCGGCGCCGCGCTGGACGGCGCCCCGCTGGTGACCGGCGGCTCCGGCATCGCCATGGGCCTGCCGGCGAATTTCCGCCGCAAGGGCCTGTTGTCGGGCGAAGGCAGCGCCTGGCAGGGGGTGGAAGGCGCCTGCGTCGTGCTCTCCGGCTCCTGCTCCACCGCCACGCGCGGCCAGGTCGCCCGCCACCGCGCCGCCGGCCTGCCGCTTTACGAAATCAATGCCGACGACGCGGTGGCCGGGCGGCTCGACCCGCAGGCCATCGCCGCCTGGGCGCTGGCGCAGAAGGCGCGCCCGCTCGTCTTCTCCTCCGCCGACCCGGAAGAGGTGCGGCGCGCCCAGAACACCCATGGCCGCGAGACTGTCGCGGCGGCCATCGAGACGCTCTTCGCCGCCATCGCCCGAGCCCTGGTCGCGGGCGGCGTGGGGCGTCTCGTCGTGGCCGGCGGCGAGACCTCGGGCGCCGTGGTCGAGGGGCTGGGCCTGACCTCGCTGGAGATCGGACCGGAAATCGCCCCCGGCGCGCCTGCCTTGCGCACGGTTCCCGCCGGCGGAAGGCCGCTGGCGCTGGCGCTCAAGTCAGGAAATTTCGGCGGACCCGACTTCTTCGCCGAGGCCGATGCCGTTCTGCGCGGCCGGTGAACGCCGCGGCCTGCCCGAAGGCGGGCCGTGAAACCATAAGATCAAAAGGAGGACGTGACTTGTTGAACATCACCGTGAAGACGCTGAAGCTGGCGGTTCTCGCCGCCACCTCGGCGCTCGCCCTTGCGGCCGCGCCGGCGCCCGCCCTCGCCCAGGACGTACTGAACCTCAAGCTCGGCCATATCCAGTCCGAGCAGGATCTGTGGCATCTCGGCGCCCAGAAGTTCAAGGAGGAGCTGGAAAAGCGCTCCAACGGCACCATCACGCTCACCATCTACCCCAACTCGACGCTCGGCGGCGACCGCGACCTCGTCGAGGGCATGCAGATGGGCACGGTCGATTTCGGCCTCATCGCCGGCGTGCTCGGCAATTTCGCTCCCTCGATCCAGTTGCTGGAACTGCCCTACCTGTTCAAGTCGCAGGACGAGTTCAACACCATCATCAAGGGCAAGATCGGCGAGGAAATCGCCGGCAACGTGCTGGAAACCGCCAATGTCCGTATTCTCGACTGGTGGGAGCGCGGCTCGCGGCAGGTCACCTCGAACAAGCCGATCAACGGCATTGACGACCTCAAGGGCCTGAAGATCCGCGTGCCCGAGATTCCCGCCATGGTGACGACCTGGCGCGCCATCGGCGCCAACCCGACCCCGATGGCGTGGAGCGAGGTCTATACCGGCCTTGAGCAGGGCGTCATCGAGGCGCAGGAAAACCCGATCCCCTTCATCTTTGGCGGGCGCATCAACGAGGTGCAGTCGAACCTCGCCTTCACCAACCACAAATATGAGTATGTGACACTGGTCATCAGCGAGATGCGCTGGAACCAGCTCACGCCCGAGCAGCAGAAGATCGTCGCCGAGGCGGCCAATGCCGCCACCGCGTTCGAGAACGAGCAGGTCCGCAGCAAGACCGACGAGATGCTGAAGACCATGCAGGCCGCCGGCCTCAAGGTCACTCATCCCGACACGGCGCCGATCGCCGCCGCGGCGCAGTCCGCGCATGATGCCTTCGGCGCCAAGGTCAATCCGGACCTTTATAACCGCATCAAGCAGGAACTCGGGCGGTAACAACCGGCCCGCGCGGCCCGCACCCGCCCGCCCCGGAACCGCGATCGCCGCCGTTCCGGGGCGCGGCGACCGGCGCGCCGCCTGAGGGAGACACGAGCTTGGACAAGCTGGATCGCCTGCTACATATTTTCCTTCTCTGGGCCATCGGCGCGCTGATGTTCGCCATGATGGGCGTGACCTTCGCGCAGGTGGTCTCGCGCTATGTCTTCGCCAATTCGCTGAGCTGGTCGGAGGAACTCGGCCGCTACATCTTCGTCTGGATCACCTTTCTCGGCATGGCCGCGGCGTTCCAGTCGAAGGCGCATATCGCGCTCGACTTCCTGCTGTCGCTGCTGCCGGCCAAGCCCTCGCGCGCGCTCAACGTGGTCAATGCGCTGCTCGTCGCGGCGGTGGGGGTCGCGCTGGTGGTGGGCGGCGCCTCGCTGATCAAGTTCGGCCTGCATCAGCGCAGCGCGGCGCTCGGCCTGCCCATGTACTATGTCTACACGGTCATTCCGTTCAGCGGCGCCGCCCTCACCTATTTCGCCCTGCGCGCCGCCTGGCGTCGCGCCAGCCCGCGCGAGGTCACGCCATGATCGCCCTGCTTCTGTTCGGCGGCTTCGCGCTGTTCCTCATTCTCGGCGTGCCGGTCGCCTTCGGCATCGCGCTGGCCTCGCTCGGCGCCATTCTCTACCAGGGCTACCCGATGGCGCTGTTCGGCCAGCGGCTGTTCACCTCGGTGGATTCCTTCCCGCTGATGGCGATCCCGCTGTTCATGCTCGCCGGCTCGCTGATGGGCCATGGCGGCATCACAAGGCGCATCATCAATCTCGCTTTGGCGCTGGTCGGCAATATCCGCGGCAGCCTCGCCCATGTCGTCACCACCAGCGGCGTGATCATGGGCGGCGTCTCCGGCTCGGGCGTCGCCGATGTCGCCGCGCTCGGCTCGGTGATGATCCCGGAGATGAAGAAGCGCAATTACGACGCCGGCTTCTCCGCCGCGCTCGTCGCTTCCTCCGGCAGCCTGGCGCTGATCCTGCCGCCGAGCATCGCCATCATCATCTATGGCGTCTCCAACCAGGCCTCGATCGGCGACCTGTTCCTCGCCGCCATCGCGCCGGGCGTGGTGATCGGCCTCGGCTTCGCGCTCTATTCCTATCTCTACGCCGTCCGCCACGGCTACCCGACCGAGGGCCGCGTGAGCGGGGCGGAGAAGTGGAAGCGGCTCAAGGAGGCAAGCTGGGCGCTGATGATGCCGGTCATCATCATCGGCGGCATCCGCATGGGCGTGTTCACCCCCACCGAGGGCGGCGCCGTGGTCGCGGTCTATGCCTTCGTGATCGGCCTGTTCGTCTACAAGGAATTCACCCTCGCCGATATTCCGAAAATCTGCATGGAAGCGGCGATCGCGACGGCTGTGATCGCCGCCATCATCGCCGCTACCTCGCTGTTCGGCTGGCTGCTCACCAATGCCCGCCTGCCGCAGACCATCGCCGGCGCCATTCTCGGGCTCACCGAGAACAAGATCCTGCTGCTGCTGCTGATCAATGTCATGCTGCTCGTGGTCGGCATGTTCCTCGACAGCGGCCCGGCGATCCTGCTGATGACGCCGATCCTCGGCCCGGTGGCGGCGCATCTCGGCGTCGATCCCGTGCAGTTCGGCCTCGTCATGGTGATCAACCTCACCATCGGCCTGCTGACGCCCCCTGTGGGAACCGCCTTGTACCTTGCCAGCAGCATTTCCGGCGTGCCTGTCATGCGGCTGTCGACGGCCATGCTGCCCTTCATCGGCATCATGCTGGCGGTGCTGGCGCTGGTCACCTATGTGCCCGGCTTCACCAGTTGGGCGCTGTCGAACTAGGGCATTTTCGAGCGAAGTGGGTTCCGGTTCGCGTGAAGAAAATGCGTAAAAACAAAAGCCTAGAGCATTTTCGAGAGAATGCGGGGCCGGCGCGGCGGACGCGCCGGCCTCATCCATCGCATGGAGGAAGAAGATGAGCGCGAACTCCAAGGCCGAACTGCTGTGCGCCCTGTGCAAGAGCCTGTTCGACCGGGGCTACAGCGTCGGCGGCGCCGGCAATGTGTCGGTGCGGCTGGAGGAAGGCGGCTTCCTCGTCACCCCCACCGGCGGCAGCCTCGGCCGTCTCTCCCCCGGCGCGCTGGCGCGGATCGACGGCGAAGGCCGGCCGGTGCCGGGGCCGAAGCCGTCGAAGGAATTCGCCTTCCACCTCGCTCTGTTCGCGGCGCGGCCGGAGGCGGGGGCGATCGTGCATCTGCACTCGACCTATCTCACCGCTTTGTCCTGCCTGGAAGACCTGCCGACCGACAACGCCCTGCGCCCGTTCACGCCCTATTACGTGATGCGCGCCGGCTATATGCCGGTCATTCCCTATTACCGCCCCGGCGCGCCGGAGATCGCCCGCGACCTCGCGGTGGCGGCGAAGGCGCACCCGGTCAACGCCTTCCTGCTCGCCTCGCATGGCGTGGTGGTGCTGGGCAAGGACCTGGAAGACGCGGTCAACAATGCCGAGGAGCTGGAAGAGACCGCCCGCCTCGCCTTCCTCCTGCGCGGCGAGAAGATCCGCTACCTCACCGAGGGCGAGATCGCCGAACTGCGCGCCATGAAGAGCTGAAGCCCAAAGCTGAGGCCGGCGAACCGGCCACTTAGCCGGCACATCGTCAACGCCCGCCCCGACCGCCACCCGGGCGGGCGAAGCGGCCCGTCCCCGCCTCCCGGCCGGGATTTTCAGCGCGTTAATAAATATGCTACGCCATCGGGCGTGAAACGACGCGCAGCAAGACCTGTCCCGGCGGCAAGGCCGCTCACCCTCGCCAGCCTCGCGCTGCTGGCGGGCGGCATGCTCGTGGCGACCCCGGCCTCGGCCGCGACCAACGCGGCCACGACCAAGAAGAACGCTCCCGTGCGCAGCGTGCGCGTGGTGGCCGTCACGCTCGCCCGCGTCGTGCCGCCGCCGGTTCTGGCCCCGGTGCCGCGCTGCCCGGCCGATCTCGTCGCGCCGTCCTACAGTGCCTGGATCACCGACCCCGCGCGCGGCGCGCTCACCGGCGAGCGGCTGGTGGTGCACACGGAAGAAGTGGCCCTTGTCCCCGTGACGCCGCGCGAAACCGCTCCGACGACGACCGCGCCATCAGCGCCCGCCTCCGTGGCCGAAGCGGCCGACACTCCCACGGGCGCGCCCGACCTGCCCGCCATTCCCGTGCCGCCCAAGCGCCTGGCGGAGAAGCGCGGCCTCGTCCTCGCCTCGCTGGTGCCGCTGCCGCCGAGCCGCCCGAGTGAGCCTCTCGCCTTCGCCGCGCCGCCATCGGCTGACTCCCCCGCCTTCCCGGCCGCCGAGGCCAAGGCGGCCGCGTCCGCCAAGGTGCCGGCCGAAGCGGTGGCCGAGGCGGAGGTCGAGCCGCTGCCCGCCGGGGAAGACGCCGCGCGCCCCATCGACGACGCGCCCGAGCCGGTGGCGACCCGCGCCACCGCCGACCGCGCGCCCGCGGCGATCGAGGCGCTGCTGGAGCGCCATGCCCAGCGCTTCGACGTGCCGGTGTGGCTGGTGCGCCGCGTCGCCTGGCGCGAGAGCAAGTTCGAGCCGAGCCGCCGCAACGGCCCCTATTGGGGGCTGATGCAGATCCGCGTCGACACGGCCCGCGCCCTGGGCTTCCGTGGCGCGCCGAAGGACCTGCTCGACGCCGACACCAACCTCACCTACGCCGTCGCCTATCTCGCCAATGCCTACCGGGTGGCCGGGCGCGACGAGAAGCGGGCGGTGATGCTCTATGCGCGCGGCTATTATTACGAGGCCAAGCGCAAGAAGATGCTGGATTCGCTGATCCGCACCGCCAGCGCCACCCCCGCCCAGACCGGCGACGCCGCCGAGCCCGCCGCCCCCTAGAGCCTGATCCGATCAGGCGCTAAACGTTCGCTGGCGGAACGGGCGGAGCGACGCCGCCGGCCCGGCTGCCTCAGGTCTGCAGCCCACCCGCCACGTCGAAGCTGCTCCCGGTCATGTAGCCGCCCTGCGGCCCGGCGAGGAAGCCCACCAGCGCGGCGACCTCCTCCAGCGTCGCGATGCGGCGGATCGGGTGCTGGTCCATCAGCGCCGCCGGAGGGCCGTCCTCGCCCAGCGCGTCCACCGCCATATCGGTCGGCATGATGCCGGGCTGCACCACATTGACGGTGATGTCGCGCGGCCCGAGATCGCGCGCGACACCGCGCGCATAGCCGGCGATCGCCGCCTTGCTGCCGGCATAGTCGGCCGCGCCGGCGAAGGGCACGCGGCTGCCCATCAGCGAGCCGATGAAGATGATGCGCCCGCCATCCGACAGCACCGGCGCCGCCGCCCGCGTGGTCGCCACCGCGCCGAGCACATTGACCTGCCATTGCCGGTCGAGACCTGCGGTGTCGAGAAGCGGATCGTCGACGGTGCGGCCCTGCACGGCGATGGCGGCGTTGTTGACGAGAATGTCCAGCCGCCCGAAATGCGCCAGCACCGCCTCGACCAGCGGCTTGGCCGCCGCCCCGTCCGCCTGGTCGGCGCGCAGGGCGAGCGCGCGCACGCCCTGCGCCCGCAATGTCGCGGCCACCGCCTCGGCCTTCTCCACTGATGCGACATAGGTGAGCGCGACATCGGCGCCCTGCTCGGCCAGGGTCGTGGCGATGGCGGCGCCCAGCCCGCGCGACCCGCCGGTGACGAGGGCGACCTGGCCCGTGAGGGGTTTCGACATGAAAAATCCTTTCGCGGCGCGCGGAGGCGCCGGTACGATGGAAGCGTTCTGTAACGCTCGTTATGTAACGATGGGTATGAAATATGGACGTCGCCTGTCAAGGCGTTTTATAATGCTCGTTATGAAAACGAAGGGAACCGCCTGATGGGACGCCCGCGCGGCTTCGATGTGGACGAGGCGCTGGACGCGGCGCTCGCCCTGTTCTGGCGCAAGGGCTATGAGGGCACCTCCTATGCCGACCTCACCGCGGCGGTGGGGGTGGAGCGCCCGGCGCTCTATGCCGCCTTCGGCAATAAGGAGGCGCTGTTTCGCCGCGTCCTCGCCCGCTATACCGAGCGGGAACTCGCCTATGTGCCCGAAGCCCTCGCTTTGCCCTCGGCGCGGGAGGTGGCGGCGCACATGCTCGCCCGCGCGGTGGAGCTGAACACGCGCTGCCCCGACCATACCGGGTGCCTCTACCTCAATGGCGTGCTCGCCGGCTCGGACGCGGCGGAGCCGGTGCGGCAGGCGCTGATCGCCGCCCGCGCCGAGGGCGAAGCGGCGCTGCGCCAGCGCTTCGAGCGCGCGAGGACGGAGGGCGACCTCCCTCCGGACGCCCGGCCCGAGGCTCTGGCGGCCTTTCTCATGGCGGTGCTGCACGGCATCGGCGTACAGGCCAAGGCCGGCTTCAGCCGCGACCGGCTGGAAGCCGTCGCCGCGCTGGCGCTGGCGAGCTTTCCCGCGCGCGCGCCGGCCGCGTGAGCGGCAACCGCCGGCCCCCACGCCCCGCCATTGCGCCGGCGGGGATCGCCCCCGACAATGACACGAATCGCGCGGCCGGGCCGGGCGCCCGAGGGAGTGAGCGCCAGCGATGGACACCCGCCATCTCGAAGCCTTCCGCGCCGTCTATGAGAACGGCTCGATGAGCGCCGCCGCCGTGCTGCTGGGCAAGTCGCAGCCGGCGATCAGCAATCTCATCGCCCGGCTGGAGGACGAGATCGGGCTGAAACTGTTCCACCGCGCCCATGGAAGGCTGGAGCCGACGCCGGAGGCGGAAACTTTCTTCGCCGCCATCGTGCGCACGCTCGACGCGATGGACCGCACCCTCGCCGTCTCGCGCAATCTCAAGGGCCTGTCCTCGGCGACGCTGCTCATCGCCAGCCCGCCGGGCCTCGCCACCTATCTGCTGCCCCCCATCATCGCCGATGTGCTGAAGGAGAATGCGGGGGCCACCGCCCGCTTCATCACCCGCTCCTCCTATGCGGTACGCGATCTCGGCACCATCGGCGCCTTCGATGTCGGATTCGCGGAGCTGCCGATCGACATCCATGTCGCCTCGCTCGAACTGTTCGAGGTGGCGTGCATGTGCGTGATGCGCGCCGACCATAAGCTGGCCGGGGAGCGCTGCATCGGCCCGGAACAGCTTGACGCCCTGCCCTTCGTCACCCTGTTTCCCGAGCACATCACCCATATCGCCGCCGCGGAGGCCTTCTTCGAGGCGCAGGCGCACTGGAACGTGGTGGCGGAGGTAGAATTTTTCGGCACCGCCTGCGTGCTGGTGCAGCAGCTCGGCGCGGTGACGCTGGTCGATCCCGCCACCGCCCGCTTCTTCGCGACGATGGGCCTGGTGGCGGTGCCGTTCCGCCCGCTCGTGCCCTACCGCTTCGGCATGTTCCGGCCCAGCACAAGGCCGCCCTCGCGCATTTCCGTCGCCTTCATGGAGCGTTTCCGCCGCACTGTCGCCCCGGACCTCGCCGCCCCGCGCTGAAAGCCCCCGCCGCGCGCTCAAACTTCGGGCAGCGGTAGCCGGCGCAGCCGAGTGTATAACTTTGCCTTATGGACTTCCCGCTAATTCCTGTTTGACGCCGACGCGAAATCGACGGGAAATCGGGTGCAGTCATCAGCCGCGTGAGGGAGCCCCATGAACATTCCGGCAAGCACCGCTTCCGCAACCCGGCGCGTGGAGCAACTCGGCCTCGTGCTGCCCGGCGCTGGCGGCGGGGCGGGCTATTACGGCACGCGCTACGGCAAGATGAAGCCGCATTATCTCAGCGACAGGCTGCTGTTCCTTTCCGGCCAGACGGCGGGCGTCGATGCGCAGGGGAAGGCGCTGTTTCCCGGCCGGCTGGGGCGCGATGTCACCGTGGAACAGGGCTATGAGGCCGCCCGCCTCACCGGGCTCAACTGCCTGTCCTGCATCAAGGACGCGGTCGGCGATCTCGACCTGGTGAAGGGGCTGGTGCGCTCGCTCAATTTCATCGCCTGCGACCCCTCTTTCACCCAGCCGCATCTGGTGGCGAGCGGGCTCACCGATCTGTTCGAGCAGGTGTTCGGCCCGGAAATCGGGGTCGGCGGGCGCGCCTCCATCGGCGTGATGTCGCTGGCCGATGACTACTGCTTCGAGACCTGGGTGACGGTGGAACTCCACTGACCCGCACGCCGACCCAACACGACACGGCCCCAAGGCCGGAACCTTCCGCAGCAGGCCGCACGGCTCATCTCTTCCAGAGGAGACTTCGCATGACGATCCATCGCCTTGCCGCTGCCGTGCTCGGCATCGGCCTTCTCGCCTCCCCCGGCTTTGCCCGGGCCGAGGAGATCACCATCGGCTTCACCGCCGCGCTGTCCGGCGATTTCGCCGCCTTCGGCCTCAACATGCGCAAGGGCCTCGACCTCGCGGTAGAGGCCCTGAACAAGAAGGGCGGCAACACCTACACGATCGACGCGGTGGATGATCGCGGCGAGGCGCGCGAGGGCGTGCTGATCGCCCAGCGCTTCTGCTCCGACAAGAAGATCGATGTGGTGATGGGCTATTCCTTCTCCTCCATCGCCCTTGCCGCCGTGCCCGTGTTCAACGAGTGCAAGCTCCCGGTGCTGGCCTCGGCCGTCACCAGCCCGGCGCTGTCCAATGTCAGCCCCTATTTCCGCCGCAACGTGCTGACCGATGCGGTGCAGGGCGCGATGATGGGCGACTATGCCGCCAAGACGCTCGGCCTCAAGTCGATCTATGTGCTGAACCAGCAGGACGACTACGGCATCGGCGTCGCCAAGGCGTTCTCCGCCGCCGCCGAAAAGGACGGCGCCAAGATCGTCGGCAGCGAATCCTATCTGCTCGGCTCCAAGGATTTCCGCACCCTGCTGACCAAGGTGCGCGCCGCCAAGCCGGACGCCATCTTCATCGGCGGCTTCTACACCGAGGCGGCGAAGATCGCCGAGCAGGCGCGCGCGCTCGGCATCAAGGCGCAGCTTCTCTCCACCGATGGCGCGCTCAATGTCGAATTGATGAAGCTCGGCCGCGGCGCCGTGGAAGGCATGATCGTCTACGGCATGTTCGACCCGGCGGTCGCTACCCCGGCGACGGAGAGCTTCCTGTCCGCCTACAAGGCCGCCTACAAGGAAGACCCGAGCGCCTGGGCGGCGCTGGGCTATGACGCCGGCATGGCGCTCGGCGCGGCGGTGGACCTCGCCGCCAAGGATGGCCCCGTCACCCGGGAGAGCCTCAACGCCGCCTTCGGCAAGCTCAAGGACGTGCCCGGCGTCACCGGCCCCACCACCTTCGACGCCTCGGGCGACCGCGCCGGCGCGCTGTATTTCCTCGAAGTGAAGGACGGCAAGTTCGGCCTCGCCCCCAAGCAGCCCTAAGCGCGGCGGCGAGAGCCCTTTCTGGAAAACCACGCGGCTAACCGTCATCCCGGCCGCAGCCGAAGGCGGAGGGCCGGGATCGCCCACCGTGAAACCGAAGCGATCCCGAATATGACCTTCGGTCATTCCGGGATGACGCCGGCGGAAAGGTCTCCAAACAGGTCTGATGCTTGGCGCGGGCCACCTCTCCCCACGGGAAGAGCAAAGGCGGGCGCTCCGCGCACAACCCACCCGTCCCGGCTCGCCCGGGCCGGCGCATTCCCAGAGGCAACGCAGGCAGGCGGATGGACTATCTCGGACAGTTGCTGGCGAACGGATTGGTGCTGGGGGCGATCTACGCCCTCGCCGCCGTCGCCTTCACGCTGGTGTATGGCGTCGTGCGGCTGGTGAACTTCGCCTTTGGCGAACTGTTCATGCTCGGCGCCTTCCTCACCGCGTCGCTGATGCTGCCCGAAGTACGCCTGCTCGGCGCCATCGTGCCGATGCCGGGCTTCTCGCTCCCGGTGGCGGCGGCGGGGGCGATCGCGCTCACCGCCGCGCTCGGCGTGCTGGTAGACCGCATCGCCTATCGCCCGCTGCGCAACGCCCCGCGCCTTGCCCCGCTCATCACCTCCATCGCCGTCTCCGTGGTGCTGCAAAGCCTCGCCCAGACCATCTGGGGCGCGGAGGAGCTGCGTTTCCCGGAATTCGCCCTCGCCACACTGCCGCCGGTGGTGCTGTTCGATTCCATCTATCTCTCGGTGATGGACCTCGTGGTGATGGCGACCGCGCTCGCCGCCATGCTCGGCCTGTCCGCCTTCATCGCCCGCTCCTCGCTCGGCCGGGCGATGCGGGCGAGCGCGGAAGACCAGATGGCCGCGACGCTGGTCGGCATCCCGGTCAACCGGGTGGTGGCCGCCGCCTTCGCCATCGGCTCGGGCTTTGCCGCGCTCGCCGGGCTGCTTTATGCGCAGACCTATGGCTTCGCCCATTCCAGCATGGGCTTTCTGCCCGGGCTGAAGGCGCTCACCGCCGCCGTGCTGGGCGGCATCGGCTCCATTCCCGGCGCGGCGCTGGGTGGGCTGATCCTCGGCCTCGTCGAGGCGCTGGGGTCGGGCTATCTGCCCAACGGCACCGCCTGGAAGGACGCGATCAGCTTCGTGCTGCTGGTCGGTCTGCTCTATCTGCGTCCGCAGGGCCTGCTCGGAAAGCCGGAGCTGAATTCCGCCGGGCGCGGCAGCCTGCTCGGCGGCGCCTCGGAGTTCGGCGCAGCCTGGCTGCGCGCCTCCTTCGCCCGCTTCGACGGCGTGCTGGCGCGCGCCGCTTCCGCCGGCACGCCCGCCGCGCTCGGCCTGCTGGCGCTGGCGCTTGTCGTCGGCGTGCTGCTGCCCTCCGATTACTGGCTGCGCATCCTCACCCTCGTGGTGATCTACGGCATGCTGGCGAGCGGGCTCAATGTCATTGTCGGCTTTGCCGGCCTGCTGGATCTCGGCTTCGTCGCCTTCTGGGCGGTGGGCGCCTATCTCACCTCGATCCTGTTCGTGCTGGTGCTGAAGGACCAGTTCGGCGTCGCCCCGGCCGATATCTGGTGGCTGCTCTATCTCAACCTGCCGCTCGCCGGCCTTCTCGCCGCCGGCTTCGCCGTGATGCTCGGCACGCCGACGCTGCGGCTGCGCGGCGACTATCTCGCCATCATGACGCTCGGCTTCGGCGAGATCGTCCGCGTGGTGGCCATCAACTGGATGGACCTGACCAACGGGCCGATGGGCATTCGCGGCATTCCGGCGCCGAACCTGTTCGGCATCGCGCTCGGCTCGCCGCGCGCGCAGTTCTTCTTCGCGCTGGCGCTGGCCGTCGTCGTCGTCTTCGCCATCGCCCGGCTGGTGCGCTCCTATGTCGGACGCGCCTGGGTGGCGATCCGCGAAGATGAGGAGGCGGCGGAGGCAATGGGCGTGCCCACCGCGCGCTACAAGCTCTATGCCTATGCCGCCAGCGGCTTCATTGGCGGCTTCGTCGGCGTGTTCTACGCCCACACCCAGCAATATATCAGCCCGCTGAACTTCTCTTTGTTCGAGAACATCCTGCTGCTGATGCTGGTGGTGCTCGGCGGGCTCGGCACCTTCATCGGGCCCTTTGTCGGCGCGCTGATCTGGATCGTGTTCCTGCAGCTCGCGCTCGACCTGCCCTTCGTGCAGGCGTACCCGGAAACCCGCTTCGCCCTGCTCGGCGTGGTGCTCATCGTGCTGATGGTGTTCCGCCCGCAGGGGCTCGCCGCCAGCGCCCGCGTCGCCCTCACCATGCCAGGCTCCCGGCCAGCCCGCGCGAAGGAGGCAGCATGAGAGCCCCAACCCCCGCGCCGCTGCTGCAAGCCCGCGCCATCACCGTGCGTTTCGGCGGGCTGCAGGCCGTCGGCGACCTCGACATGGCCATCGACCGCAACGCCATTCACGGGCTGATCGGCCCGAACGGCGCCGGCAAGACCACCGTGCTGAATGTGCTGACCGGCTTCGTCCGCCCGACCGAGGGCAAACTGGTGTTCGACGGCGCGGAAATCGGCGGGCTGGGCGTCAACGGTTTCGCCCGGCGCGGCCTTGCCCGCACCTTCCAGAACATCCGGCTGTTCGGCGCCATGACGGTGCTGGAAAGCGTGCTGGTCGGCGCGCATCAGCGCTTTTCCGCCAATGCGCTCTCCCTCGTCTTCGGCCGGCGCGCCGCCCGCGCGGCGGAAGCGGCGATGATCGCCCGCGCCTATGAGCTGCTCGCCTTTGTCGGGCTGGGGGCGGAAGTCGCCGACCGCGTCGCCACCACCCTGTCCTATGGCCATCAGCGCCGGGTCGAGATCGCCCGTGCCCTCATCTCCTCACCCAAGCTGCTGCTGCTCGACGAGCCACTCGCCGGCATGAACGCGGTGGAGAAGGCCGAAATCGCCGATCTCGTGCGGCAGGTGCGGGCGCAGGGCATCGCCGTGCTGCTGATCGAGCACGACATGCAGGTGGTCCGCCGGCTGTGCAACCACCTCACGGTGCTGGAATACGGCCGCAAGCTGGCGGACGGCCCTCCGGAAGAGGTGCTGTCCGACCCGGCGGTGCAGGCCGCCTATCTCGGCCGGGCGAGGTGAGCGCGATGAGCCAGACTGGACACATCGTCCACCACACCGCACTCACTGGTCACGCCGATGCGGCGACGCCGCCGCTACTCCAGGTTGAAAATCTGGCCGTCTCCTATGGCCGCATCCGCGCCGTGGACGGCGTCAATCTGGCGGTGGAGCCCGGCCGCATCGTCTCGCTGGTCGGCTCCAACGGCGCCGGCAAGACCACGACGCTGATGGCGCTGTCCGGCCTGCTGCCGCTTGGCTCCGGCCGGATTCGCTTTGCCGGAGAAGACATTACCGTACTGGCGCCGGAGCTGCGGGTGGCGCGCGGCATCGCCCATGTGCCGGAACGCCGCCGCGTCTTCGCCGGCATGAGCGTGCGTGAAAACCTGGTGCTCGGCGCCTATGCGCGCGGCGATGCCGTTGATATCGCAAGCGATGTTGAGCGCATGGTGGCGCTGTTCCCGCGCCTCGGCGAACGCATGGGCCAGCAGGCCGGCACCATGTCCGGCGGCGAGCAGCAGATGCTCGCCATCGCCCGGGGCCTCATGTCGCGCCCCTCCCTGCTCATCATGGACGAGCCCACCATGGGCCTCGCCCCGCAGATGATCGACCTGATCCTCGATACGGTGCTGGAGATTCGCAAGCAGGGCACCACCATCCTGCTGGTCGAGCAGAACGCGGTGGAGGCCATGCGCCTCTCCGATCACGTCTACATCATGCGCCTCGGCCGCATCGTCCATGAGGACAGCGGTGCGAATATCGACCCGGAGCGCGTGAAGTCTTTCTATCTTGGAGCCGACGCATGACCGATACTTCTGGAGCCCCACGCATGCGGCTCGGAACCTTTCTCGGGGTGCCCCCGGCAACATCCGTCCGTGCGGGGCAGATCGCCGTCATCGGCCTGCCCTTCGACTGCGGCACCCACGCCACCCGCATCGGCTCGCGTCAGGGCCCGGCGTCTTTCCGCGCCATGTCGAGCGAGGTGCGCCCGTTCTATCCCCCGCTCGCCGATACCGATCCGCGCGAAGGCGGGCGGGTGGTGGACCTCGGCGATGTCGATGTCGTCGCCTCCGATATCGGCCCGTCTATGGCGGCGATGGAGGCCGTGGTGCAGGAGGTGGTGACGGCGGACGCGGTGCCCCTCTGCGTCGGCGGCGACGGCACCGTCACATTGCCGGTTTTGCGTGCGCTGGCAAAGCGTTACCCCGAGCTGGTGCTGATCCATATCGACGCCCATACCGACGCCTATCCCGGCGAGGAGCTCAACACCGGCACCACTTTCACCCTGGCGGCGCAGGAAGGGCTGATCGACACCAAGCGCTCCTTCCACATCGGCGCGCGCGGCACCATGCTGGTCGGCGGCGCCTATGACTATACGCGCGGCCTTGGCTACCGGCTGATCCCGGGCGACGAAGTGCGCCGGCGCGGCCCGGAGGCGATCGCCGCCGAGGTGCGCGAGGTGGTCGGCACGCGCCCGGTGCACCTGTCCTTCGACATGGATTATTTCGACCCCTCCGCCGCGCCGGGCGTCGCCACTCCCACCTGGGGCGGCCCGCCAGTGGCGGAAGTGTTCGATCTTCTGCACGGACTCAAGGGGTTGGACCTCGTCGGCGTCGACATCAACACGCTGAGCCCGCCCCATGACGTGCAGGGCATGTCGGCCATGCTGGCCGGCCATGTCGCCGTCATCGCCCTTCATCTCGTCCAGCTCGGCCAGGCGGAACACCGCCTGAATGCCGGGCATCGCTGAACGAAAGGCCCCGGTCATGAGCCTCGAAACGACGCTGGTTCCCGAACCCTATGTCTGGTCCGAGCCGCCGCTCGGCGACGCCAAGAGCGCCCCGACCCGCTTCTACACCGACCCGGAGGTGTTCAAGGCCGAGGTCGCCCACATCCACATGAAGAGCTGGTTCTTCGCCGGCCGGGTGGAAGAAGTGGCCAAGCCCGGTGATTTCAAGGCGCTCGACAGCGTCGGCGGGCCGGTGCTGCTGGTGCGCGGCGAGGACGAGGTGCTGCGCGCCTTCGCCAATGTCTGCCGCCACCGCGCCTCCATCCTTATGGAAGGCTGCGGCAATGCCAGGAACCTCACCTGCCCCTATCACGCCTGGAACTACCGGCTGGACGGCACGCTGGCGGGTGCGCCGGGCATGCGCGAAGTGCCGAAATTCGAGAAGCCGCCGCATGGCCTCATCCCCATCCGCATGGAGGTGTGGGAGGGCTCGGTGTTCCTCAATTACGACGACAGCGCCCCCGGCCTGATGACCCATCTCGGCAACATGCCGGAGCTGGTCGGCAGCCATAAGCTCGGCGACATGGTCAAGACCTGGCACTACGAGATCGAGACGCGGTGCAACTGGAAGCTGCTGCTCGAAAACGCCATGGAGACCTACCACACCGGCATCGTCCACGCCGCCACCGTCGGCGCCCAGCGCTCGGTGAGTTTCCCCACCCAGGGCAATTGGCACGTCATCCAGGTGCAGTCAAACCGTTCCATCGCCGTGCTCGGGCAGGAGCCGCCCTTCCCGCCGATCGAGGGCCTGTCCGAGCAGGCGCGCAAGGGCACTTTCTTCACCGTGATCGAGCCAACCGTGCAGTTCGTCTTTGCCCAGGACTGCGCCTGGTGGCTGGCGGTGCGGCCGATTTCCGTAGACCGCTCCGTGCTTTCCGTCGGCGGCTGCTTCCCCAGGGCCTATACCGAACTGCCCGATTTCGAGGAGCGCGCCGCGCCCTATTACAAGCGCTGGGAAGCGGTGGCGATGGAGGATGTCGACATCCTGCAGAAGCAGCAGATCGGCCTTTCCTCCTGCCTCGCCCGCCCCGGCCCGCTCTCCTGGCGCGACGACATGGTGCTGGCGATGAACCGCTGGGTGATGGCCCAGCTGCCGGCGGACATCGTCGCCGGCATGGCCGAGGGCACCGAATGAAACCTATGCGTGTACTGCTCACCCATAACCGCGACCTGCTCAAACATTTCTACGGCTACAGGGCCGTCGAGGCCCTGAAGGCACTGCCGATCGAGCTGGTGATGAACGACAGTCATGAGCCCCTGTCGGGAGACACCCTCGTGAAGGCGGCGGAGGGCTGCGAGGTGGTCATTTCAGACCGCCTCGCAGCCGGCCCGCGCGAGGTGATGCAGCGGCTGAAAGATGTGAGGCTGTTCACCCGCTGCGCCGTCGACATGCGCAATATCGATGTGGACGCGGCGTCCGAGGCCGGCATCCTCGTCTGCAACTGCTCGTCCGGCTATGCCGACGCGGTGGCCGAGCACACGCTGGCCCTGATGCTCGATCTCGCCCGCAACATCACGCGAGATGCCGAGCGCTATCATGCCGGCGACGCCTCCCATCCCATGGTGTTCGGCCGGCAGATGGCCGGCGCCCATGTCGGCGTCATCGGCTATGGCTCGATCGGCCGGCGCATCGTCGAGCTGGCGCTGGCCTTCAAGATGAAGGTGACGGTCTACGACCCCTATGCGCGCTTCGACAATGGCGCGGTCATCCCGGTCGGCCTCGACGAGGTGCTGTCCCAGCCGGATTTCGTCGTCTGCGCCGCCTATGCGACGCCGGAAACGGAGCGGATGATGAATGCGGAGGCTTTCGGCAAGATGCGGCGCGACGCCTTCTTCATCAACATCTCGCGCGGCATTCTGGTGGATGAGGACGCGCTGGAGGCAGCGCTCACCTCGGGCACCATCGCCGGCGCCGGGCTCGATGTCGGCGACGGGCGCGACCAGCAGCCCTCGCTGCGCCTCGCCCGCCTGCCCAATGTGGTCGCCACGCCGCATTCGGCGGCGCTGATGATCGAGCCCTCGGAATTCCAGGCGATGGAGACGGTGGAGCAGGTGAAAGCGATGCTGGAAGGCCGGCTGCCGATCCACGCCAAGAACCCGCATCGCATCCCGAACTGGCGGTCGCGATGAACGCGCTGCTGCCGGCACGGGCACCGGCCTTCACGCCGCCGCCGGGCGCGTGCGACTGCCACATGCACATTTACGGCCCGGCGGAGACCTATCCGCCGGCACCCGCCTCGCCCTTCCCGCCGGTCGCGGGGGGCGATATCGCCGCCTATCTCAAGGTGCGCGCCACGCTCGGCCTCACGCGCGCTGTGGTTGTGCAGCCCTCGGTCTATGGCTTCGACAACCGCGCCACCTTGGACGCGATGGCGATCCTCGGGGAAGACGCGCGCGGCGTCGCCGTCGTGCCCCCCGACGTGAGCGACGCGGAGCTGGAGCGACTTACCGGCCTCGGCATACGCGGCATCCGCTTCTTCATGATCGGCGGCGGCGCGCTCGGCTGGGAGGATCTGGAAACGCTGGCCGCCAAGACCGCCGCCTTTGGCTGGCATGTGCAGATGCAGATGGACGGGCGGCTTCTGCACGAGGAAGCCGGGCGCCTCGCCCGCCTGCCCGGCCGGCTGGTGATCGACCATAATGGCAAGTTCTTGGAGCCCGTCGGGCTCGATCATCCCGGTTTCAAGGCGCTGCAGCGCCTCCTCGACAGCGGCCGCACCTATGTGAAGACCTCGGGCGTCTACGAGACCTCGCGCGTCGGAGCACCCGGTTACGACGATGTCGCCGCGCTCGCCCGCGCGCTGATCGCCCATGCGCCCGAGCGCTGCCTGTTCGCCACCAACTGGCCGCACCCGTCCAAGCCCGGCAATCCGCCGGACGACGCGGCGCTGGTCGACCTGTTCCGCGACTGGTGCGGCAGTGAGGCCCTTGCCGCTAAAATCATGACAGACAATGCGGCGGCGCTGTATGGCTTCCCCGCAGTACCGCCCGAGCAGGAACGCCTCCCGTGATCACAACCCAGCGCACCGATTTCTTCGGCCCCTCCCGCCCCACCCTGTTCGCCCGCGACGCGGCGATCGCCACCTCCCACCCGCTGGCCACGGCGGCGGGGCTTGAGGTGCTGCAGGCCGGCGGCAACGCCATCGACGCGGCTTTGGCGGCGGTGGCGGCGCAATGCGTGGTGGAGCCGGCGATGACCGGCATTGGCGGCGACTGCTTCGCGCTCTACGCGCCCAAGGGCCAACCGACCGTGGCGCTGAACGGCAGCGGGCGCGCGCCGATGGCGGCGAGCGTCGCGGCGCTGAAGGCCGCCGGCCTCACCACCGAGATTCCCCGCACCAGCCCGCACGCCGTCACTGTTCCGGGCGCGATTTCCGCCTGGACGCGGCTGCACGCGGACTATGCCAGCCTGCCGCTTGAGCGGCTGTTCGCCCGCGCCATCGACTATGCCGAGAACGGCTACCCCATCGCCCAGCGCGTCGCCTTCGACTGGGCCGACGACGCCCCGCTGCTGGCGCAGGATGCGAACGCCAGCGCCTTCTTCCTCAAGGACGGCAAGCCGCTGGTGGCCGGCGACCGCCATGCCCAGCCGCTCCTCGGCCAGCGCCTGCGCGACATCGCTGCCCATGGCGCGGCCGCCTTCTATGAGGGCGCAACCGCGCAATCAATGGTGCGCTATCTCAACAGCCTCGGCGGGCTGCACACGGTGGAGGACTTCGCGGCGATGAAGGAGGGCGCTTTCTACACCACGCCGATCGCGACCGAGTATCGCGGCTACACCGTGGAAGAGTGCCCGCCCAATGGCCAAGGCCTCGCGGCGCTGATGCTGCTCAACATCCTGCGCGAATTCGATCTCGGCGAGGGTCTGTCGCTGGCCGACCGGGTGCATCTCCATGCCGAGGCCGGCAAGCTCGCTTACTTCAACCGCGACGCGCTGCTCGCTGATCCCTCGGCGATGACGGTGCCGGTGGAAGAGCTGCTCTCGCGCGAGACCGCCCGCCGCCTCGCCGCCCGCATCGACATGGGCCGCGCTTTGCCGCCGGCGCTGTGGGACGAGCCGGAGCACAAGGACACGGTCTATATCAGCGTGATCGACCGCGACGGCAACATGGTGTCGTTCATCAATTCGCTGTTCCACGGCTATGGCTCGACCCGCATCGACCCGGAAACCGGCGTGCTGCTGCATTCGCGCGGCGCCTCCTTCCGGCTGATCGAGGACCATCCCAACGCCATCGCCGGTGGTAAGCGGCCGATGCACACCATCATCCCCGGCCTGCTGCGCAGGGAGGGCGAAGCCGTCGGCGTATTCGGCGTGATGGGCGGGCAGTACCAGGCTTCCGGCCAGGCGGCGCTGCTTTCCGGCCTGTTCGACCGCGGCCTCGACGTGCAGATGGCGGTGGACGCGCCACGCTCCTTCGCCCATGACGGCGTGCTGGAAATCGAGCCGACCTGGCCCGAAAGCCTGCGAGCGGAACTGGAGGCACGCGGCCACACCGTCACCTCCGCCATCGAGCCGTTCGGCGGAGCGCAGATCATCCTGCGCGATCCCGCCAGCGGCTTCCTGCTCGCCGGCTCCGACCCGCGCAAGGATGGCTGCGCACTGGGCTTCTGAGGCGACTTCCTCGACGCCCGGCGCCATGGTGCGCCGGGCTTTTCATGCCGGAACCCTCGCATGCAGAACGAATTCCCCTCCCCCCGGCGGATCGGCATGCTGACGCCGTCCTCCAACACCGTGCTGGAGCCCTATACGGCGCGGATGCTGGAACCGCTTTTCCCCGAGGTGACGGCGCATTTCGCCCGCTTCCGGGTGACGCGGATCGCGCTCGACGACAGCGCCTCCAACCAGTTCCGCCAGGAGCCGATCCTGGCGGCGGCGGAGCTGCTCGCCGACGCCCGCACCGACATCATCGCCTGGAACGGCACCTCCGCGAGCTGGCTCGGCTTCGAGACCGATGCGCGGCTCTGCGCGGCGATCGAGGCGCGAACGGGGGTGAAGGCGACAAGCTGCATTCTCGGCCTCAACCGGCTCATCGCCGAGCGCGACATCCGCCGCCTTGGAATCGTCACGCCCTATACGGGCGATGTCGGCGCGCGCATCGCCGCCAACTACGCCACGCTCGGCGTCGAGGTGGTGGCCGGCGCCCATGGCGGCCTGTCCGACAATTTCTCCTTCGCCGACATTGACGAGGATCGCATCGGCCGGATGTGCACTGACGTCGCCGGCGCGGCGCCGGACGCCATTGCCATCGTCTGCACCAATATGCGCGGCGCGCTGGTGGGGGCGCAGGTGGAACGCGCGCTGGGCATTCCCATCATTGATTCCGTCAGCGCGACCTTGTGGGGCTGCCTGCGAGCGCTGGAGATACCCACCGCCCCGCTCGCCGGCTTCGGCGCGCTCTTCGCGCCCGCCGCGCTGTGAACCCGATCGCCGGTCAGCGCCCCTGCGCGCGGCGCCATGCCGCCGGGGTAGCTCCGATAAGCCGGCGGAAGCTGCGGGTGAGGTGCGCCTGATCGGTAAAGCCGGTGGCGGACGCGATCTCGGTCAGCGCCAGGTCGGAGCCGGCGAGTAGCGCCTGCACTTTGCGCAGCCGCGCCTTGAGGTGCCACTGATAGGGCGGCACCCCGGTCGCCGCCTTGAAGGCGTGGCTGAAATAGGATTGCGACAGGCCGGTCAGCTCCGCCAGTTCCTGCAGGCGGATATTGCGCGCGCAATTGGCCTCGATGAATTCCGTCACCCGCCGGAGTTGGCGCGGCGAAAGCGCGGCACCCTTGCCCGCCGCCTCCGGCGCCGCCCGGCCGAGCCGCAGCAGGTCGATGAACAGCGCCAGCGTCAGCCCGTCGCCATAGAGGTCGTGGCGCGGCTGCGGCGCGGTGCACTCCTCGGCGATAAGCTGCGCCAGGGTGAACAGCCGCTCGTCGAGAAAATCGAGCCGCGGCGTCGTCAGCCGCTCATCGTCAAGGTCCTCGCCCAGGCGCTCGCTCAGTGTCGGCGCGTGGAAGTGGAGGTCGAGATGGCGCACCCGCACCGACTCGTCGACATGCGACCACACCTGCATCCCGGCCGGCACGAAGCTCATGCGGTGCGGCGCGCGCGGCACCCGGCGCCGCCGCCCGTCGGCGGAAAGCTGCACATCCGAGCGCCCGCCCTCGCGCTCCAGCACCACGAACAGCCGGGCGTCGCGCGAAACATAGTGCCCGCCCGCCCCGGCCGCGCAGGCGACATGCCAGACATCGGCGATGATCCCGTTCCAGCTACGCCAGCGCAGATCATCGAGGAGGGTGATGCCCTCTACCCTGGAGGTCATGCGGGGTTGAAAGGTCATGCGGCACGCCATTCGCCAAGATCAGGACGACACTTCATAGATTAGAATCAATATGAAGTGGAAATCCATCTTGATCTCGGGCCAAATCCGTTCGATCAAGGCCCAATAGAAAACACGATCGTTCAAAATACAAGAGAATACGACAAGAACGGCAGAATGATGATTGATATGAAGCGATGTTTCCCGGGGCCGGCGGGAGGCGCTTCTTTATAATTCATCTCAACTGCTGGAAAACGGGTAGCATGATGCGCGAACGGCTGGGCCTCTCAACGATGTCGCTGCTGATGGGCAGCGCGGCGATCCTTGTCTCGGCCTCGGTCGCGCGGGCCCAGCAAAGCGCGGCGCCCATCGAGCTCGAGCGGATTGATGTCGAGGGTCAGCGAACCGACGACACGCAGGGCTATGTCGCCCGCTCCACCACCGCCGGCACCAAGACCGACACGCCGCTGGTCGAGGTGCCGCAGTCGATCTCCGTCGTCACCCGCGACCAGATGGATGCGCGGGCGGTGCAGAATGTCGGCCAGGCGCTCGACTACACCGCCGGCGTCGTCTCCCAGCCCTTCGGCACCGATCCGCGCTTCGATTCGCCGATCATTCGCGGCTTCTCCGCCGACAACAGCATGTATCTCAACGGGCTCAAGCTGATGCGCGAGGCCGGCACCCCCGCCCTCGACCCCTATGGCATGGAGCGCATCGACGTGGTGCGCGGACCGGCCTCGGTGCTCTACGGCCAGGGCAATCCCGGCGGCCTGCTCGACTTCATTTCCAAACGCCCCACCTTCACCAATTTCGGCGAGGTGCAGGTGGAAGCCGGCAGCTTCGACCGCTATGTCGGCCGCTTCGACATTGGCGGCGTGCTGCCCGACAATGCCGACATCTCCTACCGCTTCACCGGCCTCGCCCGCGACAGCGACACCCAGACCGACTATATCGACGACAACCGGCTGTTCTTCGCCCCGGCGCTGACCTGGCAACCGACGACCGACACCTCGCTGACCGTGCTGGCCAACATTCAGTACGACCAGTCCGGCACCCCGGTCGGCTTGCCGGTTCAGTACACGGTAGACGCCGATGGCGGCCTGCGCCTGCCCCGCAGCCGGTTTCTCGGCGACCCTGATTACGACAATTCCAATCGCACCTTCGGCAGCGTCGGCTACGAGTTCAAGCACCGCTTCAACGATACGTGGGAGTTCCGGCAGAACGCCCGCTACGCCGTGCTCGCCTGGGATTATAACAGCCTCTATTACAGCTCGCTGAGTTCGACCAATCCGCTCGTCGCCAATCGCGGCTCCTCGGAGAATTCCGAATCGCAGCAGACCTTCACCATCGACAGCCAGATGCATGGCCGCTTCGAAACGGGCGCCCTCGCCCATGAGGTGCTGATCGGCCTCGACTACCGCCGCTACACCGAATCCAACGTCACCGAATTCGGCACCGCCTCGCCGATCAACGTCCTCTTCCCCATCTACAACCAGCCGGTCAGCGGCGCGGCCTGGTACACGGCCGATGTCAACGGCACCATCTCCCAGACCGGCATCTATGCGCAGGACCAGATCAAGCTGCAGAACTGGCTGCTCACCGTTGGCCTGCGGCATGACTGGGCGACCACCGATTCCACCAGCCTGACCAATTTCGGCGACACCGCGCAGGACCAGGACGACAGCGCCTTCACCGGTCGCGTCGGTCTCACCTATCTGTTCGACAACGGCATCGCCCCCTATTTCAACTATTCCACCTCCTTCGAGCCGGTCATCGGCAACATGCCGACCCAGCTCGGCGGCGCCGCCTTCCAGCCCATGGAGGGCAAGCAGGTCGAAATCGGCGTGAAGTACCAGCCAGTGGGCTGGAACGGCTTCTTCACCGTCGCGGCCTATGACATCACCCAGTCCAACGTGCTCTCCACCCAGTTCATCGACGGCGTCAGCTATGAGACGCAGATCGGCGAGGTGCGGGTGAAGGGCTTCGAGTTCACCGCCGTGGCGGGGCTGGCGGAAGGGCTGAACCTGATCGCCAACTACACCTACATGAATGCAGAGATCACCGAGGGCGAATATGCCGGCAACCGGCCGGCCAATGTGCCGGAGAACATGGCCAATCTCTGGCTCGACTACACCATCCCCTCGGGCCAGTGGGCCGGCTTCGGCTTTGGCGGCGGCGTGCGCTTCGTCGGCGACCGCTACGCGCTCGACGACAACAGCATCTTCCTGTCCTCCAACACGCTGTTCGACCTGGCGCTGCATTACGAGAAGGGCCCGTTCAAGGCCCAGCTCAACGTCAACAACATCGCGGACGAAACCTATGTCGCCAGCTGCGGCTTCTTCGGCTGCTACTATGGCGACGGGCGCACCGTGATCGGAACCTTGTCCTACAAATGGTAGAGGGCACGCCTTCCGCGCCGGGCGGCGCGATTCGGAATGCGCGTGCGGCGGGCGGCCCGACGTGAGCGCAGCGACGACCCTCTCCCGCCGCGCCCTGATCGGCGGCGGGCTCGCCGCGCTGGTGCAGCCCGGCGCGCCGGCCCGGGCGGAAGGGCTGCGCGCCGCGGCCATTGACTGGGCGCTGCTGGAGACGCTGCTCGGCATGGGGCTCACCCCGGTGGCGGCGACCGAGCTCGTGCTGTTCCGCCAGGTGGCGGTGGAGCCGCCCGTGCCGGCCTCGGTGGTCGATATCGGCCTGCGCGGCGCGCTCAATTACGAGGCGTTGCGCCTCACCCGGCCGAGCGTGATCTTCTCCTCGAATTTCTACGCCGGCATGGAATCCCAGCTCGCCCGCATCGCCCCGGTGGAGACGATCTCGATCTACCGCACCGGCCGGCCGCCTTATGACGAGGCGGAAGCGGCGGCGACGCGAATCGGCGCCCTCACCGGCAAGGAAGAAGCGGCGCGATCGCTGATCGCCTCCGTGGCCGGCGAGATCGCGGCGTGCCGGCACCGCCTCGCCGGCGAAACCGGGCGGCCGCTGCTGGTGCTCAATCTCGGCGATGCCCGGCATTTCCGCGTCTTCGGCGCCGACAGCCTGTTCGGCGAGGTGCTTGCCCGGCTCGGCTTCGCCAATGCCTGGGGCGAGCGGACCTTCTATTCCGCCTCGGCCCCCATCGGCATCGAGGCGCTGGCGCGCTTCCCCGAGGCCTTCCTCGTCGTCCTGCGGCCCGTGCCGCCGGATGCCGCGCGCGTGCTGGGCACCAGCGCGCTGTGGAACGCGCTGCCGCAGATCCGCGCCCGACGGCTCGCCGTGCTCGCCAGTGTCGATCCGTTCGGCGGCCTGCCCACCGCCGCCCGCTTCGCCCGGCTGCTCACCGGCGCGCTGCTGAACCCGGACAGCGGCGCGCGGGCGGGCGAACTGGCGGGCAAGGCGGGAGGCGACATTGGCTGATCTCGCCCTTTCCCGCCCCGCCAGCCTGCGGCCGGTGCCCTTCGGCCTCGCCCTTGGCCTGTTCGCCCTCGCCCTGTTCGCGCTGGTGCTGCTGCGCCAGCCGGAAATCCCCGGCGCCGGGGCGGATCTGCGCCACCTGCTGTTCTGGCACAGCCTGATACCGCGCGCGGCCACCGCGCTGCTGGCGGGCGCGGCGCTGGGTCTTTCCGGCGCCCTGCTGCAGCGCGTGCTGCGCAACCCCCTCGCCGACCCCTCGACACTCGGCATTGCCGCCGGGGCGCAGCTGGCGCTGACGCTGGCGCTCGCCTTCGCACCGGCGCTGCTCGCCTTCTCGCGCGAGGGCACCGCCCTAGCCGGCGGGCTGGCGGCGGCGACGCTGGTGCTGGGGCTTAGCTGGCGGCGCGGCTTCGAGCCGGTCACCGTCGTCGTCGCCGGCATGACGCTGTCGCTGATGGCGGGCGCGCTCAGCGCGGCACTCATTCTCGCGCGCGGCGAATATGTGTTCTCGCTGTTCATCTGGGGCGCCGGCTCACTGCACCAGCAGAACTGGCAGCCGGCGGCGCTGATCGGCACGAGGCTGGCGCTGGGCGCGGCGGCGGCCGCCCTGCTGCTGCGGCCGCTCGGCCTGCTGGCGCTGGATGACGAGGCGGCGCTCAGCCTCGGCATGGCGGTCGCGGCCATGCGCCTCGCGGTCATCACGCTCGCCGTGTGGCTGGCGGCCAGCGTGGTGTCGCAGGTCGGCGTGATCGGCTTTGTCGGCCTCGCCGCCCCCGCCTTCGCCCGCCTCGCCGGCGCGCGCCGGCCGGGCGAGATGCTCGTCGCCGCCCCGCTGATCGGCGCGCTTCTGCTGTGGATCACCGATTCGCTCGTCCAGCTAACCGCTGGGGACGGCAGCGATCTCATTCCCACCGGCGCGGCGGTCGGCCTGCTCGGCGGGCCGCTGCTGCTGTGGCTGCTGCCGCGCCTGCGCAGCGCCGCGCCGGTCCTGGCGCCGGCCGCCCCGTCCCGCCGACTGCACCGCCCGGGCCTCGCCCTTGCCGGCCTGGCCGTGGCGGTGGGGCTGGCGGCGCTTCTCGCCCTTGTCGCCGGGCGCGATCTCGACGGCTGGAGCCTCGCTACAGGCCCGCTGCTGGCCGAGCTTCTGCCGTTCCGGGCGCCGCGCGTGCTGGCCGGCGCGGCCGCGGGCGGGCTGCTCGGCGCCGCCGGGGCGATCATGCAGCGGCTCACCGGCAACCCGCTGGCCGGGCCGGAAGTGCTCGGCATCAGCGCCGGGGCCGGCGTCGGGCTCGCGGTGGCGCTGCTGCTGGCGCCAGCGGCCGGGCCGGGCCTGCTGCTCGCATCCAGCGCCGCGGGGGCGCTGGTCGCGCTGCTGCTGGTGCTGGCCATCGCCGCCGTCACTGGCTTCGGCGCGGAAAAGCTGCTGCTCGCCGGCATCGCGCTCGGTTGCATGGGGCTCGCCATTCTCTCCGCATTCTTCGCCGCCGGCGGACCGGGCAGCTTCCTGCTGCTGGCCTGGCTGGCCGGCACCACCGACCGGGTGGACATGATGCAGGCCGGCATCCTCGCCGCCTGCGCGCTGGTGCTGCTGCTCCCCGTCGCCCTCGCCGGCCGCTGGCTGAACCTTCTCCCGCTCGGGCGCGGGGTCAGCGCCGCGCTCGGCCTGCCGGTGACGATGAGCCAGTTCCTGCTCACCCTGCTGGCGGCGGCGATGACCGGGGTGGCGGCCTTCTTCGTCGGTCCGCTCAGCCTGGTCGGGCTGATCGGGCCGCATCTCGCGCGCCAGAGCGGCTTTTCGCGCGGCGTCGCCTTCATCTACGCCTCGGCGCTGATCGGTGCGCTGGTGCTGCTGGTGGCCGATTGGCTCGCCCGCATGGTCGCCTTTCCCTATCAGCTCCCCACCGGCCTGCTCGCCGCGCTGGTCGGCGGCCCGTATCTGATCTGGCTGCTGCAGAGAGGAGGCCGGCATGGCTGAGCCCTTCACCGCCCAGGCGCGTCTCGCCTGTCCCGCCCCGGCGGCGCTGCTCGCCCGGCTGTGCGCGCGGCTGGAGCCGGAGAGCCTGCGCGAGCGCACGCCCGCTTCCGCCCGGCTGGAAAACTGGTGCGGCGAGGCGACCCTGTCCGTCGACTCCGCCGGCTATCTCGCCATTGAGGCCCGCAGCCACCGCGAGGACCGGCTGTCCGTGCTGCGCATGCAACTGGCCGAGCATGTCTACGCCGCGATGGAGGGCGCCGCGCCCGCCTTCGCCTGGGAAGGCCACGGCGCCGGCAACCCGGCGCTGCCCTATTTCCGCGCCCTGCGCGTCGTCGGCTCGCACGCGCTGACCCCGCTGATGCGCCGCGTGGTGCTGGAAGGCGACGCCGCGCATTTCGCCAGCGGCGGGCTGCATGTGCGGGTGCTCATCCCACCCGCCGGCCGCACCCCCGTCTGGCCCTATGCCGCGCCAGACGGACGCACCATATGGCCCGGCGGGGCGGACACGCTGATCCCGCGCGTCTATACGCTGCGCGAGGTCGATGCCGCTGCCGGTACCCTGGCGATTGATGTCGTCCAGCATCCCGGCGGCTCCACCCCCGGCGCCGACTGGGCGCGCGAGGCGCGCGCCGGCGATCCGGTCGGGCTGCTCGGCCCGGGCGGGGCCGGCCTGCCGCCCGCCCGCTGGTACCTGCTCGCCGGCGACGAGACGGCGCTGCCCGTCATCGCCCGCATGGTGGCCACGCTGCCGGCGGACGCGCAGGCGGTGGTGCGGCTGGAAGTGGCGGATGCGCGCGAGTGCCAGCCGCTTCCCTCACCCGCCCGCCTCGATGTGGAATGGCTCACCCGTGACGGCACCGCCCCCGGCATGAGCGACCGGCTCGAACGGGCGCTGCGCGCCGTCCCGCTTCCGGCCGACCATGCGGAGGTGCATGTCTTCGCCGGCTGTGAACAGCGGACCGCGCGGGCGCTTCGCCGGCTCATGACCCGCGAGCGCGGCCTGGCCAAATCCCGCTGCGCCATCGCCGCCTATTGGCGCGCCGGCCACACGGATGTCGATCTCGCCGATTGAGGTCGATCTCGTGGATTGAGACGGCTATAAGCGAGCCATCATGCAGATCATCCGGCCCTTCCTTTCCTATTACGCGCCCTATAAGGGCCTGTTCGTGCTGGATTTTTCCTGCGCGGTGCTGTCCGGCCTGCTGGAGCTCGGCTTCCCGCTCGCGGTGAAGCTGTTCATCGACCATCTGCTGCCGGGACAGGACTGGCCTCTCATCGTCTGGGCGGCGGTGGGGCTGCTGGCGGTCTATCTGCTGAATGCCGGGCTGATGGCGGTCGTCACCTATTGGGGCCACATGCTTGGCATCAATATCGAGACCGAGATGCGCCGGCGTGCCTTCGATCATGTGCAGAAGCTGTCCTTCTCCTATTTCGATAACAACAAGACCGGCCATCTCGTCGCCCGGTTGACCAAGGACCTCGAAGAAATCGGCGAGGTTGCCCATCACGGCCCGGAAGACGTGTTCATCGCGGTGATGACCTTCATCGGCGCCTTTCTGGTCATGCTGAGCGTCAATGTGCCGCTTGCCCTGCTCACCGCCGTCATCGTGCCGGCCAGCGCCCTCATCACCACCCGCTATGGGCGGCGGATGACGGCGAATTTCCGCGCCCTGTTCGGCCGGGTCGGCGCCTTCAATGCCCGGATCGAGGAGAATATCGGCGGCATCCGGGTGGTGCAGTCCTTCGCCAACGAGGCGCATGAAAACCGGCTGTTCGCGGCGGAGAACGCACAGTACCGTACCACCAAGCTCGAAGCCTATCGCCTGCTGGCGGCCAATGCCTCGCTGTCCTATCTCGGCATGCGGCTGACCCAGGTCGTCATCATGCTGGCGGGCACCTGGTTCGTGCTGCGCGGCGAGCTCAGCAATGGCGGCTTTGTCGGCTTCCTGCTGCTGGTCGGCGTGTTCTTCCGGCCGCTGGAAAAGATCGCGGCGGTTATGGAAGTCTACCCCAAGGGCATTGCCGGGCTGCGCTCCTATCTCGATTTCCTCGCCACCCGCCCGGATGTCGCCGACCGGCCGGGCGCGCGGGCGCTGACCGAGGTGAGGGGCGCCATCCGCTATGAGGGCGTGCGCTTCGCCTATGGCAATGCCGCGCCGGTGCTGAACGGGATCGACCTCGACATTCGCCCGGGCGAGAGCGTCGCCTTTGTCGGCCCCTCCGGCGCCGGCAAGACCACGCTGTGCTCGCTGCTGCCGCGCTTCTACGATGTCACCGGCGGGCGCATCACCATTGACGGCCACGACATTCGCGACGTGCGGCTCGACTCGCTGCGGAAGAATATCGGTATCGTGCAGCAGGACGTGTTCCTGTTCGCCGGCACCATCCGCGAGAACATCGCCTATGGCCGGCTGGAGGCCAGCGAGGAGGCGATCCTGGAGGCGGCGCGCCGCGCCCAACTCGACGGTCTGCTGGCCGAACTGCCGCTCGGGCTCGACACGGTCATCGGCGAGCGCGGCGTGAAGCTGTCCGGCGGGCAGAAGCAGCGTCTCGCCATCGCCCGCATGTTCCTGAAGGACCCGCCGATCCTCATTCTCGACGAGGCCACCTCGGCGCTGGACAGCGAGACGGAATGGGAAATCCAGCGCGCGCTGGCGGCGCTGTCGGTGGGGCGCACCACGCTGATCATCGCCCATCGCCTGTCGACCATCCGCAGCGCCGACCGCATTCTCGTCGTCACCCGCGAGGGCATTGCCGAGCAGGGCAGCCATGGCGAATTGCTGGCGCGCGGCGGCATCTATGCCCGCATGGTCCGCACCCAGTTCGCCGAGGCCGAACGCCTGCCGGCCTGAGGCGCGGCGGCAGCAGCTTTTTTCTGCCGATTGCGGGAACCTTCCCGGCCGTCGCGGGTTTATGGGCGCCGGGGAACCGTGGACGCGCCGGCCCCTGCCGCGCGTCCCGCGCCTTCCGGCTTCCCTTGTCGCCTTTCCCGGGAGTCGTGGCGGCGTGCAGCTCAAGATGTTCGAGGAGAAGCCGGCCCTTCTCTATGCGCTCCTCGCGGCCTTCACCGCGCTGGTGTTCCTCGTCGATCTGTCGGTGCCACTCGGCGTCGCCGTCTGGGTCACCTATCTCATCCCGCTGGTGCTGGCCTATCTCGCCTGGCGCACCGCCGTGCCGCTCGTCACCGCCGCCGGCGTCACCCTGGTGATCGCCGCCGGCTTCCTGATCGACCGGCCGGGCATCGACCCCAGCCTGGCGCTGGTCAACCGCTCCATGGGCGCTGTGACGGTGTGGGTGCTGGCGGCGACCGGCTTCTTCTTCATCCGCAACAAGCTGGCGGTGCGCCGCGAGGAATGGATCCGCACCGCGCAGGTCGACCTGTCGCGGCGGATGATGGGCGATCTGTCCAGCGCCGAGCTTGGCGAGCGGGTGCTCACCTTCCTCGCCGAGCGGCTCGGCGCGCAGGCGGCCCTGTTCTATATCCGAGACCATGACGCCTTCGCCCGCGTCGCCGGCTATGGCGTGCCGATGGACGCCGCCGTGCCGGCCCGCATCCGCCGCGGCGACGGCCTTGTCGGGCAGGTGATCGCCGACGGGCGCAGCTTCGCCATTGACCGCGTACCGGACGGCTATCTCTATTTCGGCTCCGCGCTCGGCAGGGGAAAGCCGGAGCATCTGGTGCTGTCGCCGACCTTCGAGGACGATCAGGTCAATGGCGTGATCGAACTCGGCTTCGACCGGTCCCCGCGCGCCGAAGCGCGGGAATTTCTGGAGCGCAGCGCCAGCGCGGTCGGCGTCGCGCTGCGCTCGGCGCAGTACCGCACCCGGCTGGAGGAACTGCTGGAGGAAACCCGCCGGCAGGCCGAAGAGCTGCGCGCCCATGGCGAGGAGCTGACCGCCGCCAATGAGGAACTGCAGGAGCAGAGCCAGGCGCTGCAGCAGTCGCAGCACCGTCTGGAACGCCAGCAGGCGGAGCTGGAGGAATCGAATGCTCAGCTCGAAGAACAGACGCAGCTTCTGGAAGCCCAGCGCGACGATCTCGCCCGCACCCAGAGCGCGCTCAAGCAGCAGGCGAACGATCTCGCCGCCGCCAGCCGCTATAAATCCGAATTCCTCGCCAACATGTCGCACGAGCTGCGCACGCCGCTCAATGCGCTCCTGATCATGGCGCGGCTGCTCGGCGAGAACCGCTTCGGCAACCTCACCGAGGACCAGATCAGCTACGCCCAGATGATCGAAAGCTCGGGCAACGACCTGCTCACCCTGATTAACGACATTCTCGACCTGTCCAAGATCGAGGCCGGCAAGCTGGAACTGCGGCCGCAGCAGGTGGAGGTTTCCGCCCTGGCCGACAAGCTGGTGCGCAGCTTCGCGCCGCAGGCGGAAGAGAAGGGCATCGTCCTGCGCGCGCAGATCGCGCCCGATGTCTCGCCGGTGCTGGAAAGCGATCCGCAGCGGCTGGAACAGGTGCTGAAGAATTTCCTCTCCAACGCGGTCAAGTTCACCGCGCAGGGCGAGGTGGTGCTGGACATCCGCGCGGAAGCCAATGGCCGGCTGATCTTCGCGGTGTCGGATTCCGGCATCGGCATCGCCGAGGACCAGCAGGAAGCGATCTTCGAGGCGTTCCGCCAGGCCGACGGCACCATCGACCGCCGCTATGGCGGCACCGGGCTCGGCCTGTCGATCTCGCGCGAGCTGACTAACCTTCTCGGCGGCGAGATCCGGCTGGAGAGCCGGCTTGGCGAGGGCAGCACCTTCAGCCTTGTGGTGCCGACACGCTTCAGCGGCGTCGTCGTCGACAGCGCGGGCGCGGCGGCGCTGCCGGCCCGCGCGCCGCAACGCAGCCCGGCGCCGCGCCCGGTGGTCGCCTCGCCCGCTCCCGCGGATGCGCCGGACCGGCCGGCCCCCGCCGGCATTGACGACGACCGCTCCCGCCTCACCGCCGGCTCGAAGCTCATCCTGGTGGTGGAGGACGATCTGGCCTTCGCCCGCATCCTGCTCGATCTCGCCCATGAGCTCGGCTTCCAGTGCATCGTCACCACCACGGCGGATGACGGCGTGGTCGCGGCGCGGCAATATCTGCCGCAGGCGGTGATCCTCGACATGGGGCTGCCGGACCATTCCGGCCTCACCGTGCTCGACCGGCTCAAGCACGATGCCCGCACCCGCCACATCGCGGTGCATGTCGTCTCCGCCAGCGACTACGAGCAGACCGCGCTCGCCTATGGCGCCGCCGGCTACATGATGAAGCCGATCCGCCGCGAGGAACTGGTGCAGACGCTCGAGCGGCTGGAATTCCGCATGGCCCGCCAGTTGCGCCGCATCCTCATCGTCGAGGACGACCCGGCCCAGCTACGCGGCCTGAGCGAGCTTCTCGCCGCCAAGGAGGTCGAGACGGTGGGCTGCGCCACCGCCGCCGACGCCCTCAAGCGGCTGGAGGCGGAGACCTTCGACTGTATGGTGCTCGACATGACGCTGCCGGACGCCACCGGCTTCGATCTGCTCAGCCGGCTCGACGATAACGAGGCCGCCGCCTTCCCGCCTGTCATCGTCTACACCGCGCGCGAACTCACCGAGGCGGAGGAACTGCGCCTGCGCCGCTATTCCAAGTCGATCATCATCAAGGGCGCCAAGTCGCCGGAGCGGCTGATCGACGAGGTGACGCTGTTCCTGCATCAGGTGGTGTCGGACCTGCCGGTGCAGCAGCAGAAGCTGCTCGCCACCTCGCTCAACCGGGACTCGCGGCTGGAAGGCCGGCAAATTCTCGTGGTGGAGGACGATGTGCGCAACGTCTTCGCCCTCACCAGCATTTTCGAGCCGCACGGCGCCCGGGTGCAGATTGCCCGCAATGGGCGCGAGGCGCTGGAGGTGCTGGAAAAGACGCAGGGCCGCACCCCGTTCGACCTCGTGCTGATGGATGTGATGATGCCGGAGATGGACGGGCTGGCCGCCACGCGCGAAATCCGCCGCCATCCGGACTGGCACGGCCTGCCCATCATCATGCTCACCGCCAAGGCGATGGCGGACGATCAGGAACAGTGCCTGGCGGCCGGCGCCAACGACTATCTCGCCAAGCCGCTCGATGTCGACAAGCTGCTCTCCCTCGCCCGGGTGTGGATGTCGCGATGACCAGCCCCGCCAGCGTCAGCGAGAAGATCGAGCTCGACCTGCTGGTCGAGGCGATCCACCGCCGCTACCACTATGATTTCCGCGCCTATTCCCGTGCCTCGCTGGCCCGCCGGGCGGAACTGCTGCGCCAGCGGCTCGACTGCCCTACCCTTTCGCATGTGCAGGCGCGGCTGCTGCGCGAGCCGGAGCTGCTGCCAGTCATGATCGACTGCCTCACCGTGCAGGTGAGCGAGATGTTCCGCGATCCCGCCTATTTCCGCACCCTGCGCGAGGAGGTCATCCCGCATCTGCGCACCTTCCCCTCGCTGAAAGTATGGGTGGCGGGCTGCAGCGCCGGCGAGGAACTCTATTCGCTCGCCATCCTGTTCCGCGAAGAGGGGCTGGAATCCCGCACCCTGTTCTACGCCACCGAGATCAACCCGGTGGCGCTGGCGCGGGCGGAACTCGGCATTTACGATCTCGACCGCATTCCGCTGTTCACCGAAAACCACCGCAAATCGGGCGGGCGCTCCTCGCTGTCGGACTACTACACCGCCGCCTATGGCGGAGCGGTGTTCGACAAGTCGCTGCGCGCGCGCACCGTGTTCGCCGAGCACAGCCTCGCTTCCGATGAGGTGTTCTCCGAAATGCACCTGATCTCCTGCCGCAATGTGCTGATCTATTTCGATTCGACACTGCAGGACCGCGCGCTGCGGCTGTTCCGGGAATCGCTGACGCGCGGCGGCTTCCTCGGCCTCGGCATGAATGAGAGCTTGCGCTTTTCCGGACATGCCGACGCCTTCGCCAGCTTCGCCCCGGAAGAGCGCATTTATCGCCGGCTCGCCGGCGTGCCGCAGAAGGAGGCCCGCCATGGCGTCGCCTGAGCCGGTGAAGTTCCTGCTGGTCGACGACATCGAGGAGAATCTGCGCGCGCTGGAAGCGCTGCTGCGCCGCGACGGTCTCGCCCTCTACAAGGCCCGCTCCGGCGTCGAGGCGCTGGAACTGCTGCTGGAGCACGACTTCGCCCTCGCTCTGCTCGACGTGCAGATGCCGGACATGGACGGATTCGAACTGGCGGAGATGATGCGCGGCACCGAGCGCACGCGGCGCGTGCCGATCATCTTCGTCACCGCTGCCTCCACCGATGAAGGCCGCCGCTTCAAGGGCTATGAGGCCGGGGCGGTCGACTTCATCTACAAGCCGATCGACCCGCTGATCCTCAAGAGCAAGGCGGAGGTGTTCTTCTCCATCGCACGCCAGCACGAGCAGCTGGCCCGGCAGAAGGACGCGCTCGCCACCGCCGCCGCCGAGCTGAAGGCCGCGCTCGACCGGCTGCAGGCGCACACCGACAATTCCCCGCTCGCCATTGTCGAGTTCGACCCGGAAATGCGCCTGCTCGGCTGGTCCAAGGGCGCCGAGCGGCTGTTCGGCTGGACGGCGGCGGACATGACCGGCCAGTCGCTCGCCGATCTCGGCTGGATCTGCGACGGCAGCATCGGCGAACTCGCGGAGATGCTGTCCGGCTCGCTGGCGGAAACGGCGCATCAGCGCGGGCACCACACCATTCGCTGCCGCACCCGCGCCGGCACGGTCCTCGACTGCGAATGGTACAGTTCGGTGCTGCGCCGGCCCAACGGCCAGCCGGTCTCGCTCAGCGTGCAGATCCTCGACATCACCGACCGCCGCCGGGCCGAGGAAACCCAGACCCTGCTCATCGGCGAACTGAACCACCGGGTGAAGAACACGCTCGCCAGCGTGCAGGCCATCGCCACCCAGACGCTGCGCTACACCCGTCATCCCGACCAGTTTTCCGCCACCTTTTCCGGCCGCATCCAGGCGCTGGCGCGCGCCCATGGCATGCTGAGCGACCGCACCTGGCAGGGCGCCGACCTGATGGACCTCGTGCACGACCAGCTAAGGCTCGGCACCATCGACCCGGCGCGGCTGGAAGCCAGCGGCCCGCGCGTGCAGCTTCTGCCGCAGCCGGCGCTGCGGCTGGCGCTCATCCTGCACGAACTGGCGACCAACGCGCTGAAATACGGCGCCTTCTCCCGCCCCACCGGCCGCGTCGCGCTGGAATGGTCGGTGGAGGGCGACCGGCTGCAACTGCGCTGGCAGGAAAGCGGCGGCCCGCCGGTGCAGGCCCCGGTCAAGCGCGGTTTCGGCTCGACGCTCATCGACAGCAGCATGAAGTCCGATGGCGGCACCGCCTCCGTCTCCTACCGCAATGACGGCGTGGTGTGGGACCTCGTCATGCGCCTCGACCGCACGCCGGACCCGATGGCGGACATTGCCGCCCGCCCCGCCGCCCCCGCCCCGGCCGAGCCCGCCCGCGAGGTGCCGGCGCTGGACGGCCGCCGCCTGCTTGTGGTCGAGGACGAGGCGCTGGTCGCGCTCGAACTCATCGCCGTGCTGGAAGATGCCGGCGCCAGCGTGCACGGCCCGGCCCGCACGGTGGAGGAGGCGCTGGAGGCGATCGAGACCGGCGCGTTCGACGCCGCCCTGCTCGACGGCAATCTGCATGGCAAGCCGGTGGACGCAGTGGCGGCGGCGCTGACCCGGCGCGGCATTCCCTTCGCCTTCGTCAGCGGCTATGGGCGCGAGAACCTGCCGCCCGCCTTCGCGCAGGCCCCCGTGGTCAGCAAGCCGTTCATGCCGCAGCAGCTCGTCGAGATGGCCGGCCGGCTGGCGCAGCGCGCGGGCAATGTCGTCGCCTTTCCCGCCGCCGCCGGCGGGGGGCGCTGAACGACCTCGACGGCGCGCTCTTGACCTGCCGGGCGCGGGCGCGCCAAAACGGGCCGGCGGGTTCGGCGGAACCCGGCCGGCGCGGCGGGCGCGCACGGCACGGCAACAGGTGAGACAGGCAGGCGCCGGTGGCGGAGAGTGGCAGCGCAGGGCAGCCTTCGGGCGCGGCGGGAGCCGTCTGGCGCGTCGGCGTGCTGTTCTCCCGCAAGGGCCATATGCGCGAGCCGGAAACCGAGCATTTCCGCGGCACCGCCCTCGCCATCGAGGAGATAAACCTCGCCGGGGGCGTGCTGGGCCGGCCGATCGAACCGGTGTGCTACGATCCGGAATCGAGCCCGGAACTCTACCGCCGCTACGCCGAGCGGCTGCTGACCGAGGACGGCATCAGCACCATTTTCGGCTGCTGCACCTCCTCCTGCCGCAAGGCGATCCTCGCCACGGTGGAGCGACGCAACGCCCTGCTCTGGTATCCCTCGCTCTATGAGGGTTTCGAATATTCGCCCAACGTCATCTATACCGGGGCGGCGCCGAACCAGAACAGCCTGCAGCTCGCCCGCCATCTGCTCGCCCGCTTCGGCCCGCGCTTCTATCTCGTCGGCTCCGACTACATCTACCCGCACGAATCCAACCGCATCATGCGCGACCTCGTCTCGCGCGAGGGCGGCGAGGTGGTGGCGGAAACCTATGTGCCGGAACAGCCGCATGAGGACCAGATCCGCCGCGTGGTGGAAGACATACGCCGCCGCGCGCCCTCGGTGGTGTTCTCCACCGTCGTCGGTGAGGGCGCGCATCTGCTCTACCGCAGCTTCCGCGAGGCCGGGCTCGACCCGCGCATCTTGCCGATCGCCAGCCTCACCATGTCGGAAGGCGAGATCCGCGCCATCGGGCCGGAACTGTGCATCGGCCACATCACCTCGGCGCCCTATTTTTCTACCGTCGACACCCCGGCCAATCACCGCTTCGTCGCCGCCTACCGCGCCCGCTTCGGCCGCGACGCGGCGGTGACGATGTATGCGGAAGCCGCCTATTTCCAGATCCACCTCTTCGCCGACGCGCTCACGCGCGCGAAGTCGCTCGACACGCAGCGCCTTGTGGATGCCGCGCTCGGCACTGAATATGACGCGCCGCAGGGCCGCATCCGCATCGACCCCGACAACAACCACACCTATCTGCTGCCGCGCATCGGCATGGTGAACGAGCATGGCGAGTTCGACGTGGTGTGGGAGGCGAAGGCGCCGGTGAAGCCCGACCCCTATCTCGTCGATCATATTTACGACCATGCGTGAGCGCCGGCCGCACGCCAGCGGGCGCCGCCGATGAGCGCGTCGCAGCTCATCCAGAACCTGCGCAACATGCGCGTCGCCGTGGTGCATCCGCGCGACCAGGACGGCGAAGACCTCGTGCGCCAGCTCCAGCGCATCGGCTGTCAGGTGCAGGTGGTGTGGCCGCCGCCCTCGCAGCTCCCGCTGCCGCTCGACGCGGTGTTCTTCCTGCTCGACCGCGACACGAAGAGCTCGATGCCGTGGCGCATGGCCGATCTCGCCATCGCCCATATCGCCATCGTCGACTACGAGAACCCCACCGTGCTGAAGGCGTTGCTGGATTCCAGCGCCCATGGCGTGCTGGTGCGCCCCATCCGCGCCTCCGGCGTGCTCTCCAGCCTGGTGCTGGCGCTGTCGCAGCGCGGCTATGAAGGGCGGCTACTCGCCAAGATCGGCAAGCTGGAAGACACGCTGCGCACGCGCCGCGATGTCGAGAAGGCGACCCGGCTGCTGATGGGGCTACGCAACCTCTCCGAGGACGAGGCCTACCAGTTCCTGCGCAAGCAGGCGACCGCCAAGCGCGTGCCCATCGGCACCATCGCCGGCTCGATCATCAATGCCCATGCGATGCTGGCCGAGCTGGACCGCGACGGCGACAGCGACAAATGAGGCAGTATGCCTAACCCATAGGCATAATTGCCGCTGCCTCTATCCTCGGCATTTGCGCTTGACAGGAGGGGCCGCCTGCGCTTTGCTTTGACCCAGCGCTTCGTGAGCGTGGCGGCAGCGTTGCCGCCCTACATCCAGGCTATGCAGCCCTCGATGGTGCCGAAAGGCACTGCCGGGGGCTTTTTGTTTTCACGCCGCGGCGCGCCGCGGCGATCGCAGAGGTGTGCCTCCATGCCGGTCTCAAGCCTTGTCCGCGTCGCCTGCATCCAGATGGAGCCGCGCTTCGGCGACACGAGCGCCAATGTCGCGCACTCGCTCACTCTCATCGCCCGCGCGGCCGAGGGCGGGGCCAAGCTCATCGTGCTGCCGGAACTCGCCAATACCGGCTATGTGTTCGAGACCCGCGAGGAAGCCTTCGGCCTCGCCGAGACCATTCCCAACGGGCCAAGCTGCCAGGCCTGGGCGCAGATCGCCCGCGAGCGGGGCCTGCACATCGTCGCCGGCATCACCGAGCGCGAGGGCACGGCGCTCTACAACAGCGCTGTGGTGATCGGGCCGGAGGGCCATATCGGCACCTATCGCAAGATGCATCTGTGGGGCAACGAGAACCTGTTCTTCGAGCCCGGCAATAACGGCTTCCCGGTGTTCCACACCGCGCTCGGCCGCATCGGCGTCGCCATCTGCTACGATGGCTGGTTCCCCGAAACCTACCGGCTGCAGGCGCTGCAGGGCGCGGACATCGTCTGCGTGCCGACCAACTGGGTGCCGATCCCCGGCCAGGCCGAGGGGCGCGAGGCGATGGCCAACATCCTCGCCATGGCCGCCGCCCATTCCAACTCGCTCTATATCGCCTGCGCCGACCGCATCGGCACCGAGCGCGGCCAGCCCTTCGAGGGCCAGAGCCTCATCCTCAGCTACACCGGCTGGCCCGCCGCCGGCCCGGCCAGCCGCGACGGTGAGGAGATCGTTTCCGCCGAGATCGACCTCGGCGCCGCCCGCCGCGCCCGCAACTGGAACGACTTCAACCAGGTGCTGCGCGACCGCCGCACCGATGTCTATGCCGAGATGCTCGGCGCGCCCATTTCCCGGGGCTGGTACTAAAGCCCCGCTTCTCCCCACCGCTGCCAAAAACCCATAACCTTCCGGAGAAAGCCTATGTCCCGTACCTCACTGCTGATGGCCGGCGTGTTCGCCGCCGGCCTTCTCACTGGGCCGGCGCTCGCCGCCGACACCATCACCATCGGCATTCCCGTCGGCCTATCCGGCGCCAATTCCGTGGTCGCGCCTTCCGTCGTGCAGTCCGCCGAGCTGGCGGTCGAGGAGATCAACGCCAAGGGCGGCATCCTCGGCAAGAAGGTGGTGCTTGAGGTCGCCGACGACGCCTCCGGCGCGGCCGGGGCGCAGAAGGCCTTCGATTCACTGATCTTCCAGAAGAAGGTCGACGTGCTGATCTCGATGGAGACCTCGGCGGCGCGCAATGCCGGCCTGCCGATCGTCAATCGCGGCAAGGTGCCCTACATCTACACCTCGTTCTATGAGGGCCGTTCCTGCAGCCCCTATATGTATGTGAACGCCTGGGTGCCGGACCAGCAGGTCGCCCCCATTGTCGACTTCTTCAACAAGGAAGGCGCCAAGACCTATTTCCTCATCGGCTCGGACTACGCCTTTGGCCGCGGCATGCTGGCCTTCACCAAGGCCTATATCGAGAAGACCGGCGGCAAGATCGTCGGCGATGAATACGCCCCGATGGACGCCACCGACTGGACCGCCATCCTCTCCAAGGTGAAGGCGGCCAACCCCGACGCCATCATCACCTCCACCGCCGGCGGCGCGCCGAATGTGACGCTGACCAAGCAGATGCGCGCGGCGGGCATCAAGTCGCTCTATGGCAACCTCGCCGTGGATGAGGGCACCGCCAAGGCCATGGGCCCGGATGCCGAAGGCATCTATATCGCCGGTTCCTACTTCACCAATATCGACACCCCCGCCAACAAGGCGTTCCTCGCCGCGATGGAGAAGAAGTTCGGCAAGGACCTGAAGACCCCGAACGACCTCTCCGTGCCGGAATATGAGGCGGTCTACGCCTATAAGGCGGCGGTGGAGAAGGCCGGCACGACGGACGCCGCCAAGGTGATTCCGGCGCTGGCGGAAGTCGCGGTGGAAGGCCCGCGCGGCACCATCGTGATGAACAAGCAGCGCCACGCGCCGCTGACCATGTATCTCGGCCAGGTGAAGGGCGACGGCTCGGTCGAGATCATTTCCACCTTCAAGGACGTGGATCCCGGCGAGCAGTGCCCGAAGCTGAAGTGAGCGCCTGACGCTTCGCCACACCATCCCCGGCCACGCCATCCCCGGCCGCGCCGGGGATGGCACGTTCCTTGTGGCGCCTCCTTGCCGGACGTCGCCTGAAAACCCAAAGGACTTCGCATGATCGCCCAGACGCTGGACATCGTGACGACCGCCGCCATCCTCTATGCGGTGGCGACCGGGCTGCTGCTCGTGTTCGGCGTCATGAAGATCATCAATTTCGCCCATGGCGGACTGATGACCCTCGGCGGCTATGCCGCGCTCGTCACCACTCAGGCCGGGCTCAACCCCTGGCTTGCCATTCCGCTCGCCGCGCTGTTCGGCGGCGTGGTCGGCATGGCCATCGAGCGCTTCGTGGTGCGCCCGCTCTATTCCCGCCCGCTCGACGCCATCCTCGCCACCTGGGGCCTGTCGATCATCATCGGCCAGCTCATCACCCTCGCCTTCGGGCGCGGCGTGCAGTTCACCCAGTCGCCGCTCAGCGGCACCATCGACATTCTCGGCGAGGGCTATTCCGCCTATCGCCTCGCCCTTGTCGGCATCGCCGCCCTGCTCGGCCTCGCCCTCACCGCCCTGCTGCAGGGCACAAGGCTGGGGCTGGAGACGCGGGCGGTGATCATGAACGAGGATCTGGCGCGCGGGCTCGGCATCAATAGCGGGCTGGTGCGCTTCCTCACCTTCACCCTGGGCTCGGCGCTGGCCGGCATCGCCGGCGCGCTGATCACGCCCCTGTCGAGCGTCGATCCTGCCATGGGCGTGCCCTGGCTGGTCAACGCCTTCATGCTGGTGCTGGTCTCCGGCGCCTCGCTGGTCAGCCTGCTCTTCGCCTGCCTGGTGCTGGGCGGGGCGCAGGTGCTGGTCGCCACCCATTTCAGCCCGGTTCTCGGAGGCCTCACCATCGCCGTGCTCGCCGCCATCATTCTGCGCATTCGCCCGCAGGGGTTCGCCCGTGACTGAAGCGCGCCGCCTCTCCCTCATCCTCGCCGTCGCCCTCGCCGCGCTGGTGGCGATCTTCGCCGGGCCTTATGTGCTCGACACCTATTCGGTCAACGTGCTCACGCGCTCGCTGCTCTATGCGGCGGTGGCGCTCACCGTGGATCTGCTGTGGGGCTTCCTCGGCATCCTCACCTTCGGCCAGTCGGTGTTCTTCGCCTGCGGCGCCTATGCGGCGGGGCTCGTCTTCACCCATCTCGACTTCTCCACCGGCAATGCCGTGCTCGCCCTCGGTCTCGGCGTCGGCGGGGCGCTGCTGGTGGCGGCGATTGTCGGCTGGCTCGCCTTCTGGCACGGCGCCTCAGCGCTCTATGCCTCGGTCATCACGCTGGTGCTGCCCATCGTGGCGACACAGTTGCTCTACTCGGGGGGCACCTTCACCGGATCGTCGAGCGGCCTCTCCGGCTTCATGAGCTTCGACCTGTCGATGGAAGCCTGGTTCTGGCTGGCGGGCTGCTTCCTCGTCGTGGTGACCACGGCCGCCTACATCTTCGTCAAGAGCGATGCCGGCAAGCTGCTGGTCGCGGTGCGCGAGAATGAGCAGCGCTGCAAATATCTCGGCCTCGACACCTCGCGGTTGAAGATCCTCGTTTATCTCGCCTGTGCCGCCATCGCCGCCATCGCCGGCTATATCTATGCCGGCTATGCGATGGTGGTGGCGCCGGAACTCGCCGGCTTCGTCTTCGGCACCGAACTGGTCATCTGGACCGCGCTCGGTGGGCGCGGCACGCTGCTCGGCCCGGTGTTCGGCGCGCTGATCGTCGATTATGAGAGCGCCCAGCTCGCCGGCGACTATCCCTTCGTCTGGCAGCTCATCATCGGCGTGCTGTTCGTGCTGGTCATCGTCGCCTTTCCGCGCGGCCTGCTGCCGGTGGTGTTCGACCTGCCGCGCAAGCTGTTCGGCCTCCTTCGCCCGCGCCGCGCCGCCCCGGCGGCCAGCGTACGGCTTTCCACCCTCGACGCGGCGGAAACGCAGGATGTCGAGCCCGGCGAGGGGCCGGCGCTGAGCGTTGCCGGCGTCGCCAAGCGCTTCGGCAGCCTCACCGTGCTGGAAGCCATCGACTTCGAGGCGAGGGCCGGCGAACTCGTCAGCCTTGTCGGCCCCAACGGCGCCGGCAAGACCACGCTGATGCGCTGCATCGCCGATGGCGCCGAGCGTTCCGCCGGCAGCATCGCCGTCAATGGCTATGATATCGGCCGCAAGCCGCCGGAAGCCTGCGTCGCGCTGGGCGTCGGCCGCAAGTTCCAGATGGCCAATGTGTTCGAAACACTGACCGTCGCCCAGTGCCTGCAGATCGCCCGCGTGCGCCATGCCCGGCCCTCGCTGTGGCGGCGGGCCAATGTGCTGCCCCTGCCGGAGGCGGCAATGCATGTCATCGCCACCACCGGGCTGGACAAGCAGCTTTCCACCCCGGCACATCTGCTTTCGCATGGCATGAAGCAGGCGCTGGAACTCGCCATGGTGCTGGCGCTGGAACCGCGCGTGCTGCTGCTGGACGAGCCCACCGCCGGCCTCACCAAGACCGAGCGCATGCAGATCGGCGCCATCCTCATCGAGCTGACGAAGAAGCAGGGCCTGTGCGTGCTGCTGGTCGAGCATGATCTCGACTTCGTGCGCGAGATTTCCTCGCGCGTCATCGTGCTGCACCAGGGTCGCATCGTGCTGGATGGCTCGGTGGAGGAAGTGGTCGCCTCCGAGCTGGTCAGGCAGGTCTATGCCGGCTCCGGCCATGCCGGCATCGATCACGAGACGGCCCCCTCCCCGAGCCAGGAGATGCCGGCATGAACGCCCTCTCGGTCGACAACCTCTCCAGCGGCTATGCCGGCGCCGTGGTGCTGCGCGAGGTCAGCCTCTCCCTCGCGCCGGGCGAAATCCTCGCCGTTCTCGGCAAGAACGGCATGGGCAAGTCCACCCTGCTGAAAGCCGTGATGGGCTTCCTGCCGAAGATGACCGGAACGGTGGCCATTGCCGGAGGCGACGCCACACGCCTTTCCCCGCACCGCGTGGCGCGGCTCGGGGTCGGCTATGTCGCGCAGGAGAAGGCGCTGTTCCAGGATATGAGCGTGGAGGAAAATCTCCGCCTCGCCGTGCGCCGTCCGGATTTCGAGGCGGCTCTCGCCGAAGTGGAAGCCTCCTTCCCTTTCCTGCTGCAACGCCTGAAACAGCGCGCCGGCACGCTGTCGGGCGGCGAGCAGAAAATGCTGCTCATGGCCCGCTCTCTGGCGACGGGGGCGAAGCTGCTGCTGGTGGACGAGATCACGGAAGGTTTGCAGCCTTCGGTCATCGACCGGCTTGCCGGCGTCATCCGCAGCGCGCGCGAGCGGCACGGCACCACCATTCTGCTGGTGGAGCAGCATCTGCCCTTCGCCCTGGCGGTGGCGGACCGCTGGGCGGTGCTGGATCGCGGCGAGATTGCCGAGACCGGCGCCACCTCCGAACCGGATTCCCGCGCGCGGGTTCTGCAGCATTTGAGCGTGTGAGGCCAAAGGCATGACCTTCTCGATCGTCGCCCGCTGCCCCGCCACCGGCCGTCTCGGCGTCGCCGTGGCCACCGCCGTGCCGGCGGTCGGCTCCCTTTGCCCGTTCACGCGGCCGAAGCTGGGGGCGGTGTCGACCCAGTCCTGGGTCAATCCCTATCTGGCGCTGGGCGTGCTCGACGCCATCGCCGGCGGCGCCACCGCCCGCGCCGCGCTATCCGCCGTGCTGGCGGAAGACGGCGCGCGCGAGCTGCGCCAGATCGGCGTCGTCGATGCCGCGGGTGAGGCCGGCGCCTTCACCGGCGCCGACTGCACACCCTGGTGCGGACAGGAAATCGGCGACGGTTTCGCCGTGCAGGGCAACATGCTCACCGGGCCGGAGGTGATCGACGCCATGGTGAGCGCCTTCCGCGCCAGCGACAGCCAGCCACTCGACGAGCGGCTGATGCGGGCGCTGGAGGCGGGCGACGCGGCCGGCGGCGACAGGCGCGGGCGCCAGTCCGCCAGCCTCAGGGTGCAGGGGGAGGAAGACTATTGCGCGCTGGACCTGCGGGTGGACGAGCACGCCCAGCCCGTTACCGAGCTGCGGCGTGTGCTGGAAATCGCCCGGCTGCAGCTCGTGCCCTTCATCGACGGCATGCCCCGGCGCGGCCATGCCGCCGGGCCGGCGCCGGAGAGCGTCACCTCGATGCTGGCGCTCGCCCCGCCGGATCGGCCGGGCGGCGGCGGCAGCCGACGCCTAACCTGAGAAATCGGCGGCGGCGGCAGCCGACGCCTAACCTGAGAAATCGGCGGCGGCGGCGGCCGACGCCTAACCTGAGAAATCGGCGACGGCAGCCGGCCCGATTGACCGAAGACGAAAAAGCGGCGGCCCCGGAAGGAGCCGCCGCGAAGTCGCATCGAGAAACGCTGTCTTAAGGTCGCACTCAGTCGGTGCTGCGCGCGTTCTGCTCGATCTGGTTGGCGATGTAGGGCTCGACGCCCTGGGTGTTGGGGCCATACATCCCGCCGGCGCTGCGGCCGTCATACATGGTGCGGCCGTCATACATGGTGGCGGCGTTGCGGCCCTCATAGACCGTGCCCGGCTGCGACCAGCCACCGCGATGGGGCGCGGCGTAATTCTGCCCCTGCTGGGTCTGCGGCGACCAGCCCGAATTAGAGCCGATCACCGGGCGGTTGGTGTCGGCAAGGGCGGGGCCGACAAACGCGGCGGCAAGAACGGCACCCAGCATCGGAATGGAAACGGTCTTCTTCATAATCAACATCCTTTGAAGAGAGCGACACTTTGACACAATATCCGGCGTCGAAAGTGCCACGATGTCTGTTTCAACTCGCATTCACCTGGCAGGTACCGAACGGCCCGGCCGGTGAATCTGTGGGGACAACGTGGACCGGCCGGCATTGTTTCCGGCGTATCGCACTCATCGGATCGCAAGCGCGTGATGCACCGCGCTTCATCTATGCGGCAACGCAGCAGAGCCGTGGCTCCGCGGCGGCGCGGCGGGTCACTCGCCGCGCGGAAAGCGCTGGTTCTCTTCCAGCACATTCAGGTCCATATGGTTGCGCATGTAGCGCTCCGAGGCTTTCTGCAGTGGCTGGAAATCCCAGGGGTAATAGGCTCCGTTGCGCAGCGCCTCATAGACAACATGCCGCCGCGCCTGGCTGGCGCGCACCTCGGCGTCGAACCGGGCGAGGTCCCAGCGCGCCGTCATTGCCGCGGTCATCGCCACCATCACCCCGGCGCAGGCGGGATCGCCCGCCCGGTTGACCAATTCCTGCGGGTCCTCGTCGAGGTTGGTAAGGATCGGCGGGTCGAGCTCGCACAGGATGAGTTTCCACGGCCCGTCGCGCAGCGCCACCAGCGGGGCATAGGAACCCTCCGCCGCATATTCCATCGGCACCGGGGAGCGCTCCCCCTCTCCCCGCGCCGGCCCGACCAGACTCTCGCCATCGGTCCACGGCATCACCCCGCCGAGATCGAGCCCGACAAGTTCCGCCAGCGTCGGCAGCACGTCGAGGGTGGACGCCGCGCGCTCAACGCGGCCGACGGGCAGGCCGGGGGCGGCGATGACAAGCGGCACCCGGGCCGAGCCTTCGAGGAAGTTCATCTTGAACCACAGGCCGCGCTCGCCCAGCATGTCGCCATGGTCGGAGACGAAGACGATGATCGTGTCATCGCTTAGCCGGCAACGCTCCAATACGTCGAGCAATTCGCCGATCTTTTCGTCGACATAGGAAATGTTGGCGAAATAGGCCCGGCGCGAGCGGCGCACATCCTCGGGCGTCACATGGCTCTTGGCATGGTCGCTCGCCAGCATCAGGCGCTGGCTGTGCCGGTCCTGCGCCTCGAAGGGAATGGGCGCCACCACGGGGTCGAGCGCCGGACAGTCCGCATAGAGGTCCCAGAAGCGCTTGCGGGCGACATAGGGGTCGTGCGGGTGGGTGAAGCTCACGGTGAGGCACCAGGGCCGGGCGTCATGGCCGCGCGCGAGGTCATAGAGCTTGCGGGCGGCGTGATAGGCCACCTCGTCGTCATATTCGAGCTGGTTGGTGATCTCCGCCACCCCGGCGCCGGTCACCGAGCCGAGATTGTGGTACCACCAGTCGATGCGCTCGCCCGGCTTGGTGTAGTCCGGCGTCCAGCCGAAATCGGCGGGATAGATGTCGGTGGTCAGCCGCTCCTCATAGCCGTGCAACTGGTCCGGCCCGACGAAATGCATCTTGCCCGACAGCGCCGTGTGGTAGCCGGCGCGTCGCAGATGATGCGCGAAGGTCGGAATGTCCGAGGTGAACTCGGCGGCATTGTCATAGACCCGCGTGCGGCTGGGCAATTGCCCGGACATGAAGGAGGCGCGCGCCGGGGCGCAGAGCGGGCTCGCCGTATAGGTGTTGGCGAAGCGCGCGGAGCGGGCCGCCAGTGCTTTGAGATGCGGCGCGTGCAGGAAATCCGCCGGCCCGTCGGGGAAGAACGTGCCGTTGAGTTGGTCGACCATCAGGATGAGGATATTGGGGCGGGCGGGCGAAGGCGTCGGCGTCGCGGTCATGGCACGGTCCACGCGGCAGGCTTGGGCGAGGGTTTGGGCGAGAGCTTGGGCGAGAGGGAAGGCCGGCAGCACCGCCGCCGGCCTCCGCGTGGGGTCACAGGCCGAGCGAGGCCTTCACCGCCGGCAGGCCCGGCTTGCCGTCGATCGTGGTCACGCCCGAAAGCCAGGGGCCGAGCACGTCGGGCTTGGCCTTCAAGAGCGCCTTGGCGGCGGCCTTGGGGTCCTGCCCGTCATCGAGGATCTTGCCCATCATGGCGTTCTCCATGGCGAGGTCGAAGGTGAGCTGCTTGAACAGCGTCGCCGCGTTGGGGCACTCCGCCGCCCAGCCGGCGCGGGCGAGGGTGCGCACATCGGCGCCGCCGAAATTGGCGCCGAAATAGGCGTCGCCGCCGGAGAGATAGGTAAGGTCGAAGGTCTCGTTCATCGGGTGCGGCGCCCAGGCGAGGAAGACGATCCAGCCCTTGCCGTTCTGCGCCCGCTTCACCTGCGCCAGCATCGCCTGTTCGCCCGATTCCACCACCTTCCAGCCCTTGAGGCCGAAATCATTGGCGTCGATCATCTTGAGGATGTTCTGGTTGGCGGGCGCGCCGGGCTCGATGCCGTAGATCTTGCCGTCGAACTTGTCGGCATGGGCGGCGAGGTCCTTGAAGTCCTTCACGCCAGCCTGCGCCACATAGGTCGGCACGGCGAGGGTGAACTTGGCGCCCTGGAGATTGGTGGCGAGCACATCCACCGCCTTCGCCTCGTTCAGCGCGTCGATGAATTTCTGCTGCGCCGGCATCCAGTTGCCGAGAAACACGTCGATATTGCCGTTCTTCATCGACTCGTAGCCGATCGGCACCGACAGCGTCTTCACGTCCTGGGTGTAGCCGAGGCCGTCGAGCAGCACGCCGGCAATGGCATTGGTGGAGGTGATGTCGGTCCAGCCGGGGTCCGACATGCGCACGGTCTTGCAGGCGGGGGCGTCGGCCGCCGCAGCGGGGCCGGCGAGAAGCAGGAGGGACAGGGCCGAAGCGGCCAGCAGGCTACGGGTCATCAGGATCACCTCTGGAAGGAGCGAGACGCGCGGGATGGTCAAGGCGCCGCCTTGTCGCGCGGCGGCTTTCCTTGCCTCGTGGGGTATCAGGCGGTTAAATGTGCAAGGCTGTGAAGCCTGATATTTTCGATGAAAGACATAAGCCCTCTCTATGTCTGAACGGCAGCTCGATCTCGGCTGGATGCGCGTGTTCGAGGCGGTGGGGCGGCTCGGCTCGCTCACCGCCGCGGCGCGCGCGCTCGGCCTGTCACAACCGGCGGTGAGCTATGTCGTGCGTGAACTGGAAACCCAGCTCGGCACCCCGCTTCTGGTGCGCGGCCATCGCGGCAGCACTCTGTCGCCGGCCGGCGAGATGCTGCACCGGGCCAGCGCGGCGGCGGTGGCGGAAATCGACGGCGCCGCCCGCGCGGTGCGCCGGCTCAGCCGCCGCCCGGTGGTGCGGCTGTTCACCGATTACGGCTTCGCCTCGTTCTGGATGATGCCGCGCGTCGCCGCCTTCCGGCAGGTGCGGCCCGAAACGGATGTGCACATCATCGCTTCCGCCAGTGCTGACCCCGGCCTCGACGGCGCCGAGGATGTCGCGGTGCTGTTCGGCGCCCGGCGGGATTTCCCGCCCGAGAGCGTGCAACTGGTGGAAGAGCGCATCTGGCCGGTGTGCAGCCCGGCCTTCGCCGCCCGCCACGGCCTCGGCGGCAATCCGGCGCGCATCGTCAACCTGCCGCTGCTGCATCTGGAAAGCACGCCGCACCCGCGCTGGTTCGGCTGGAGCGACTGGTTCGCGGCGATGGGGCTGGCGCGCGGCCCGGCGGCGAGCGATCTCAGCCTCAACACCTATGGCCTCGTGGTGCAGGCGGCGATGGCGGACCAGGGCGTGGCGCTGGGCTGGGCCGGGCTGATCGACGGTGCGCTGGCCGACGGCACGCTGGTCGCAATCGGCCCGCCGCTAAGCCGGCGCGAAACCGGCTACTGGCTGTCGCCGGGCAGCACGGTTTCGGAGGCCGCGCGCGACCTGATCGAGTGGATCGGCGCCGAGGCCCGGGCCGCGACGGTACCGGAGGGCATGCCCCTCCTCGCGCGCGAAAAAGGTTCTTGACAAGACGGTAACTTCACGCGAGCCTAGAAAACGAGCGACGGGCAAGGATGCCCATTGTCGCGGCACTTTCGGTCAACATTTCCAACGACGGCGTGTCAACGCTGGCTGGTTGGTGGCAACGACGCCCACGGCCTGACGGCCGGCGGGCGTTTTTTATTTTGGGCTTCGGCCCGGCATTGGAGCGATACGTGGCGAAGCACTTCCGCATCGGCGTCATGTTCTCGACCACGGGACCGTACAATGTGGTCGCGCGCTCGATGCTGAACGGCGCCCTGCTGGCGGTGGCGGAGCGCCCGGCGCCCGGAATTACCATCGAGCCCGTCGTGGTCAATCCCGGCGGCGAGCTCGGCCGCTATGCCGCGCTCAGCCGCGAATTGCTGCATGACGGCATCCGCCATGTCGTGGGCTGCTACACCTCGTCAAGCCGCAAGGAAGTCATTCCCTGCTTCGAGAAGCATGACGGCCTGCTCTGGTACCCCTCGCATTATGAGGGCTTCGAGAGTTCCGGCAATGTCATCTACACCGGCGCCTCGCCGAACCAGCATGTGCTGCCGCTGGTCGATCACGCGCTGGCGACGCTGGGCGCTTCCGCCTTCTGCGTCGGCTCCAACTATATCTGGGCGTGGGAGAACACCCGCATCTTCCGCGAAGCGATGACCGCGCGCGGCGCCCGCGTGCTGGCGGAACGCTATGTGCCGGTGGGCGACACCGAAATCGACCAGGTGGTCGAGGCCATTCTGGAAGCCCGCCCCGCCTTCGTGTTCAACAATCTCATCGGCACCAGCAATTACGCCTTCTTCCGCGCCTTCCGCGCCGCCTGCGTGGCGCGCGGCATCGACCAGGCCCGGACGATCCCGGTGGTTTCCTGCACGCTTTCCGAGCCGGAGCTGGAGGAGATCGGGCGGGAAGCGGTGGACGGGCACCTGTCCTCCTCGGTCTATTTCTCCTCCCTCGCCTCCCCGGCCAATGCCGCCTTCACCCGCTCCTATACGCAGGCCTTCCCCGAAGGCCCCGCCACCTCGGCGGATGCGGAAGCCTCCTACATCGCGATGAAGCTGCTCATCCTGTCGCTGGCGGAAACCGGCACCGACGATGTGGAGGCGGTGAAGGAGGCCGCCACCCGCCAGCACCTGCTGGCGCCGCAGGGCGAGGTGCGGATCGACCCGCAGACGCTGCACGCCTATCTCACGCCACGAATCGGCATTTCCAATGCGCAGGCGCGCTTCGACATTCTGGTCGAAGCGCCCGGCCCGGTCCGGCCCGACCCCTATCTCGTCCAGTCCTCGCCGCGTTACGCGGTCGCTGCCCGCAACGCGACACTGAGAGTGGTGAAGTGATGGCACCTCGGCTGCTGCAGAACTTCAATGGCGGGCGGGCGCACATCGTCACGTCCAGCCTCACGGCGGTGGAAGCGCTGGAAAAGACGCTGGGCAAGCTCGGCGTCGCCGCGACCTATCCCGCCCTCATCGACGGGCGGGCTCAGATCGACCTCGCGGCGCTGCAGCCCGAGCGCGACATCCTGTTCATCGACGGCGATCTCGACAACCCGGTGGCGCTCGACACCGATGCGGGGGCGCATCATCCCCCCGTTCCGGTGATCGGCCTTGTCGGCGTCGAGGCGCCGAGCCGGCTGAAGCACCTGGTGCAGATCGGCGCCTCCGCCTTCCTGCGCAAGCCGGTGCAGGGCGGCGCGGTCTATACGGCGCTGTTCCTCGGCATCAACCAGTTCCTGTTGCGGGGCGACCTCCGGGCCCGCCTCGACGACATGGATCGCCGCCGGCGGGGTCGCCGCGCGGTGGTCAAGGCCATCATCGCCCGCATGACGGAAGCGGGCGTGGATGACGACGAGGCCTATGAATGGCTTCGGCGCGAAAGCATGCGCTCGCGGCAGACCCTCGAGGCCTATTGCGAAGCGTTCGTGACGGCGAGGGCTGGCCCCCTCGATGAACCCGTGCAGTTCCGCCCGGCGGAGCCCAGCGCGGGAAAAAGATAACCTTTCACAGGAGAGTAAGATGAACGGGAAGACCATGCGGGGGCTGCGTGCCGCAGCCCTCACGGGAACGCTTTTGCTCAGCGTCGCCCACGCTTTCGCTGCCGATCCGATCAAGCTCGGCGTGCTCGAAGACCAGTCCGGCGACTTCGCCGCCGCCACCATCGGCAAGGTGCACGCCATCCAGCTCGCCGCCGAGGAGATCAACAAGGCTGGCGGCATTGACGGCCGCCCGCTCGAACTGGTGATCTACGATACCCAGTCCGACAATACTCGCTACCAGGAGTTCATGCGCCGCGTGCTGCAGCGCGACAAGGTGGACGTGGTGTTCGCCGGCTTCTCCTCCGCCTCGCGCGAAGCCTACCGGCCGATCGTCAACCAGTTCGACGGCCTTGCCTTCTACAACAACCAGTATGAGGGCGGCGTCTGCGACGCCAATATGATCGTCACCGGCGCGGTGCCCGAGCAGCAGTTCTCCACCCTCATCCCGTGGATGATGGAAAAGTACGGCAAGAAGGTCTACACCCTCGCCGCCGACTATAATTTCGGCCAGATCTCGGCCGAATGGGTGCGCAATATCGTCAAGGAGAATGGCGGCGAAATGGTCGGCGAGGATTTCATCCCGCTCGGCGTGTCGCAGTTCTCGCAGAACATCCAGAACATCCAGAAGGCCAAGCCCGATTTCGTGGTGACGCTGCTAGTCGGCACCGCCCAGGCCTCCTATTACGAGCAGGCCGCCGCCGCCAACGTCAACCTGCCGATGGCCTCTTCGGTGAACGTCGGCCAGGGCTATGAGCACAAGCGCTTCAAGCCGCCATCGCTCAAGGACATGTACGTCACCACCAACTACATCGAGGAAATCGACACCCCGGCTTCGAAGGAGTTCTTCGCCAAGTTCAAGGCGAAGTTCCCCGACGAGCCCTATGTGAACCAGGAAGCCGAGAACTCCTATCTCGCGGTCTATCTCTACAAGCAGATGGTGGAGCGGGCGAAGTCGACCAAGCGCGACGATTTGCGCAAGGAGATCGCCAAGGGCGATGTCTGCATGGACGCTCCCGAGGGCAAGGTCTGCCTCGACCCGAAGAGCCAGCACATGTCGCACACCATCTATCTCGCCAAGGTCGGCGCGGATCACTCCATCACCTTCCCGAAGGTGTGGGAGGACATCAAGCCCTACTGGCTGGGCGAGGCCGGCTGCGACCTGACCAAGAGCGACCCGAGCGCGCAGTACACGCCTTCCAACCCGCCGCCGAAGAACTGATCTCTCCGCTCCCTCATGGCCGGGCTTGACCCGGCCACCCAGGCTTTCGGGCCGTCATCGGCACGAGGGCTGGATCCCCGGGTCAGGCCCCGGGGATGAGGGGGTAAGTGGTTTTCAGGATGACGGCCCGACATAACAACGCATCGCTTCATCCACCCCATCCGGCTGCCGCCCTGTCCCCCCTCGGCGGCACCCGAAGGCATCGCCCCGGCCCGACCCCCCAGCTTTGGCCGGGGCGATCGCCTGAACCGCCCGCCCGCCGTCCTTTCTGACCGACCCGCTCAAACGCTAAAGGCCCCACCGCACATGGATGTCGGAACACTCGCCTTCTCCGCGCTCTACCAGTTCGGCGACGCCTTCGCCTTTCTGGTTCTGTCCGCCTGCGGCCTCGCCGTCATCTTCGGCATGATGGGCGTGATCAATCTGGCGCATGGCGAATTCATCATGTGCGGGGCCTATGTCACCGTCTCCGCCGCCCATGCCGGCGTGCCGCTGCCGCTTGCCATCCTCATCGGGGCGCTGGTCTCCGCCGCCGTGGGCGCGCTGGTGGAAATACTGGTCATCCGCCATCTCTATGACCGCCCGCTCGACACCATCGTCGCCACATGGGGCCTCAGCCTCATCTTCACCCAGGGCACGCTGATCGTGCTCGGCTCCACCATGGCCGGCGTCGGCACCCCCTTCGGCAGCTTTACCGTCGGCGATTATTCCTATTCGCTCTATCGCCTCGTTCTGTGCGGCATGGCGGTGCTGGTCATCGCCGGTCTCTACGCGCTGTTCAACTGGACGCGCTTCGGCGTCATGGCCCGCGCCACCATCCAGGTGCCGCACATGGCCGCCGCGCTCGGCATCGACACCCGCCTCGTCTACAGCCTCACCTTCGCGCTCGGCGCGGGCCTGGCTGGCCTTGCCGGCGGGCTCTACGCCCCGACCATGACGCTGGTGCCGACCATGGGCACCACCTTCATCATGGAAGCCTTCGTCACCGTGGTGGTCGGCGGCGCCGATGTGTTCCTCGGCACCGCTCCGGCGGCGGCCGTGCTCGCCGTGGTCAAGGCGACCATGACCTCCTGGTACGGCCAGCTTGCCGGCCAGATCGGCCTGCTGATCGCCGTCATCGTCGTCATCCGGGTGCTGCCGCGCGGCATTTCCGGCTTCCTTCTGCGCGAGCGCGCCTGACCCGGACACGAGACACAGCCATGAACGCGCTCTCCCGCTTCTTCTCCCGCCTCGAAGGCCCGCAGACGCTGGGCCGGGGCCCCGGCTTCTGGCTCGGCTTCCTCGTCGTGCTCGCCGGCGCCTGCGCCTACCCGCTGTTCTCCGACGGCTACACCGTCGGCAACACCGTGTATTTCTTCACCTGGATCTTCATGGCGCTCGGCCTCTGCCTCATCTGGGGCTATGGCGGCGCGCTCAGCTTCGGCCAGACTGCCTTTTTCGGCATTGCCGGCTATAGCTATGGCATCCTCACCATCAATTTCGGCGCCGCCTATGGCTTCACCTTCGTGGCGCTGCTGCTCGCCATCGGCATCGCCGCGCTGTTCGCGGCGCTGCTCGGCTATTTCCTGTTCTTCGGCCGCATCTCCGGCGTGTTCCTCGGCATCGTCACCCTTTCGGTGACGCTGGTGCTGGAACGCTTCATGGCGCAGACGGCCGGGCCGGAATGGAAGATCGGCGCCGCCCGGCTGAACGGCTTCAACGGCATGAGCAACATGCCCCCGCTCACCGTGCCCTGGCCCGGCGGCGACATCGTGCTGTTCCCCGACGTGCAGCTCTATTACGTCGTGCTCGGCATGCTGGTGCTGGTCTATCTCGGCCTGCGCATCCTGGTGAACTCGCCCTTCGGCAACGTCCTCGTCGCCATCCGCGAAAATCCCGAGCGGGCGGAGATGCTCGGCTACGACATCCGCAAATACCAGCTCGGCACCTTCGTCATCGGCGCGGCGCTGGCGGGGCTTTCGGGCGTGCTCTACACGAGCTGGGGCCAGTACATCACGCCCTCCTCCATGGGTATGACGGCCGCCGCCTTGCCCATCGTCTGGGTCGCGGTCGGCGGGCGTTCGGACCTCACCACCACGCTGGTCGGCACGCTCACCGTGCTCGCCGTGTTCCAGGCGCTCACCATCCATGGCAGCCAGTACGCGCTTGTGGTGATGGGCATCATGCTGGTGCTCACCGTGCTCTTGGCGCCGCGCGGCCTCATCTATGCGCTGGCGCGGCTCGTTGCCCGTCCCTTCTCCAAGCGGCAGCCGGGAGACGCCTGATGCCGATGCTCGAAACCAAAGGCCTCAACAAGCGCTTCGGCGGGCTGCACGTCACCAACAATGTCGACCTGACGCTTCAGGCCGGCGAGGTGCACTGCCTCATCGGGCCGAACGGTGCCGGCAAGTCGACGCTGTTCCGGCTGATCCTTGGCGAGCATGTGCCGAGCAGCGGCGCCATCCTGTTCGGTGGCGAGGACATTACCGGCCTCAAGCCGTTCCAGCGCATCCGCCGCGGCATGAGCGTGAAATTCCAGGTGCCCGGCATCTTCAAGGCGCTGAGCGTGCGGCAGAACCTCGAAATCGCCATGCAGCACCATTACCCGCCGGCGGTGCTGGAAGGCGAGATCGACACGCTGCTCGACTTCCTCAACCTGACCACCGATGCCACGCGCCTCGCCGGCAATCTCTCGCACGGCCAGAAGCAGTGGCTGGAAATCGGCATGGCGGTCAGCCTCAAGCCGCGTCTGCTGCTGCTCGACGAGCCGACCGCCGGCATGTCGCCGGAAGAGACCCATGCCACCGGCGAAATGGTCAAGCGGCTCAATGCCGAGGGCATGACCGTGCTGGCGGTGGAGCACGACATGGCCTTCGTCCGCCAGGTCGCGCACAAGGTGACGGTGCTGCATCTCGGCCGCGTCTTCGCGCAGGGCTCCATCGACGAGATCGTCGCCAATGAGGATGTCGCCGCCATCTATCTCGGCCAGACCACGGCGCACGAAACCGCTCACGAGGCCGCCCATGCGTAAGGAAGTGATGCTGTCCACCCTCGGCCTGCGCGCCGGCTATGGCGGCAAGCCGGTGCTGCAGGGGCTCGACATCGAGGTGCGCCAGGGCGAGATCGTCGCCGTCATCGGCCGCAACGGCGTCGGCAAGTCCACCTTGATGAAGAGCCTCATCGGCCTCGTGCCGGCGATGGAAGGCTCCATCGTCTTCGGCGACAGGCCGGTGGAGCACCTCTCCGCCTTCAGGCGGGCGCGGCTCGGCATCGGCTATGTGCCGCAGGGCCGCGACGTGTTCCCCCGCCTGACCGTGGGCGAGAACATCGCGGTCGGCGGCATGCGCGCGGGCCGCGTCAGCGAGGCCGACCGCGAGCGCGTGCTCGGCTATTTCCCCATCCTGCGCGAGCGCTGGAGCCAGCGCGCCGGCACCATGTCCGGCGGGCAGCAGCAGCAGCTCGCCATCGGCCGGGTGCTGGTGGCCAATCCGCAGCTCATCCTGCTCGACGAACCCTCGGAGGGCATCCAGCCCAATATCGTGCAGGACATCGCCCGCATCATGGTGCAGCTCAACGCCGATACCGGCGTCACCGTGGTGCTGGTGGAACAGAACATCGACATGATCCGGGCCATGGCCCAGCGCTGCTATGTCATGGACAAGGGCCGCGTCGTCGCCGAACTCACCCGCGAGGACCTCGCCGATGGCGAGGCGATGCGCCGCCATCTCGCCGTCTGATCGCACAGCCAGAAATCAAGGAGAACCCCATGTCCTGGCTCGAAAATTCCCTCATGGCTCGCAAAGGCCTCGCCAAGGGCCAGGCGGGCGCCACCCACTCCCTCACCGAGGCGGAGCAGGGCAAGTATCACTATGTCTACGGCCCCTATGTCGATCCGGTCCTGAAGGTCGATCCCGGCGCGGTGGTGGCGGCGGAGACGCATGACGCCTTCGAGGGCGCGATCAAGCACGAGACCGACAACCCGCTGGAAATTCTCAACTTCCCCTATCTCAACCCGCAGAACGGCCCGATCTACGTCAATGGCGCGGAGAAGGGCGACACGCTGGCGGTCTACATCAAGTCCATCGTCCCGCGCGGGCCGCAGCCGGTGGGCACGACGCTGATCATGCCTGATTTCGGCGGGCTGGTGCCGACCAAGGATACGGCGATGCTGAACGCGCCGCTGCCGATCAAGGTGAAGAAGCTGCATGTCGATGCCGAGACCGGCACCAAGTGGAACGACAAGATCACCCTGCCCTATGTGCCGTTCATCGGCACCATCGGCACCTCGCCGGAAATCGAGGCCATCACCTCGCTGCAGCCGGATTATTACGGCGGCAACATGGACCTGCCGGATGTCGGCGTCGGCGCGGTGATCTATCTCCCCGTCAACATTGCCGGCGGCCTGCTCTATCTCGGCGACTGCCACGCCACCCAGGGCGATGGCGAACTGTGCGGCGTGGCGCTGGAGCACCCGACCGTCACCACCATCCAGATCGACCTGATCAAGGGCTGGACGATTCACACGCCGCGGCTGGAGACGGAAGAGTTCATCATGTCCATCGGCTCGACCCGGCCGATGGAAGACGCCACCCGCATGGCCTATCGCGACCTCATCCGCTGGATGGCGTCCGACTACGGCTTCGACGAGGTGGAGGCCTATATGCTGCTCACCCAGTGCGGCCGCGTGCGGCTCGGCAACATGGTCGACCCCAAATACACGATGGGCGCCTCGATCCTGAAGTCGTACCTCACGGCCTGAGCGCCCCTACCCTCATGGCCGGGCCAGCCCCGGCCATGAGCGCCTGACACCACCGCCTGAGACGCAACACCCGCCATCCGAGCGACATTCCCGGACCCGCCGCCGCAACCGGCCGGGCGCCGCACGCTCCTCCATGCCCGGAGACCTGCCATGACCGCCACGCTGAAGGTCGCGACCGTCCAGTTCGAGCCGACCATGTTCGAGAAGGAGCGCAACATCGCCCGGCTGGAAGCGCTGGTGAGCGAGGCTGCCGGCGCCGGCGCGAAGCTCATCGTCACGCCGGAAATGGGCACGACCGGCTATTGCTGGGTCGACCGCGCCGAGGTCGCCCCCTTTGTCGAGGCGATCCCCGGCCCGACCACGGAGCGCTTCGCGGCCATCGCCCGCGCGCAGGACTGCTACATCGTCGTCGGCATGCCTGAGGTCGATGCCACCACCAACCTCTATTACAATTCGGCCGTGCTCATCGGGCCGCAGGGCGTGGTCGGCACCCACCGCAAGACCCACCCCTATATTGCCGAGCCGAAATGGTCGGCGCCGGGCGACCGAGGCCACGCCGTGTTCGACACGCCGATCGGCCGCATCGCCCTGCTGGTGTGCATGGACATCCATTTCGTCGAGACCGCGCGCCTCGTCGGCCTCGCCGGGGCGGACATCATCTGCCACATCTCCAACTGGCTGGCCGAGCGCGCGCCCGCGCCCTACTGGATCACGCGGGCGATGGAGAATTCCTGCTACCTCATCGAATCCAACCGCTGGGGGTTGGAGCGCACGGTGCAGTTCTCCGGCGGCAGCTGCGTCATCGGCCCGGACGGGGCCATCGAAGCGGTGATCGACACGGGCGACGGCGTCGCCTGCGTCGACATCGACCTTGAACGCGCCCGCGCCCGCCGCATGCTGGGCGAACCGGTGTTCGAACAGCGCCGGCCGGAGCTCTATATGGAGCTGCCGACCAACACCTTCACCTGGAACCCGCTCGACTTCTTCAGCCTCTACGGTCACCGCCCGCTGCCCAAGGGAAGGCGCTCGCAGGTGGCGGTGGCGCAGTTCGCCCCCACCGGCGACATTGACGCCAATCTCGGCCGCATCGAGGAACTGGCCGCGCAGGCGCGGGCGGCGGGCGCCGAGCTGGTCGTCTTCCCCGAGCGCGCCGTCACCGGCCTCGACGCTCCCGCCGCCGTGCCGCTGGACGGGGAAGCGGTCGCCCGGCTCATCGCCATCGCCACACGCCACCGCCTGCATCTTTGCGCCGGCCTCGCCGAGGATGAGGGCGGCACGCTCTATAACAGCGCGGTGCTGGTCGGTCCGCAGGGCGTGATCGGCAGCTACCGCAAGACCCATCTCGACGCCTCCGACCATAATTGGGCGACGCCCGGCAATGAGTGGGGCGTGTTCGACACCACCTTCGGCCGTATCGGCCTGCTCATCGGCCATGACGCCGCCTTCCCCGAGGCCGGGCGCGTGCTGGCGCTGCGCGGCTGCGACCTCGTGCTCTGCCCGGCGGCGCTGCGCGGAAACCTCACCTCCGCCCATGCGGGCACGGCGATTTCCCAGAACTACCCCATCCCCACCGGCGCCGATCCGCATCACTGGCACCTGATGCGGGCGCGCGCGGGCGAGAACAATGTCCATCTCGCCTTCGCCAATGTGCTGGATGAGGCCGCCGGCTATGGCGGCAAGAGCGGCGTGTTCGGGCCGGACACCTTCGAATTCCCGCGCCGCGAGGCCATCCTTCCCGCCGGCGAAGGCGTGGCGGTGGCGGAGATCGACACCACCAATCTTGACACGCCCTACCCGACCAATGTGGTGCGGCGCAAGGATCTGGTGACGATGCGCCAGCCGCATCACTACCTCCCGCTCATCGGCTGAACACGGCGAGTTCATCCACAAGCCACGCCGCCGCCCGTGCGCGGCGTGGCCTTGCGGTCTGCGAGTGAATATTGTCGCGCCTCCCTTCACGCGATTCCATAGCCCGCATGACCGACAGCAGCCTCGCCACCGCCACCGCCCGGCAGATCGCGCAGACGATCGCGCAAGAGATCGGCGCCCGCCCGCAGCAGGCGGAAGCCGCCATCGCCCTGCTCGACGAGGGCGCGACCGTTCCCTTCATCGCGCGCTACCGCAAGGAAGTGACGGGCGGGCTGGACGACACGCAGCTTCGCCGGCTGGATGAGCGGCTGGTCTATCTGCGCGAGCTGGAGTCCCGGCGCGCGGCGATCCTCGACTCGATCCGCCAGCAGGAAAAGCTCACCCCGGAGCTGGAAGCCTCGCTCGCCGCCGCCACCACCAAGGCGGAGCTGGAGGACATCTATCTCCCCTTCAAGCCCAAGCGCCGCAACCGGGCGGAAATCGCCCGCGAGCGCGGCCTCGGCCCGCTGGCCGACGCCATCCTCGCGGACCGCGCACTGGTGCCGGCGGAGCTGGCGGCCGGCTATGTCACGGCCGAGGTGGCGGATGTGAAGGCGGCGCTGGAAGGCGCGCGCGACATCCTCTCCGAGCAGTTCGCACAGAATGCCGAGCTGATCGGCCGGCTGCGGTCCTATCTCCACGCCAATGCCTTCCTGCGCGCCAAGCTGGTGGAGGGCAAGCAGGAAGAAGGCGCCAAATTCTCCGACTATTTCGACCATGTCGAGCGCTGGTCCGGCGTTCCGAGCCACCGCGCGCTCGCCATGCTGCGCGGGCGCAACGAGGACGTGCTGGCGCTGGAGATCGAGGTCGACGCCGAGGATACCCGCCCGATCAAGCCCGTGGTGCGGATGATTGCGGACGCCTACGCCATCGGCGACAAGCTGCCCGGCGATATCTGGCTGCTGGAGATCGCCGGCTGGACCTGGCGGGTCAAGCTCTCGCTCCACCTCTCGCTCGATCTGATGACCGAGCTGCGGGCGCGGGCAGAAAAGGAAGCCATCGACGTTTTCGCCCGCAATCTGAAGGATTTGCTGCTCGCCGCCCCGGCCGGCTCGCGCACCACCATGGGGCTCGATCCCGGCATCCGCACCGGCGTCAAGGTCGCGGTGGTGGATGGCACCGGCAAGCTGCTGGCCACCTCCACCGTCTATCCGTTCCAGCCGAAGAACGATGTGCGCGGCACGCAAGCGGAACTCGCCCGCCTCATCCGCGCGCACAATGTCGATCTCATCGCCATCGGCAATGGCACCGGCAGCCGCGAGACCGAGAAGCTGGTGGCCGAACTCCTTGCCGCCCTCCCTCCGTCCGCCGCCGGCAACAAGCCGCTGAAAGTGGTGGTGTCGGAAGCCGGCGCCTCGGTCTATTCCGCCTCCGAACTCGCGGCCGCCGAATTCCCCGGCCTCGACGTGTCGCTGCGCGGCGCCGTCTCCATCGCCCGCCGGCTGCAGGACCCGCTGGCGGAACTGGTGAAGATCGACCCGAAGTCGATCGGCGTCGGCCAGTACCAGCACGATGTCGACCAGTACCACCTCGCCCGCGCGCTCGACGCGGTGGTGGAAGACGCAGTGAACGCGGTGGGCGTCGATCTCAATACCGCCTCCGCCTCGCTGCTGGCGCGCGTCTCCGGCCTCGGCTCCTCGCTGGCCGAGGCCATCGTCGCCCATCGCGACGCCAACGGCCCCTTCGCCAGCCGCAAGCAGCTGAAAGACGTGCCGCGCCTTGGGCCGCGCACCTTCGAGCAATGCGCGGGCTTTCTGCGCATCCGCGACGGCGCTGAGCCGCTCGACGCCTCCGCCGTTCACCCGGAAGCCTATGGCGTGGCGCGCAAGATCGTCGCCGCCTGCGGGCGCGACCTGCGCAGCCTGATGGGCGACAGTGCCGCGCTCTCCGGCCTCAACCCCGCCGCCTTTGTCGATGAGCGCTTCGGCCTGCCGACCGTGCGCGACATCATCGCCGAACTCGACAAGCCCGGCCGCGACCCGCGCCCCGCCTTCAAGACCGCCACCTTCACCGACGGCATCGACGACATGAAGGATCTGAAGCCCGGCATGGAGCTGGAAGGCACGGTCACCAATGTCGCGGCCTTCGGCGCCTTCGTGGATATCGGCGTGCATCAGGACGGGCTGGTGCATGTCTCCCAGCTCGCCGACCGCTTCATCAAGGACGCGCATGAGGTGGTGAAGGTCGGCGATGTGGTGAAGGTGCGGGTGCTGGAGGTCGATCTCAAGCGCAAGCGCATCTCGCTCTCCATGCGCCGCGATGCCGGCGCCGGCGGGGCGAAGCCGCAGGGCGAGCGTGGGCCCCGCGATGCCTCCCCGCCCCCGCGCGGGCCCCGTCCGCCGGCGCGCGAGCCGCAAAAGGCGCCGCAGGGCGCGCTCGGCGCCGCGCTGATGGACGCGCTCAAGCGGCGGTAGGACGCCGACGCTTCAGGCGGCGATCAGCGCGATCCAGCCGGCCGCCATCGCCATGCAGGCGAGTGTGACCGGCACGCCGGCGCGGGCGAATTCGCCGAACGAGATCTTCACCCCGCAGGCCGCCGCCTGTTCCACCACGATGATGCCGGCGAGGCTGCCGAAGACGATGAGGTTGCTGGAAAAGCCGGTGCCGAGCGCCAGCGCCGCACCCAGCGCCTCGGCGTCGCCCGCAGGGTCAAGGAAAGGCACCAGCAGGATCACGGCGGGGTTGTTGCCGACGATGTTGCTCAGCACGCCGCCGGCGACATAGAGCGCCAGCGGCGCGTCGAGATTGAGTCCGAGCGCGCGCAGCCCGCCCAGCAATTCCTGCGGCAGGCCGGTCGCGGCCATGGCGGCATTGACGACGAACAGGCTCATGATCAGCACCAGCAGGTCGCCATCGACATGCGCCAGCAGGTCGCGCGAGGCGATCTGCCGGTTGATCAGCAGCACGCCGGCGGCGCCGAGCGCGATCAGCTCGCGCGGCCAGTCGCTGACGATGAAGGCCGCGACCACGAGCACCGTCACCACCCCCGCCTTCGCCGTTTCCGCCCTGTCGAGCCGCACCGGCGGCGCGGCGGGATCCCGCGGCGGCGCGGCGCCGGCCGGCAGCGTCCAGCGGCCGCGATAGACTAGCGTCACGATCCCCCACACCAGCGGCAGCGAGGCCAGCGCCGGCAGGCCGGCGAGGGCGAGAAAGCCGGTGAAGGACAGGCCAAGCTGCTGGGCGGCGATCATGTTCTGCGGCGAGCCGATCAGCGTGCCGGCCGAGCCGGTATTGGCGGCGAAGCAGAAGGCGAGGAGGAACGGCACCGGGTTCAGCCCGCGCGCCAGGGTGAGCTGGACCAGCAGCGGCGTCATCGCCACCACCACCACATCATTGGTCAGCAGCGCCGAGAGCGCGCCGCCGACCCCCACAAGCGCCGCAAGCAGCACCGGCGGGCTCACCGGCAGCAGCGCCACCCGCGCGGCGGTCCAGGCGTAGAAGCCGGAGACGACGAAGGCAGCAGAGACCACCATCAGTCCGAACAGCATGCCGGCGCTGGCATAGTCGATCGAGTCCCACGCCGCCTTGGGGCTGATGCCGCCGGTCACGATCACCGCCAGCATGCCGATAATGGCCGCCCCGGTACGGTCCACCCGGAAGCCCGGCAGCTTGCCGAAGCCCATGGCGACATAGACGAGGACGAAGATGATCAGGGTCAGCGCCATCGGCCGCGCGCTCCGCCAAACGGGCCGGCGGCAGGCGCGAGGCCGCGCCCGGCACCGCCGGCAGCAGGGAAGCCGGGCGGGGCGCCCGGCGCACCCGGCTTACTTCCTGCGAAATGGCAGGCGGGTCCACCCCCGCCGGCTACCTTTCGCGCTGGATCGTCGCGGGAGCTTCCCCGACTGAGAAGACTGCCGCGCCGCGGGCTGAAGCAATGTCGAGCGAAACACGCTAAAGCTTGGCCGGCCTGTCCGGCGCCAACAGCCGGCCGACGAAATAGGCCGCCATGTTCGCCGCCTTGCCCGGCGCTCGCAGCGCCGCCCACCCGCCCGTGCCGAACAGCGAACGGGCAGCCTTGAGCGTGTGGTGCCAGCGCGGCCGGCGCGTGAAGCGCTCCAGCAGCCGCACCAGTTCCGGATCGGAGGGAAACGGGTTCGGCAGGCCGAAATAGCTGTCGGTGAGCGTGAGGAAGCGCTGGGTCGAGCGCTCCCATCCCGCCCGCACGGCGCGCTCGACCAGCGCCGGCGGGACGACGCCGCCGAAATCGGCATGGATGCGCCCGACGAAATCGAGCGCCTTCATGAGCGGTACTTCGGCCGTGCCCAGCCGGTCGGGCCGGCGGTCGGTGCATTGCGCCAGCGAGCAGAGGGCGCGCGACAGCGGATCGAGCTGCGCGATCCGCAGCCCCTCCCAATCCTCCATGACGAGGCCGGCCGCGGCCTCGTCGACCGGCAGGAGCGTCTCGTCGGGGTCGACAATGGTGCGATGCAGTTCGATCCGCGCCATTTCCTCAGGATGGAAAAAGGGCGGGTAATGCCGCGCGCAGCCACCAAGGCCGTCCTGGAAGCCGTAGCCAAGGCCGTTCAGCACAGTCATCGCCGCGCGCTGCCGGCTCTCCTCCGGCAGCCAGACATCCAGATCCATCATCTGGCGCCCGGCGGCCGGGCCATCGGGCGGCAGCAGGGTGAGCGCCCCCTTGAGCCAGACCGGCTCCAGGCCGGCGGCGTTGAAGGCGGCGCTGACCACCCGCATCTGGCGGCGGAAGCCCGTATTGCGCTCGGTGTTCCAGTCCGCCACCGCCGCCAGCACCTCGGCCAGCTCCGCGTCCACAGCATCGGCCAGGCCATGGCGCGCGAGGGCGACATGGAAAGCGGGGATGAGCCGGTGCATATCGGCCTGGGCGAGGGCCGCCGGCCAGGACGGCATGGTCGCGGCCGCCGCCCGCGCCGCCTCGGTGGTGGAAAAGGGCGAGAGCAGCACGCAGAGCCGCCGCAGGGCGTCGACCGAATTCGGGTGTGACATCACGCCTCCAGGGCCCACGCGCGGGCGCCATCTCCAATGTCGCCGGCGCCCACGCGACGGTAAGGGGCCAGGTCGCGACCGGCAAGCCGCCCCAATGTTCTCGTGGCCGCAAATAACGCTGGTGCCATAGAACCTTTTAGGTATCATAGGAAGGTGATTTCTGCGCGTCTGCCTTTCCTGCGGTCAGTACGAGATGGATATGTCCCAGCTCCCCTCAAATCCCGAAACCGACAAGGCCCCCGCCACCGACGAGCGCCGCCGCGAGACGTTGCGCAAGCTCGGCCGCGCCGCCGTCTATGCCGTGCCCACCACGCTGGCGCTGATGTCGGTACGCCGCGCCGCCGCTGCGAGCCCTGAGCCATGAGCCACGATATCGAACACAAGGCTGGGGAAGCCGCGCCCGCGACGGCCGCCGAAACGGATGAGCGCCGCCGCGAGACTCTGCGCAAGCTCGGCCGCGCCGCCGTCTATGCGGTGCCGACCACGCTGGCGCTGATGTCGGTGCGCCGCGCCGCCGCCGTGAGCATTCCGGGATGAACAGCGAAAACGGTGGCACGGCCGGCACGCGCACGCCCGCCACCGCGCCGGAAACCGACGAGCGCCGCCGCGAAACGCTGCGCAAGCTCGGCCGCGCCGCCGTCTATGCCGTCCCCACCACGCTGGCGCTGATGTCGGTACGCCGCGCCGCCGCTGCCAGTTGATGCTGACAATGCGGCGCCAAACACCCGCATATGCGTGGCCGGCGCCGCTGCGATTGACGCAAGGTCGTTGATGGTTCAGTACTACCTTCTTGCGGATCCGCCCGCCCTCCGGCGGAGGGCCCGGCAATGGAGGCGTGGCGTGGCAGCGAGCGGTGATACGACCCCGGAACGCGATCCGGCGGCCAAAGGCGACGAGGCTGCCGCGTCCGGCTGTGGCGCGCCGCCAAATCCGCGCCGGCGCGCGGCGCTGGCGAAGCTCGGCCGGGCGGCCGCCTATGGCGTGCCCGTCACCCTCGGCCTGATGATGATGCCCCGCTCAGCCCGCGCGAGCTGACCTCCCCCGCCTCACGGCGGCACGGGCGGCGGGCGCTCCATCCCGACCCGTGAAGGTCGGCCGATAATTGATGGCCGACAGCGGCGCCGCCGCCTGTCGAACGGAGACTGATATGTCCGCCGACGCCGACCGTCGCCCCGTCGAGCCGAACCGCGATGCGCGGCCCGACCAGGCTCCCATGTGCCAGGCTCCCGCGAGCGCCCCGCTGACGGCCGATACACGCCGCCGCGCCGCGCTGCGCCAGCTCGGCAAGGCCGCGGCCTATGGCCTGCCGGCCACGCTCAGCCTCATGTCGATCCGGCGCGCCGCCGCCGACAGCTAGATCATTTCACCGTTTCACGGAAAAAATGCAGTGATCTCATTCCTTGTTTCGTCGCGTTTTCTGCAGGCGAACCGGTATCCGCTTCGCTCGAAAACGCCCTAGGCGACAGCTTCCTTTGCCATGACATTCAGCTTCCATGACACGCTGCGCGACGGCCGGGCCGCCGCAGGCATCGGCACGCGCCGCGCGCGTTCCGCAGGAACGAGGCGACCGACCCCGACATGATTTCCGCCGCCGAACCGCGCTTCTATTTCCGCGTGCTCGATGACGTGCTGTTCGTCTTCGACCAGATCGCCGAAATGGCACATGCGCTCAACGCGCCCGCCGCGCGGCTCTTCCTGTCGCTGCCGGAGCAGTTCACCGCGCCCGCCGCCCTCGGCGAGGGCACGGCAGCGCTCGATGCGCAGGATGTCCATGCCTGCCTCGGCGCCTGGGAAGACCTCGGCTGGATCGAGCGCGACGGCGCCGGCCGGGTGCGGCTGCGCCCCGCTCCGGCCGGCGCGACCGCGCCTCCCCCCGCCGCCCCGCTGCCGGAGAGCCGTCCAGCGGAACTGCTGCAGCAATGCCAGGTCCGGCTGGCGGAAACCTCCGTCGTCCTGCGCCTGCTCACCACCGGACGCCGACGCGGCGGGACCAGCGTCCCCGGCTGCATGCAATCGCGCCTTGCCACCGGCGAAAGGCTGATGGGTTTCTTCAGCGGTTTTCTCGATCCCGCTCCCGCCCGCCACCCGGTTGCCGCCACGCTCGATGTCATCGTCGAGGAAGAAGGCTTCACCCTGCGCTGCGTCGAGGGCGGGGCCGTCACCCGCCGGCTGTTCACCGACGAGGCGTCGCAGGCGGTGGGCAAGTCGCATCTGTGGCTGCTCGATCTCGTCTATCGCGACCCGCCGCCAGCGATGTTCGTTCATGCCGCCGCGCTGTCCACCGCCGACGGCACGCTGATGATGGCGGGCATTTCCGGCGCGGGAAAGAGCACCCTGTCGGCCTATCTGGTGGCGCGCGGCTGGCGCTTCGGCACGGATGATTGCCCGGCCATCGCCTTTGCCGGCGGCGAGGCGGTGGTGCTGCCCTGCCCGGGCGCGATCAATCTCAAGTCCGGCAGCCTGGATGTGCTGGCGCCGTTCTATCCCGGCCTCGCCGACCAGCCGCGCATCGGCGCGGGCGAGAAGCGTGGCTGCTATCTCCCGGTGCCGCTGGCGTGCCACATGCCACCTGCCGGGCCGGAAAATCGCCTCGCCTGCCTGGTCTTTCCCCGTTTCGAGGCCGGCCGCCCCACCGAGGTCGAGCCCATCGGGCCGGCGCGGGCGCTGCTGGAACTGATGGACGCCGAATTCGGCCTCGCCGAGCCCGCCGGCGCCGCCGAGCTCGACGCCTTCTTCGACACGCTGGAGCGGCTCCCGCGCTACGCCGTGGTCTATAGCGACCTCGCCGAGATGGAATCGGTGCTGCGCCGGCTGCTGGAGCAGGCGCGGGGCTGAGGCGAGGGGCTGAGGCACGGGGCTGGCTCGGCCGCCGCCGGCCGGGCGTTCAGCCCGCTGCGCCCTCGCGCTCCCAGTAGAACGATTCCACCGCTTCCAGATGCGCGCGCATCGCCGCTTCCGCCGCGTCGGGATCATGGGCGGCGATCGCCGCATAGATGCGCTCGTGAAAGGCGAGGGCCAGTTCCTTTGCCTCGGCGACCTGCAGCGTCACCTGGCGCTGCTTGGAGAGCCATTGCACCACCGCCTGGTGCAGCCCATTGAACAGCGGGTTCTGCGCCACCAGCACGATCTCGTAATGGAAGGCGATGTCGGAAGCGCCGAACGCCGTCATGTCGCCGAGGTCGCGCCGGTTGCGGGCGAGCGCGTCGCCGATGCGGGCGATCTCCGCCGGGCCGGCCTCGCGCGCGGCATGGCGGGCCAGCGCCGCTTCGAGATGCAGCCGCGCATTCTGGAAATGCGCCATGCCCGCCGGGCGGGCGAGATAGGCCCGCACCGAGGCGGAAAGCTCGTGGATGAAATGGCTGGGGTCCGGCCGCACCACCCGCGCCCGCTCGCCATTGGCGATGGCGATCAGCCCCGCCTTCTGCAGCGACAGCAGCGCCTCGCGGATCGCCGGCCGGCCGACCTTGAACTGGTCCATCAATTCGCGCTCGGAAGGCAGCGCGTCGCCCTCGCCCAGCGTGCCGTCGAGCATGAGCTGCTCAAGGCGTTCGGCCACATCCTCATAGAGGCGGCGGCGGCGGATCGGTTCGATGTCGAGCACGGCAGGTCCCCCGGGGCAAGGCCCGCGCGAACTGGCAGATGTCGCGGCGGCAAAGCCGCCAGTCTCGCGCGTGGTATGAAAGGATCGCCGGCGGGGGCCCCTGTCAACCGCCGCGGCGCGCCGTCACCACACCAGCGCCGGCGTCGTCACCGGCGCGCACCACAGTTCGAACTCGGCCGGGGAGAGCAACGCCAGCGTCACCGAAAGCCCCGCCATGTCGAGCGAGGTGACAAAGGTACCGACCAGCGCCCGCGCCGGCACGATCCCGCGCTCGCGCAGAAAGGCACGGGCCAGCGCGTGGGCGTAGTTGAGCTCGATCGGCGGGGTGCCGCCAAAGCCGTTGACGATCAGCAGCGGACGCGCCCCGTCGAGCGGGGCGAGCTGCGCCAGCACCGGCTCGCACAGCAGCCGCACGATTTCCGCCGGCCCGGCGCGGCCGGTGCGGTAAAGCCCCGGCTCGCCATGGATGCCGACGCCGATCTCCATCTCGTCCGGGCCGAGGGCGAAGGTGGCGCGCGCCGTGTCGGGCGAAGTGACGCCGCGCAGGGCGACGCCCATGCTGCGCAGCCGGCCGGAGAGCCCCTCCCCCAGCGCCTTGAGCGCCGCGAGATCCTCGCCGCGCTCGGCCGCCGCGCCGAGGATCTTCTCCACCACCACCGTGCCGGCCACCCCCCGCCGCCCGCGGCTGCGCACGGAAGGCCCGGTCGCCGCATCGTCCTCGACGATCACCGTCTCCACGCGGTGGCGCCCGGCGGCCATTTCCGCCGCCATCTCGAAATTCATCACGTCGCCATCATAGTTCTTCACCACCAGCAGGCAGCCGGCGCCGGTGTCGGTCTCGTCCATGGCGGCGAGGATCTGGTCGGGCGTCGGCGAGGTGAAGACATGGCCGGTGCAGGCGGCATCCAGCATGCCCGCGCCGACGAAGCCGCAATGCAGCGGCTCGTGCCCGGCGCCGCCGCCGGAAATCACCGCCACCTTGCCCGGGTGCAGGGCGCGGCGGCGCACGAATTTCGCCGCACGGCCGAAGGCGACGAGTTCCTCATGCGCGGCGACGAAACCGATGAGGCTGTCCGCCACCAGCGTCTGCGTCGCGCCGAGGAACCGCGTCATCCGACCCTCGCCCCGTCCGCCATCCGGTATGCCACACGCTGCCGCACCGGCTCAGCCCCGCCGGCGCCGGCCATGCGCCTCGCCTGTCGTCGCCCGCATCACTCGCCCCCGTTCACCAGCGCCGCCATCTTAGCCACGAAGTCGGCGATGGCATCGTCGAAGCTGCGATTCTTCTTGTCGTCGCCGAAATCCGGCACCATCAGCGCCAGGGTCCGCATAGCCGAGGCCCCGCCCACATCCGGCAGCCGGCCGGGATGGGCGGCCTCATAGGCGGCGAGAAACCGCTCCTGTTCCGTCGGGCTGAAATGGCAGACCCGCAGGATGGTTGGCAGGTGCCGGGCCGGCAGCGGCGTGTCATAGGCCGGGCTCGTCACCTGGGTGACGAAGCTGCGGTGCTTGCCCAGCGCCGCCGCCAGGCGCTGGCGCGTGCCGGAGGGCCGGTTGTCGAGAATGCCGGCAAGCAGGGTCTTGTAGGCGATCACCGCCTCGTCGCTGGTCTCGCGCGCCATTCTCAATCCCGCTTCGCCCGTCCCGGAGCGCCGACGCCGGGCCGCGCCACCGCCGGCGCCGCCCGCAGCGCCGCCCGCACCGCATCGAGATGGGCCGGCGCCACGGAAAGCCCGTCGAGCCCCAGCGCGCACAGCCGCGCCGCCATCTCCGGCCGGGCGGCGAGGTCGCCACACAAATACACCGGCCGGCCGAGCGCACGGGCCGTGGCGCAGATCGTCTCCAGCAGCCGGAACATCGCCGTCTCCGCCCCCGCATAGAGCGGCGCCACCGCCGGATCGTCGCGCGCCGCCGCTGCGAGATACTGCATCAGGTCATTGGTGCCCACGGAAAAGAACGCCGCCTGCCCGAACAGATCGAGCGTCAGCGCCGCCGCCGGCACCTCCACCATGATGCCGAGCGGCGGGCGGCGACCTTCCACGCCCTGCCGCGCCAGCCGTGCCGCCTCCTCATCGAATAATTGCGCCATCGCCGCCAGTTCGTCCGGCAGCGTCACCATGGGCAGCAGCACGCTCACCGGGCCCAGCGCGCCGGCGCGGATCAGCGCCCGCGCCTGGATGCGGGCGAGATCGGGATGGGCGAGCAGGAAGCGCACCCCGCGCAGGCCGAGCGCGGCGGCCCGGTCGCCCTCGACGAGCCCGGCCAGCGCCTTGTCGCCGCCGAGATCGAACATGCGCAGCGTCGCCGGCTTGCCGGCGAGAGCGGCGAGCAGGCGGCGATAGATGGCGAGATGGCGCTCCTCGCTCAGCGCCTCGCCGGCATGGGCGAGCACGAATTCGGTCCGCACCAGCCCGATGCCGTCGACCGCCGCGGGATCGAGCCCGTCGAGCGCGGCGAGCGTGTCAATATTGGCGAACAGGCCCGGCCGGGATGCGCCGACCGGCGCGGCGGGGGCGGCAGGCCCGGGAGACCGGACGGCGGGAGAGGCGACGACGGCAGGCGCGGCGGCGGGAGAGGGGGTGGCAGGAGAGGTGGTGGCGGGGGGCGCGGTCGCGGCATCGGCCCCCCCAGCCTCCGGGTGCAGCCGGACGAGGCCGAGCGTGCCGTCGACCAGCAGCGGCTCGCCCGCCTCTCCCGGCAGGGCACCGAGCCCGACCACCATCGGCACGCCGCGCGCCCGCGCCAGCAGCGCGACATGGCTCGCCGCGCTGCCGGCCTTAAGCGCGATGGCGCCGCCCGCCGACCAGTCATGGGCGAGGAAGACGCTCGGCGGCATGTCGCGCCCGACATAAACCGACCCGGCGGGGAAATCGGCGCGGGTGCGGCCGGCCAGCGCGTCCAGCACGCGGTGCTGCAGGTCCATCAGGTCGGCGGCGCGCAGCGCGAAGGGATCGGGCGCGGCCGCATCGGTCTCTTCGGCCACACTGTCCGCCTCATCGGACTCACCGGCCATCTCGTTGATCCGCTCGTTCATCGCCGCCGCGAAGGCCAGCGCCGCACCCTCGCCACGGGCGATGCGTGCCAGCGCGGGCGCCAGCAATTCACCGTCGAGCAGAAGTTCGATCTGGAAATCGAGAATGGCGGCACTGTCGGCATCGGCCCCGGCCGCAAGAGCGCGCAATTCGGCGATGGCGCGCTCAATGGCGGCCTGCAGCGCCGCGCGCGGCTCCGCCGCTCCGTCGCCCGGCCCGGCGGGCACCGCCGGCTCGCCGGCCGGGAACAGCGGGCCGAGCGCCCGGCCCGGCGCAGCGGGCTGGCCGCGACGCTCACAGGGGGCGGCCATCGGCGCGCCCCGGCTTGCGATCCTCGTCGAAATCACGCCGCACCAGTTCGCTCAGCGCCGCGACGGCCTCCTGCGCCCGCGCGCCCTCTGCGCGGATTCGCAAGCGCGTTCCGCGTCTTATGCGGGCGCCGATGATCTTGACGATGCTCTTGCCATTGAGCCAGTCGGCCGATCCGTCGACCGCCACCTCGACCGTGCAGGGGAAGCTCTTGGCGAGGCGGGTAAAGGCGACGGAGGGCCGGGCATGCAGCCCGACGCCATGCGTGACCTCGACCTCGGCCTGGCAGCGATGGGCGGATGGCCGCACGAGGAGGGGGGGGGCGTCGGCCATCACGCGGACAACTCTTCCGCCGTCGCCACCACCCGGGCAAGGCTCGACCCGCCGGAAGCCTCCGCCGCCGCCACCACGGCGCCCTCCACCAGCGGCGCGTTGCAGATGGCGACCTTGGCCGCGCGCGCCGGGCCGAGCCGCTCCACCGCCATCTCGCTATTGGTCTCCGCCCCGCCGAGATCGACGAAGATGGCGACGCCCGCCTCCGACCAGGCCTGCTCGATGGCGGCAAGGATCCCTGCGACATGGGTGCCAAGACCGCCCTCCACGTTGCCCCCGCTCCAGGCCAGCGGCACGCATCCCCCCACCATCTGACGCACCATGTCGGCCGCGCCCTGGGCGACCAGAGGCGAGTGCGACACGATCACGATGCCGACATTGGCGCCGCGCGCGGGGGTCATGATGGGGCATGCTCCTGGAAATACTGGCAAATCGTCGTGGCGAGCAAGGCACAGCTAGAGGCGCCGGGGTCCTCGTGACCGACAGAACGCGCGCCGAGATAGGACGCCCGGCCGCGCCGCGCCAGCATCATTTGCGTGGCCTGTGCGGCATCGCGGGCGCAGGCGGCGATGCGGGCGGGGGCCGCATGGCGGGCGATCTCCACCTGCACGGGGTAGAGCACGTCGAGCAGCGTCTTGTCGCCGGGCCCGGAACGGCCGCGCCGGGCGACGGCGGCGACGGCCTGCGCCAGCGCGGCGGCGAAATCGGCAGGCGCGATACGGAGCGGCGCGGACGGGGGAGGCGTCTCGCCGCCGGCGAGGCCCCGCCCCAGTTCCATCAGCAGCGTGCCATAGAGCGGTCCGGCGGCGCCGCCGATGCTCATGACCAGCACCAGCCCGATGCGCTCCAGCGCCGCCGGCAGCGGCAGGGCGGAAATCTCCGCGCGCTCGCGATGCACCGCCTCCAGCCCACGCCGCATATTGGCGCCGTGGTCGCCATCGCCGATCGCGCTGTCGAGCCGGCCGAGATGCTCGCAGTTCCGCTCGATCTGCGCCCGGCACAGCTCGATGAGTTCGGCGACATTGGCGGCATCAAGCGGCATCGTCCTCGTCCCTCGCCCGCCGGCCGTCAGCCGCCGGCGGCCAGCGCCTCGAACACCCGCGCCACCGCGACCGCGCCGGGATCGGGCGAGCCTTCCAGATCGCGCGCGGCGACATAGGCCGCGCGGCCGGCGCGCGCTTGCGCCATGGTTCGGGTAGCCTCCGCCCCGGCCGTCGCCGCAGCCGCCGCGCCCGCGAGGTCACTCGCGGCGAGCGCCCTCAGCGCCGGGTCGAGCGCGTCGATCATGGTGCGGTCGCCCGGCGCGGCGCCGCCATAGAATTTCATGCGATCGAGGCCGGCAAGCAGGGCGGCGGCAAGATCCTGTCCCTCGCCGCGCGCCTGGCCGGCAGCGGTGAAGAAGATGGACAGCAGCACGCCGCTCGATCCGCCCATAGCGCTGCCGAGCACCGCGCCGATGGCCTTGAGCGTGGCGGCGGCATCGGCCAGCGGAAGGCGGTCAAGACAGGCCAGCACGGCGCGGGCGCCGGTGGTGGCGGTGGTGCCGGTGTCGCCGTCGCCGGCGCGGGCGTCGAGCCGGTTCAACTCCTCCTCCAACCCGACAAGCGTCGTGCAGACGCTGCGGATCACCGCCTCGGTGGCGGCGTCGGCGCTGGCGGCAATGTTCGTCGCGCGCGGCGCGGTCGGCGCCGCCTCAATCGCCACGGTGCCGGTTGGAACCGCCGGCCGCCACGCCAGCGGCTCGGCCGCAGCGGTGAGCGCCGCCTCGCGCTCTGGGTCGAGCTTGAGGTAGGACAGCGAAAAGCCGTTCATGTTCAAGGCGGTCATAAGCGGCGCCGGCCCGATGACCAGCTTCACCCCACGCCCCAGATCGGAGGCGAGCAATGCCTCGGCGATCAGGCTCATCTCCAGAGGCGGCACTGAACCGAGATTATTGATCAGCAGTGCATAGGCGGCCGCGGGATCGAGGCGGGCGCCGAGCCTTTGGTGCATCAGCGCGACGATGTCGCTCGCCGGCAGAAGCGGGATGCGCTCCACGCCAGGCTCGCCATGGATGCCGAGGCCGAGTTCGCCCTCCTGCGCCCCCAATCGCCCCTCGAAGGGCTGGCCGGGTATCGAGCAGGAGGACAGCGAGACGCCGAGCGAGGCAATGTCGGCCGCCGCCGCCCGGGCGGCGGTGGCGACGGTCGCGAGGTCCGCGCCGGTCTCGGCGAGATGGCCGGCGATCTTGTGCACGAACAGTGTTCCGGCCACCCCGCGCGGCTGGGGAATGTCCGGCAGGGCGATGTCGTCGGCCACGATCGCCATTTCAACATTGTAGCCTTCCGTGCGGGCGCGCTCGGCGGCGAGGCCGAAATTCAGCCGGTCTCCCGTGTAGTTCTTGACGACGAGGAGGCAACCCGGCGCGCCGGTGACGGCGCGGATGGCGGTGAGCACTGCCTCGACACTAGGCGAGGCGAAGATCTCGCCGGAGACAGCGGCGGTGAGCAGGCCCCGTCCGACGAAGCCGGCATGGGAAGGTTCATGCCCGGCGCCGCCGCCGGAGATGACGGCGACCTTTGACTTGTCCCAGTCCGCCCGCAGGATGACCCTGATGTCCGGATAAGTGTCGAGCCGGGTCAGGCGACCGGGAGGCGTGGTGCGCAGGAGGCCGTCCAGCGCCTCGGTGACGATGCTGTCCCGACGATTGAAGAAATGTTTCATGGCGCCTTCCCCTCGTTCGACGCGGCATCTGGCACGGGTGCCTTCCGCCCTCAAGGCACGTTGCCTGCTTAGGTGAGTCTTTGGCCGTCCGGGCCGAAATAGAGTGGATTCTTCAAGGTCAGGTTGATGCTGTCGCCTGGAGCCACCGCCATTTCGGGATCGGCGAGGGTCACCAGCTTGTGCGTGCCGAGCTGAATATGCAGGTGGTTCTGATCGCCGAGATGTTCGATCCAGTCCACCCGCGCATTGCCGCGATCCTCGCGGGACAGCACGATGTGTTCCGTCCGCGCGCCGATGGTGCGGGTGCCGGGCGGAATCGGTACCTCCGGGACGAGGCCGACGGGAAGAAGATTGATGTGCGGCTGGCCGAGCCGGGCGGCGACATGCAGATTGGCCGGGCTGGCATAGATGTCGCGCGGTGTGCCGATCTGCACCAACCGCCCCTCGGCGAGAATGCCGATGCGGTCGGCCATGGTCATCGCTTCGATCTGGTCATGGGTGACGTAGAGCAGCGTCGCGCCAAGTTCCTTTTGAATGCGCTTCAGTTCCAGCCGCAATTCGCCGCGCAGCTTGGCGTCCAGCGAGGAAAGCGGCTCGTCCATGAGATAGATGGACGGCCGGCGCACCAGCGCACGGCCGATCGCCACGCGCTGCATCTCGCCGCCGGAGAGACGGGTGGAGCGGTTCTCAAGCTTGTGGTCGATGCGGACCATCTTCGCCACCTCGCGCACCCGCGCGTCGATGGCCGCGCCGTCCATGCGCCACGCCGGGGAGCGCAGCGGGAAGGCCAGGTTCTCGTAGACGGTGAGGTGCGGATAGAGCGAATATTGCTGAAAGACGAAGGCGACATCGCGGCTCGCCGGCGCGAGCCCCGCCATCGGCCGCCCACCAATGCTCACCGTACCGGCATCCGGTGTCTCCAGCCCGGCGATAAGGCGCAGCGTCGTCGTCTTTCCCGCGCCGGTGGGGCCGAGAAGGACGACGAATTCGCCGTCGGCGATATGCAGGTCGATACCGTCGACCGCCCGCTTGGCCCCGCCTTTGCCGAAACTCTTGCTGATGCCGTTGAGCGTCACGTCAGCCATGGCGGGCCTCCCGGCGCAACGCGCCCTCGTGAAGGGCGGAAGGAATGACGCGGCCGGAGCCGGCGTCGAACAGCGATAGCCGGTCGCTCTTGAAGGTGAGCCCGACCGGCTCGCCGATGCGGTAGCTCTGCTCAGCGGCAAGCCGCGCGCGCACCAACCCGCCCTCCGTCTCCACCGTCACGATCTGGTTAGTGCCGAGATATTCGCTGCCATAGACCGCGCCGCGCAGCGGCGAGGCATCGGAGAAGCGCACATGTTCGGGACGCACACCCAGCGCCAGAGGCCCAGGGGCGACGTCAGCGCGCAGCTCCGGCATTGCCACCTCCGCCGCGCCGATCCGCGCCGTGCGCGCCCCCCGCGCCAGCCCTCCGGTGAAGCGGATGAAGTTCATCGGCGGCGAACCGATGAAATCGGCGACATACATGGAGGCGGGCCGATCATAGATCTCCTGCGGCGTGCCGAACTGCTCGATCACGCCGTGATTCATCACGGCGATCTTGTCGGCCATCGCCATGGCTTCGATCTGGTCATGGGTGACATAGACCGTGGTGGCGTGGATACGATTGTGCAGTTCGCGCAGTTCGCGCACCATCACCTCGCGGAATTCGGCGTCGAGCGTGCCGAGCGGCTCGTCCATGAGGAAGCACATCGGCCGGCGGACGATGGCCCGCCCAAGCGCCACGCGCTGGCGATCGCCGCCCGCCAGACCCGAGACTGGGCGGTCGAGAATATGGTCGATCTGGAGAAGCCGCGCCGTCTCCTCGACCCGCGCCTTGATCTCCGCCTTCGGCACGCCCTGCGCCAGCAGCGGGAAGCCGATATTCTTGCGCACATTCATGTGCGGGTAGAGCGCGAAGAGCTGGAAGACGAAGGCGATGTCGCGCTCGCTGGCGCGCTTGTAGGTCACATCCTCGCCCCCCAGCCGGATCGTGCCCCCTGTCGGGAGTTCCAGCCCGGCGATCATGCGCAGCGTCGTGGTCTTGCCGCAGCCGGAAGGACCGAGCAAGGCGAGGAACTCGCCATCCGCCACGGCGAAGCTCGACTCCTTGACGGCGATGAACTCGCCGAAGGCCTTGCGTAGATTCTCGACCCTGATCTCGGCCATGCGCCTACTCCGGGAACTTGGACACGATCATGAACATGAACGTGCCGGCGAGAAGGGTGACGAGGGAATAGGTGTAGAGCACCAGCGCGAAGGGCTGGAACAGCATGAGGAAGCCAAGGCCGATGAGGGTGACGGCGACCGCCTCCATCGGCCCGCGCCGCAGGAAGAAGGGGCGGGAGGGCTTCGCCGGAGCGAGGCTGCGCGGGGAGTGAACAGGCTCGCTCATTTGCGCACCGCCCCGAAAGTGATGCCGCGCAGCAACTGCTTGCGCAGGAGAATGGTGAAGACGAGGATCGGCACGAGGAAGATCGTCGTGCCCGCCGCCACGGCCGGCCAGTCCTGCCCGCCCTCGCCAATGATGGTGGGGATGAAGGGCGGCGCGGTCTGGGCGCTGCCGGAGGTGAGCAGCGAGGCGAAGGCGTATTCGTTCCAGGCGAAGATCAGGCAGAAGATCGCGGTGGCGGCGATGCCGGTGGTCGCCTGCGGCAGCACCACCTTGCGGAAGGCCTGCAGCCGGGAATAGCCGTCGATCATCGCCGCCTCTTCATATTCACGCGGGATCTCGTCGATGAAGCCCTTGAGCAGCCACACGGCGAGCGAGACGTTCACGGCGGTGTAGAGCAGCATCATGCCGAGCGCGGTATCGGAAAGGCCGAGCTGCCGGTACATGAGGTAGATCGGGATCGCGACCGCGATGGGCGGCATCATCCGGGTGGAGAGAATGAAGAACAGCAGGTCGTCCGCCAGCGGCACCTTGAAACGCGAGAATCCATAGGCAGCAAGCGTGCCGAGCCCGACGGCGAGGAAGGTCGAGCCAAAAGCGATGATCAGCGAATTGGTGAAGCGCGGCAGGAAGTTGGACGGCCCGGCGATCACCATGTTGCGCTGGCGGGTCACGGCATCGCACACGCCGTCCGGCGGTGGGAGTGAGGCGATGTATTCCGGTGTCTGCCGCGTGCGGGTGGTGAAGAGGTTGCAGTACCCCTCCAGCGACGGCGTGAACAGGATCTTCGGCGGATAGGAGATCGAATCCGGCGGCGACTTGATCGAGGTGAGGAAAATCCACACCAGCGGAATCATGGTGATGACCGCGTAGAGGATCACCAGAGTGGCGGCGATGCGCTTGGAACGGGCGCTCGGCTCGACGACTGAATGGGCGGTGTTTGCCGAGCTCATCGTTGCTTCACCCTGTTGAGCGCCTTGACGTAGATGTTGGCGAGGCCGAACACCGCGACGAACAGCACGATGGCAAAGGCGGAGGATCGCCCGGTCGCCCACGCCTCGAAGGCGTCGCGCTTGAGCGCGATGGAGGCGACCTCGGTGGTCGAGCCGGGTCCGCCGCCGGTGAGCAGGTTGACCATGTCGAACATCTTGAAGTTCTCGATGCCACGGAACAGCACAGCCAGCATGATGAAGGGCAGCGCCATCGGCACGGTGATCGACCAGAACTGCCGCCAGTTCGACGCGCGATCGACTTCCGCCGCTTCATAGATGTAGTCGGGAATGGAGCGCAGCCCGGCGAGGCAGATCAGCATCACATAGGGCGTCCACATCCAGGTATCGACGATGATGATCGCCCAGGGCGCCAGGTTGACGCTGCCGAGCATCTGGATCTCCGAGGTTGGAATGCCGGTGAGGAAGGAAACGGCATAGGCGAACAGGCCGATCTGCGGCTCATAGAGGAACCGCCAGAAATTGCCGACCACGGCCGGCGACAGCATCATCGGGATGAGGATGAGCGTCGTCCAGAAGGCGTGGCCACGGAACTTGCGGTCGATGAGATAGGCCAGCGCGAAGCCGATCACCGTCTGGAGAAGGATGGTCCAGAACACGAAATGCGCCGTGGTCTGCATCGAGGCCCAGATATCGGGGTCGTTCAGCACCCGCGAATAATTGCCGAGGCCGACATTCTTCACCTCCGCATTGGGGCGGTTGGCGCGGTAGTTGGTGAAGGAGAGGTAGATCGCCCAGAACAGCGGGAAGATGTTGATCGCCAGCAGCAGCGCGATGGTGGGCGCGATGAACAGCCAGGCAATCGCCTTGTCGGAAAGCGCCCGTACCCGCCTCACGAGAGGTTCCGGGGTTGCCCGCACCGCCGCCTCGGCGGCCTTGTCGGCATAGGTGTGTGGAGATGTCGTCACGCGCGCCCTCGCTGGCGTCGGCGGAAAAGGGGCGATCCGGTGGGTCTCGGGATGAGCCGGATCGCCCGCGGGAGGAAGCGGAGCCTACTCCCTCTCCCCGCCGGGGAGAGGATGGGGCAAGGGGTGGGAGGCGCTGGACGCGCAGCTCACCCGCTCACCGACCCGCTTGGCGGGCCCCTCTCCCATCGGGGAGAGGGTCACATGGTCGCGATCTCAGATCTTGCCGTCTTCCTTGAAGATCTCGGTCCAGTCCTTTTCGAGACCGTCGAGAGCCTCCTTTGCCGTGCCCTTGCCGGCGACGACATAGTCATGCACCCGCTTCTGCATCGCCTGCAGCAGTTCGGCGTAAGACGGCTCGGCCCAGAAATCCTTCACGATCGCCATCGATTCCAGGAAGGCCGGCGCATAGGGCTGGCTGGTCTTGAAGTCGGGAGCGTCGACCACCGCCTTCAGGCAGGAATAGCCGCCGAGTTGCCACCACTTGGCCTGCACCTGCGGCTGGGCGAACCACTTGATGTACTGAAGGGCGGCGTCGCGCTTGTCCGAGTAGGACACCACCGAGATGCCCTGCCCGCCCAGCTGGGCGTAATGATACTTCTCCGCCGGGTTGGGGAAGAAGCCGATGCGGTCGCCGCCGACTTTCTCGTCCTTGTAGAGGCCGGGCCAGGTGAAGGCGAAGTTCATCTGCATCGCCACCTGCCCGGACTTGAAGGCGTCGGCCGATTCCACCATGTAGACGTTGGATGCGCCGGGCGGGGTGCAGCAATCGTAAAGCGCCTTGTAGAATTCGAGGCCCTTGATGGCGTCCGGCGAATTCACATAGCCCTGCATGTCGTAGGGCTTCTTGGGGTTGTCATACATGAAGCCCCAATCATACAGGACGTTGGTCACGCCCATCGTGATGCCTTCCGACCCGCGCTCGGTGTAGATCGAGGCGCCATAGACGGTCTTGCCGTCGATCTGCCGCTTCTGGAAGAATTCGGCGATCTGCTTGAGCTGGTCATAGGTCTTCGGCGCGTCGAGGTCCCAGCCGTACTTCGCCTTGAATTCCTTCTGGATCTCCGGGCGCGTGAACCAGTCCTTGCGGTAGGTCCAGCCCACCACGTCGCCCATCGCCGGCAGGGCCCAGTAGTTCGGCGTGTTCTTCGGCCATTCGGAATAGCCGACGACGGTCGCGGGAACGAAGTCATCCATCTTGATGCCTTCCTTCGCGAAAAAGTCGTTCAGCTTCACGTAATGCCCGTTCTCCGCCGCGCCGCCGACCCACTGGCTGTCGCCGATGATGAGGTCGCACAGCTTGCCGCGCGAATTCAGTTCATTGAGGAAGCGGTCGGCATAGCTGGTCCACGGGACGAACTCGAACTTCATGTCGATGCCGGTCTTGGCGGTGAAGTCCTTGGACAGCTCCACCAGCGCATTGGCCGGGTCCCAGGCCGCCCAGCACAGCGTGAGTTGCTCGGCCTTCGCCGCCTGCGGCACGGACATCAGCGCGCAAACGGCCGTCGCCCCGAGAAGGGGTATCCACTGCTTCAGCATGCTCTCCTCCCAGAGAACGAGGGGCTTTTTGCCCCTTTCATGGCTCACCGTGGCGCAAGGCGCGCCGGAACGATTTAGCTTTGTGTTTAGTTATGCGCCGATCGCTCAACATGACAAGAGCAAATCGTTGCTGCACCGCAGCGGTGCCGGAAGACCGCACGGCCGATGTCGCCGACGCGGCGCGGCCTTGCTTAGGATCAGGGAAGTGCGCGTCGACAGGCCGAGAGACGCCGCGCGGCTGGGCCTCTACGCCGTCGCCGTTGCGCAGCGTCGCCGGAGGCGACAAGCGGTGCGGCTGGCATGCCAGCGGAATGCCACGGAATTGCTGCAATGCACCTAAACGAAGGTTCGCTTCTTTCGATTTGACGCTATTGCGACCAAAAACACTTTCGTATAGCGTCGATATGAAGATAAAAACGAAAGCGCTACTGACCTAAAGCAGCGCACCGGGAGACACGCCTTTGAACGCTCGCACCTTGGACGAGATTTACGACCTTGCGATCATTGGCGGGGGCGTGAATGGCTGCGGCATCGCCCGCGACGCGGCGGGCCGGGGCGTCTCCGTGGTGCTGCTGGAACAGGGCGATTTCGCTGGCGCCACCTCTTCCGCCTCCACCAAGCTCATCCATGGTGGGCTGCGCTATCTCGAACATTACGAGTTCCGGCTGGTGCATGAGGCGCTGGCCGAACGCGAAGTGCTGTGGGCGATCGCCCCGCACATTATCTGGCCGCTGCGCTTCGTCCTGCCCCACCACGCCGGCCTGCGCCCGGCCTGGCTGCTGCGCCTCGGCCTTTTCCTGTACGACCATCTCGGCGGGCGCAAGCTGTTGCCGTCGACGCGCACGCTCGACCTCGCGCGCGACCCGGCTGGCCGGCCGCTGCGCGAGGGCTATCGCCGCGCTTTTGAATATTCCGACTGCTGGGTGGAGGACAGCCGCCTGGTGGTGCTGAATGCGCTCGATGCGGCCGAGCGCGGCGCTGACATACGCCGGAGCACCCGCGTCGTCTCCGCCAGCCGCGAGCCTGAATTCTGGCGTATCGAATTCGAGGAGGACGGCGCACGCCGCGTCGTCAATGCCCGCGCGCTGGTCAATGCCGCCGGCCCCTGGGTGCACGATGTTCTGGCGCATGTGTTGCGCGCCAACTCGCCCGCCAATGTCCGCCTGGTCCAGGGCAGCCATATCGTCGTGCCCCGGCTCTACGACCATGACCGCGCCTACATCTTCCAGAACGCCGATGGGCGCATCATCTTCGCCATTCCCTATGAGCAGGACTTCACCCTCATCGGCACCACCGACCGGGATTTCGGCAGCACGCCGAGCAAGCCGGTGGCGAGCGAGGAGGAGATCGCCTATCTCTGCGCCGCCGCCAGCGAGTATTTCAGCCGCCCGGTGACGCCGGGCGATGTGGTGTGGACCTATTCCGGCGTCCGACCGCTTTATGACGACGGCGCGTCCAAGGCGCAGGAAGCCACGCGCGATTATGTGCTGGAACTGGACGACCAGGACGGGCGGGTGCCGGTTCTCTCGGTGTTCGGCGGCAAGATCACCACCTATCGCCGTCTTGCCGAGCACGCGATCGAGAAGCTGACGCCCTATCTTCCCGGCGCGTCGAAGGCGTCGTGGACGGGCACCGCGCCGCTTCCCGGGGGGGATTTCGGCGTGCACGACCAGCCTCGCATCATAGCCCAGTTGCTGCGCTCCCATCCCTGGCTCGATGAACGCCTCGCCCGCCGGCTGGTGGTGGCGTATGGCACGCGGGCCATGCGCATTCTCGACGGCACCCGTGCGGCCGGCGACCTCGGGCGGGTGTTCGGGGCCGACCTGACCGAGGCAGAGGTGCGCTACCTGATGCGTGAAGAGTGGGCTCGTACCGCCGAGGATGTGCTATGGCGGCGTTCCAAGCTCGGCCTGCGCTTCTCCGCTGAGGAGACGGCGGCGCTCGATGCCTTCATGGCCGAGAGCGTATTGCCGCGCGCGGCGCCGGCTTCGCTGCGGGGTATTGCGCAATGACACTCGAACTCGCCCATGTCTCGCGCAGCGTGCGCGGCGTCCCCTTCATCCGCGATGTGTCGCTGCGCCTGGAGCGCGGCAGCCTGAACGTGCTGCTCGGCGCCACCCTTGCCGGCAAGACCAGCCTGATGCGTCTGATGGCCGGCCTCGACGCGCCGACCTCCGGCCGGGTGCTGGTGGATGGTCGCGATGTCACCGGCCTGTCGGTGAAAAAGCGCAGCGTCGCCATGGTCTACCAGCAGTTCATCAACTACCCCGCGCTGACGGTGTATGAGAACATCGCCTCGCCGCTGCGGGTGGCGGGCCTCCCCAGAGCGGAGATAGAGGAGCGTGTGCTGTCGGCGGCGAAGCTGCTGAAGCTGGAGCCCTACCTCCAGCGCACCCCGCTGGCTCTCTCCGGCGGCCAGCAGCAGCGTACCGCCATCGCCCGCGCGCTGGTGAAGCGCGCCGATCTCGTCCTGCTCGACGAGCCGCTTGCCAATCTCGACTACAAGCTGCGCGAGGAACTGCGCGAAGAGCTGCCGCGCATCTTCGCCTCAACCGGCGCCGTGTTCGTCTATGCCACCACGGAGCCGACCGAGGCGCTGCTGCTCGGCGGGAACACCGCCGCGCTACTCGAAGGCGCGGTGACCCAATTCGGGCCCACGGCCGAGGTGTATCGGGGCCCGGCGAACCTCGCCACCGCGCGCGTCTTCTCAGACCCGCCGCTCAACGCGCTGCGCGTGAAGAAGCAGGGACACACCGTGCTGATGGAGAATGGCACCGTGCTGCCGGCGCACGGCCCGCTCGCCCATGTGCCGGATGGCCGCTACACGATTGGCGTGCGCGCCCATCATCTCGAAGTGGAAGATGTCGCCACCGCCGAGCGCATCGCCGGCGACGGGCTCATCCGTCTTGGCGCGACCATCGCGGTGACCGAAGTCACGGGTTCGGAGAGCTTCCTGCATATGGATATGGGCGCGGAACGCCTCACCGCGCTGGTTCCCGGCGTGCGGCGGCTGGAACCGGACGCGCCGGTGGAAGTGCTGATCGACCCCCGCCACATCCTGCTGTTCGACGCTGACGAGCGCCGTGTCGCGCCCGCCCGCGATGCGGCGGCGGCCTGAGGGAGAGCACCATGGCCAGCATCACCCTCGACGGTCTCGCCCATGCCTACCGGCCTGATCCGCGCGGCCCGCAGGACTATGCGCTGAAAGAGATCAACCATGTCTGGCGCCAAGGCGGCGCCTATGCGTTGCTCGGACCTTCCGGCTGCGGCAAGACCACGCTGCTCAACATCATTTCCGGCCTCGTCATCCCGACGCGCGGGCGCATCCTGTTCGACGGCCGCGATGTCACGCGGCTGCCGACCGAAGCGCGCAACATTGCTCAGGTGTTTCAGTTTCCGGTCGTCTACGACACGATGACGGTGCGCGAGAACCTGGCCTTTCCGCTGAAGAACCGGAAGATGCCGCGCGAAGCGATCGCCCGCCGCGTCGAGGAAATCGCCAGCCGGCTCGACATGACCTCCGTGCTCGACCGCAAGGCTTCCAACCTCACCGCCGACGCCAAGCAGAAGATCTCGCTCGGTCGCGGTCTTGTACGCGAGGATGTCGCGGCGATCCTGTTCGACGAGCCGCTGACCGTCATCGACCCCCACTTGAAATGGCAGTTGCGTTCCTCGCTGAAGGAACTGCACCGCGCCCTCGATCTCACCATGATCTATGTGACGCACGACCAGACCGAGGCGCTGACCTTCGCCGACACCGTCGTCGTCATGCATGACGGCGCCGTGGTGCAGACCGGCACGCCGGAAGAGCTGTTCGAGCGCCCCGCCCACACCTTTGTCGGCCATTTCATCGGCTCGCCGGGCATGAATGTGCTGCCGGTGAAGGTCGAGGGGCGCACCGCCCATGTGGGTGACGTCGCCATTGCGCTGGAGCGGGCCTATCCCGCCCTGCCTCCGGGGGAACGGATCGAACTCGGCGTGCGGCCGGAATTCGCCACGCTGGCGAGGCCGGGCCACGGCCTGCCCGTGAAGGTGACGCGCATCGAGGATATCGGGCGCGCCCGCATCGCCCGCATCGAGATTTCCGGCAATCCGGCGGCGGCCATGGTCCCGGAGGCTCTGTCGCTCGACGGCGATAGCGCCGGCCTGACGCTCGATCCCCGGCAGATCCACATCTACGCCAATGGCGTGCTGGTGCCCGGCGCGCCCGCCGGCCGCGAGGGAGTTGCGTGATGGACAAGCCCGTCAACAACCGCGCCTGGCTGCTGGTCGCCCCGGTTTTCCTCATCGTCGCCTTCTCGGCCATCGTGCCGATCATGACGGTGGTGAACTATTCGGTGCAGGACACCTTCGGCAACAACCAGTTCTTCTGGAACGGCCTTGGCTGGTTCCAGGAGTTGCTCGATCCCTCCACGGAACTCGGCGGGCGCTTCCTCGACGCGCTGTGGCGAAATCTTCTCTTCTCCGCCATCATCCTCGCCATCGAGGTGCCGCTCGGCATCCTCGTCGCGCTGTCCATGCCACGCGAGGGCTGGAAGGTCGCCGCGACGCTGGTGATCATGGCGCTGCCGCTACTGATTCCGTGGAACGTCGTCGGCACCATCTGGCAGGTGTTCGCGCGCGGCGATATCGGCCTCGCGGGCTGGGCGATCAACGCTCTCGGCATCGAGTACAACTACACGGGCGATCCGCTGGCGGCCTGGATCACCATCGTGGTGATGGATGTGTGGCATTGGACCAGCCTCGTCGCGCTGTTGTGCTATGCCGGCCTCAAGTCGATCCCCGACGCCTATTACCAGGCCGCACGGATCGACGGCGCCTCCCGCTGGGCCATCTTCACCACTATCCAATTGCCGAAGATGAAGCGGGTTCTGCTGATCGCGGTGCTGCTGCGCTTCATGGACAGCTTCATGATCTACACCGAGCCCTTCGTGCTCACCGGCGGCGGGCCTGGCAACGCCACCACCTTCCTGTCCATCGACCTCGTGAAGATCGCCCTCGGCCAGTTCGATCTCGGCAAGGCGGCGGCGATGAGCCTCGTCTACAACCTCATCGTGCTTGCCCTCTGCTGGGTCTTCTACACCGTGATGACGCATGCCGGGACCGAGCGCCGGCAGGAGGAGAACCCGGCATGAGCGCCTCGTCCCACGCCTCCTCGCGCGGCGGCACCCTCGTCATGGTGCTGTATCTCGCCTTCCTGATCCTGCCGATCTACTGGCTCGTGAATATGAGCCTGAAGACGAATTTCGAGATCAATTCAGGCGTCACCCTGTGGCCGAACGACATCACGTTCGAGCACTATATCAAGATCTTCACCGATTCGAGCTGGTACTCCGGCTACATCAACTCGCTGACCTATGTGGCGCTGAACACCATCATCTCGATCACGCTGGCGCTGCCGGCAGCCTATGCGTTCTCGCGCTACAGCTTTGTCGGCGAGAAGCACCTTTTCTTCTGGCTGCTGTCGAACCGCATGGCCCCTCCAGCCGTGTTCGCGCTGCCCTTCTTCAATCTCTATTCGGCCATCGGCCTGTTCGACACGCCCTGGGCCGTGGCGCTGGCGCATTGCCTGTTCAATGTGCCACTCGCCGTGTGGATTCTCGAAGGCTTCATGTCCGGCGTGCCGCGTGAGATCGACGAGACGGCGGCGATCGACGGCTATTCCTTCCCGCGCTTCTTCATCAAGATCTTCATGCCACTGATCGCGAGCGGCATCGGCGTTGCCGCCTTCTTCTGCTTCATGTTCTCCTGGGTGGAACTGCTGCTGGCGCGTACGCTGACTGCCACCAACGCCAAGCCGATCGCGGTGACGATGACCCGTACCGTCTCGGCCGCCGGCATGGACTGGGGCCTGCTGGCCGCCGCCGGCGTGCTGACCATCATCCCCGGCGCGCTCGTCATCTGGTTCGTGCGCAACTACATCGCCAAGGGCTTTGCCCTCGGGCGGGTATGAGGATCGACGGCATGGAAAACGCTTCGTCGCCCTTCATGGAACGTCTCGCCGAGAACACCGCCTGGATGGCCTGGACCTGGCCAACGGCAGCCTTTTTCGCCGTGATTGCCGGTCTGCTCGCAATCTTCACCATGCTGGCGCTGTGGAAGCCCGAGCGCGCCCGCGTCGGCGTGCTGGGCATTCCCACCACGCGCGGCGACCGCCTGTTCATCACGCTGCTCGGCAGCGCCTTCATCAATCTCGCCTGGCTCGCCCTGGTGGGTCCCAATCTCGGCTGGGCGCTCGCGCTCTGCCTTGTCTACGCGCTGGCGGTGTTCCGCCTCGTGTGAATTCGCCTAAGCGGCAGCAAGCCGCACGATCTGGAACGAACGGGAGGAAAGACCCATGTTGCCGACAATGAGCCGAGGCCGGCTTCTGCTGGCCGCCAGCGCCATGGCGCTGATCGCCTTCGCCGCGCCGGTACGCGCGGACGAGGCCGCCGCCAAGAAGTGGATCGACAGCGAATTCCAGCCTTCCACGCTCTCCAAGGACGAGCAGATGAAGGAGATGGAATGGTTCATCAAGGCTGCCGAACCGTTCAAGGGCATGGAGATCAACGTCGTCTCCGAGACGATCACCACCCATGAATATGAGGCGAAGGTTCTCGCCAAGGCGTTCTCCGAGATCACCGGGATCAAGCTCACCCACGACCTCATCCAGGAAGGTGACGTGGTCGAGAAGATCCAGACACAGATGCAGTCGGGCAAGAACATCTACGATGCGTGGGTGAACGATTCCGACCTCATCGGCACGCATTTCCGCTACAAGCAGGCCGTGCCGCTGACCGACTGGATGGCGGGCGAAGGCAAAGACGTGACCTCGCCGACGCTCGACCTCGCGGATTTCATCGGCATCTCCTTCACCACCGCGCCGGATGGCAAGGTGTACCAGCTCCCGGACCAGCAATTCGCCAACCTCTACTGGTTCCGCTACGACTGGTTCACCAACCCGGACATCAAGGCCAAGTTCAAGGCCAAGTATGGCTACGAGCTGGGCGTGCCGCTGAACTGGTCCGCCTATGAGGACATCGCCGAGTTCTTCACCAATGACGTGAAGGAAATCAACGGCGTCAAGGTCTATGGCAACATGGACTACGGCAAGAAGGACCCCTCGCTCGGCTGGCGCTTCACCGATGCGTGGCTCTCCATGGCCGGCAATGGCGATCGCGGCCTGCCCAATGGCAAGCCGGTCGATGAATGGGGCATCCGCATGGAAGGCTGCCGCCCCACCGGCTCGACCGTCGAGCGCGGCGGCGACACCAACGGCCCGGCGGCCGTTTACTCCATCGTCAAGTATATCGAGTGGCTGAAGAAGTACACGCCGCCGCAGGCTGCCGGCATGACCTTCTCCGAAGCCGGCCCGGTGCCTGCCCAGGGCAACATCGCCCAGCAGATGTTCTGGTACACCGCCTTCACCGCCGACATGGTGAAGGAAGGCCTGCCGGTCATGAACGCCGACGGCACGCCGAAGTGGCGCATGGCCCCTTCGCCGAAGGGCGCCTACTGGAAGGACGGCATGAAGCTCGGCTACCAGGACGTGGGTTCCTGGACGCTGCTGAAGTCCACTCCGGTCGATCGTCGCAAGGCCGCCTGGCTCTACGCCCAGTTCGTCACCTCCAAGACCGTCTCGCTGAAGAAGAGCCATGTCGGCCTCACCTTCATCCGCGAGAGCGACATCTGGGACAAGAGCTTCACCGAACGCGCGCCCAAGCTCGGCGGTCTGATCGAGTTCTACCGCTCGCCGGCCCGCGTGCAGTGGTCGCCGACGGGCGCCAACGTGCCGGACTATCCGAAGCTCGCCCAGCTCTGGTGGCAGGCCATTGGTGACGCCTCCTCCGGCGCCAAGACGCCGCAGCAGGCCATGGACTCGCTCGCCCAGGCGCAGGAATCGGTGATGGAGCGTCTGGAGCGCTCCGGCGTGCAGGGCGATTGCGGCCCGAAGCTGAACGAGAAGCACCCGATGGAATATTGGGTGAAGCTCGCCAAGGAATCCGGCAACCTCGCCCCGCAGCCCAAGCTCGCCAATGAGAAGCCGCAGGGCGAGACCATCGACTACGACACGCTGATCAACTCGTGGCCGGCCACCCCGCCTAACCGGAACTGATCCGCTAAAACCCGCCGGGGACCGCGCCACGCGCCCCCGGCACCTCGTCCCGGACGCCCCCGCCGTCCGGGACGCCCCTTCCGTCGTGCCTTCGCCAGGCGGAGTCCCGCCCGACATGGACACGCCTTCCGCAGGCTGCGAGCCTTTCGGGAGGATGCCTTCCCCGGAGCGCCACGTGACGACCTATCTTCTCGCCATCGACCAGGGCACGACTTCCTCGCGCGCCATATTGTTCCGGCCGGATACGTCCATCGCGGCGCAGGCGCAGCAGGAATTTCCGCAGCATTTCCCCGCCTCCGGCTGGGTCGAGCATGAGGCGGAAGACCTGTGGCAGACGACGCTCGCCACCGGCCGCACCGTGATCGACAAGGCCGGCGTCAAGGCCTCCGACATCGCCGCGATTGGCATCACCAATCAGCGCGAAACCACCGTGGTATGGGACCGCAAGACCGGCGCCGCCATCCATCGCGCCATCGTCTGGCAGGACCGCCGCACCGCCGATCTGTGCGGCCGGCTGAAAGCTGAGGGGCATGAGCCGCTGGTCAGCGAGCGCACCGGGCTGATCCTCGATCCCTATTTCTCCGGCACCAAGATCGGCTGGATTCTCGACCATGTGCCGGGCGCACGTGCACGCGCCGAACGCGGCGAACTCGCCTTCGGCACCGTCGACAGTTGGCTGCTGTGGAAGCTCACCGGCGGCGCGGTGCATGCCACCGATGCCACCAACGCGGCCCGCACGCTGCTGTTCAACATCCACACCGGCGATTGGGACGACGACCTGCTCGCGCTGCTGCGCGTGCCGCGCTCCCTCCTTCCCGAAGTGAAGGATTGCGCCGCCGATTTCGGCCATACCATGCCGGAGATGTTCGGCGGCGCCATTGCCATTGGCGGCATAGCCGGCGACCAGCAGGCCGCCACTGTCGGTCAGGCCTGTTTCCAGCCGGGCATGATCAAGTCGACCTATGGCACCGGCTGCTTCGCCCTGCTGAACACCGGGGACACCGCCGTGGTGTCGCAGAACCGGCTGCTCACCACCATCGCCTATCAGTTCGGCGGAAAGCGCACCTATGCGCTGGAAGGCTCCATCTTCGTCGCCGGGGCGGCGGTGCAATGGCTGCGCGACGGGCTTGGCCTCATCAAGAATTCGGCCGAGAGCGAAGCGCTGGCGGAAGCGGCCGATCCAGCCCAGCAGGTCTATCTCGTGCCGGCCTTTGTCGGCCTTGGCGCACCGCACTGGAACCCGGACGTGCGGGGCGCCATGTTCGGGCTGACGCGCAGTTCCGGCCCGGCCGAATTCTGCCTCGCCGCGCTGGAAAGCGTTTGTTATCAGACCGCTGACCTTATCGCGGCGATGAATGCCGACTGGGCGCGCTCCGGCGCGGGAGGGCACCGCGCGCCGGTGCTGCGCGTCGATGGCGGCATGGTGGCTTCCAATTTCGCCATGCAGCGCCTGGCCGATCTTCTCGCCGCGCCGGTCGACCGGCCGGTGATCCGCGAGACGACGGCGCTTGGTGCGGCGTATCTCGCGGGTTATCAGGCCGGGCTGATGCCCGCGCCGGGACGGTTTGCCGATTCGTGGCGGCTCGACCACCGGTTCGATCCGGTCATGCCGGCGGAGACGCGCGAGGCCAAGCTCGCCGGCTGGCGCGACGCCGTGCGCCGCCTGACCGAACCAAATATCTGATATCTCAGTATCTTTTCACGAACATTCCGCGCTTTGCATAGACGGCGGCGGCTTCCTCGACGAGAGCGGCGACGCGCGCGGCGCCGTAATCCCGGCGCAGAAGCGTGGCGCGGTCGAGAAGCTGCTGGGCATCCCGGGCGCGGCCCGGGCGCAGCAGCTCATAGGTGTCGAGAATGAGCGCTTGCGGCACGCGCACGAGATCCGCGGCGCGCTCGAAATTCTCCGCCAGCGTCGCCCTTCCGGCAGCACGGGCGATATTCGCCTGCAATATCAACGCTTCAGGCGTGATGGCGATGTCCTCATTGCCAACCTCGCCGGAAAGCACGGCCTCCAAAGTGAGGGCGGAAAGCGGCTTTCCGGTCGGTGTCCGCACCCGCTCCGGGGCCTTTTCGGCGACGGGGTAGAGGTCGAGGTCGCTCATGGGTTTCGCGCTCATTCGGCAGCCTCCGTCGCCGGCCGAGCGGGGCGGTAATTGAGTTCGATGGGGTGGACAGTGAGATCGATGAGACCGGTCTCGATGGCGTAGAGCAGCGCCACCCGCACATGAAAGCGCGCACCGAGCGCTTCGCCATGAGTGGGCACCACCACCGGCTCGGGCGCCTCGCCGTAGGTGTGGCGAGCGGCGTTGCGGCCGAGGGCGCGGTAATGTTCCAACCCCGTCAGCGGGGCGTTGGAAAACAGTTCGAGATTCATGTGCGGCATGCGGTCGGCCTGGTGCAGCACGGTCGTGCCCTTGGCCTGGATGCCGATGCCGAAACCCGAACCCGACAGCCTTGCGGCGGCGAGGCCGAGGAAGGAAGTGTCGGCCGTGTGCATCATCCGCACCAGTCGCGCCCTGCCGCCCCCCGCCTCGATGCCGCCGACCAGCGCCGCCACCACATCGGAGAGCGCGTGCCCGGCGGTGGTCTGGTGCAGTTGCCGGGCGAAAGCCGGGCTGACGCCGATCACCACCTCATGCGGGTCGGTACCCTTCGCCGCGACACCGGCCGGCAGCAGCCAGTCGGCCTCGCCCGCCGCCTCGCCGACGACATTCTCCGCCGCCAGCACCCGCTCGCGGGTAAGCACATTGCGGATGCCCTGCACAGCCTGCCAGCGGCGCTCGGGCATGCGGTAGCCGGTGCCGGGGCCGCGATAATCATTGGGGTCGTTGATCGCGCTCAGCACCCGCCCGTCGCGGATCAGGGCGGAGGTCTGGAGATAGTCGCCGGAAATACGCTGGCGCAGCATCAGCAGAAGGTTTTCCGCCTCCTCGGTGTAGCCGCGCCTCGCCAGCGCCCGCACCACATCGAGCGCGGTGATGCCGCGCGCCTTGATGGCGGCGCTGATCGGCGTCACCTCGCCGGCGCTGTAGCTCTGCGTCTCCTCCGAGCCGGAGGCGAAGACGACGGACATCATCCGCGCCCGCGGCACGGTGCCGAGGCCGAGTTCGTCCATGACCGCCGCCAGCGCTTCCACCGCCCGCACGCGCAGGCCCATCACCTGGTCCTCCTCCACCGGGGTCAGGCCGCCATCGGTTTCGAAGTCGCGCTGCAGCAGCAGATAGTCCTCGATCTCCTCGCCATTGAAGAGGGAGGGGTTGAACGAATTGTCGTATTTCTTGATCGAGCCGAAACCGGAACAGATGAGGTCGGAGCCGGCCAGCAGATAGGGCGTGATCTTGGCGCCGACGCGGATTTCCGACTCGCTGGTGCGGCAATCATTGCCGGAGGCGCATTCGAGCGCGAGCCAGACGGCGATGAGGTTCTCCGCCATCAATTCGCGCACGCCGCCGGCCATGGAGGCGGTGAGCGGGGCGCCATCAATGCCGCCATTCTGCGTGCCCTGCACGCCCATCGCCCGCTGCAGGCACAGGCAGCGTGCTTCGAGATAAAGCAGCGAGCGCTGTTCGTGAAAGCCCATCAGCAGTTCCGCCGCCGCGCCGGAGGTGCAGCGCGCCTTGATGCCGCGCGAGGCATAGGCGGCGGTCAGCAGCGCCTTGGACCAGGGCGTGTCGTCGCCGTCGATGAAGGCGCGCTCGGTGCCGTAGACCGACACGGTTTCGGCATAGGAGGCGAGCCCGGCGAGGCCGATCTGCAACTCCTCCGCTTCCTCGATGGAGCACTGGAACAGCACGCCGCCGCGCCCGACCGCCGCGCCCACCGTGCAGGCGAGCGCATTGGACCAGCTATTGGAGGAGACGCGCATCGTGGTCTCGATCTCGTCGAAGCCCAGCGCCACCGCGACGGCGGCATCGGCGGCAAGCTGGAGCGGGTCGTCCTTGGCGTTGGTGACGTGAGCCTGATTGCCGGGGGTCTGGCGCTGGCGCATCTTCGAATAGGCGAAGGCGATCTCCAGCGCGGACAACCGGCCCACAACCTCGGCAAGGCGCGCCGGGGTGAGCCCCCGCGCCAGCGCTTCGAGTTCGGCGCGCGGCACATTGATGTCGACCAGCATGCGGGCGATCTCGCCCGGGTCCATCGCCATCGCCTTTTCCGCCATGGCGGGGTCGATGTGGTGGGCGGCGATGAAGGCATCGAGAATGTCGAAATCGGCCGCCGCCTTGCCGTCCATGACGGTGACCCGGCCCTCCTCGATGGCGAGCGAGGGCGCGGGGTCATAGGGGCTGCGGAACACCGAGAAGCCGGCCTCGGGATTTTCCGCCGCAAACTGATCATGGCGCAGGGGGCGCGCGTCCCACTCCGCGAAGCGGCGCCAGCGATTGGAGCCTTGCGCGTCGGCGTCTGGCGGCACGTCGGTCATGGTCTGCCTCCCGCAGGGTCCTCTGCGGGACCTCGTGCCAGAATAGTGAAGACGGGAAGGTGGATAAAGCGGTCACGCGCCCGGCGCGTCAGGGGGCGGGCGCCGGCAGCGGGGCGGCTGCCCCGCGCGCGGCCGGGGCGCGCGGTCCCGATGCGACGGAGCCCCGACAGGACCCCGTTCGCCCGAAGAGCGACTCAGCGGAACAGCGACAGGCTTCGGCCACGGCGCCTTTCCGCCGCGCGACGCACAGCCGGCGTCGCCCGAAAAGGCGCTAATGCAGGCGCACGATCCGCTGGCCCGGCGGCGGCTCGACCTTCACCTGGTTGACGACGGTGAAATCGCCGGCGAGGCGGCCGACGGCATCCTCGATGCTGATCTGCAGGCCGCGCGTCGGCACCCGCCCGGTCAGGGTGATGATGCGCTTGTCGCGGCAGATACCGACCTCGACCTCGGCGTCCCTCAGAACGCGCTCCACGGCATCGCGCAGGCGGCGTTTCAGCTCGGCATTCGGCATGGCACCCTCCCACGTCGACCACGGGCGGACGTGAACGGGCGAAGCTCAGCACAGGCGCGCGCCGGGCGCCTTGATCTGCCGCAACCGAGCCGGCTTCAACCCGCCGCGACCACCCTTTGGCGCTGCTCGCCAAGCCCGGAAATGGCAAGGTGCATGGTCTGGCCGGGAGCGAGATAGACCGGCGGCTTCATGCCGAGCCCGACGCCCGGCGGCGTGCCGGTGGAAATGATATCGCCCGGCTGCAGGCTCATGAACTGGCTGACATAGGACACCAGCGTCGGCACGTCGAAGATCATGGTGCGGGTGGAGCCGGACTGGCGGCGCACCCCGTCCACCTCCAGCCACATGTCGAGCGCCTGCGGATCGGGGATCTCGTCGCGCGTCACCAGCCAGGGGCCGATCGGGCCGAAAGTGTCGCAGCCCTTGCCCTTGTCCCAGGTCCCGCCGCGCTCAAGCTGGAAAGAGCGCTCCGACACGTCATTGACGATGCAGTACCCGGCAACGTGGTCATAGGCCTCGTCCACCGCTACATACTTAGCCGGCTTTCCGATGACGATGCCAAGCTCGATTTCCCAATCGACCTTGCTGGCGCCGCGCGGGATTTCGACATCGTCATTGGGTCCGACAATGCAGCTCGTGGGCTTGAGAAAGATCACCGGCTCCTCGGGAAGGGGCATGCCGGCCTCTTGCGCATGGTCGGAATAGTTGAGGCCGATGCAGACGAACTTGCCGACCGCGCCGACGCAGGGGCCAAGGCGCGGCGCGCCTTCCACCACCCGGAGGTCGCCAATGTCGATATCGCGCAGCCGGGCAAGGCTTTCCGGCACCAGCATCTTGCCCTCAATGTCGGCCACCAGCGCGGAGAGATCGCGCAGCCCGCCCTCCGTGTCGATCAGGCCGGGCTTCTCGCGCCCGCTCTCTCCGTAACGCACCAGCTTCATCGCACCTGTCTCCCTCACCGCCGACACCACGACGCCGCCCTGCCGGGCCGGCTCAAGACGTAGCGGCAAAGCCCGGCGGCGTCGAGGCCGGGAAACCACGCCGGGGAAACGACGCCCTGGGGAAACGAGGCCGGGGGAACGACGCCGGGGGAACGACGCCCGGGGGAAACGAGGCCGGCTTGCCAAAGCACGCGCCCGCCCCTATCGCTCGGCGCATGGCCCGCGCGCCAGGGCCAAGCCGGGGGAGACGCCATGGGCCATGTGCTGGTGGTCGGAAGCGTCAATGTCGATCGCCTCTGGCCGCTCGACGCGCCGCTGAAGGCGGGCGAGCGGATCACGCGGGGCGAGGTGACGCTGCGCTGCGGCGGCGGCGGCTTCAACACCGGCGCGGCGCTGCGCGCGCTCGGCCACCGCGTGACGCTGGTGGCGACGCTCTCCACCGATGCCGCCGGCCGCGCCTGCCGGACCCGGCTTGAGGCGATGGGGTTCGACCTGCGCGCCTTGCGCGAGACCGACGCACCCACCGTCCCGCTCGATATTCTCGTCGGGCCGGAGGGGGAGCGCACCATCATCGCGCCGGCCGGCACGGAGGCGCGACGGCTCACCAGCCTGCCGGCGCTGGAGGCCGACATCGCCTATGTCAATGTCCGCCGCGCCGCGCCCGGAATTCTCGACGCGCTGGCGGCGCGCCTGCCCGTGGTGGCGCAGGTGCCGCTGGAGCGCGGCGAGCGCCGCCCGGCGCAGGCGCTCATCGCCTCCAGCGCCGACCATGCGCTGTTCACCGGGGCGGATGCCTATCAACAGGCACGGGTGATCGGCGGCGACGACCTCCGCTTGCTGGTGGTGACGCAGGGCGCCGGGCCGGTGCTGCTGTGCGAGGCGGAAGGGCGGAGTTCGCTGCCGGTGCCGCCGCTCGCCGCCCCCACGGAGACGACCGGGGCCGGCGACGCCTTCGCCGCCGGCTTCGTCGACGGCTTGCTTGCCGGCGGCCCGGCCCCGGTGGCGGCGCGGCGCGGCATCGAGATCGCCGGGCGGCTGCTCGCCGGCGCGCCGGGATTCGAGCGGGCGCCGCCGCTGCCGCTCGCCACGCTTGTCACCGCGGCCGGCTGACCCGCGTCAAAGTGGCGGGCCGGCCCTGTGCTAGGCTGCTGGCTGCCGGGCGCGGCTTGAGCGTCCGGCCCGAGGAGGACGCCATGTGGCCGGACGCGCCGTTCCCCCATCCGCTCGCCCTCGCGCAGGCGGCGCAGCGGAACTGGCAGCAGGCGCAGGCCGGCACGCTCGACCTCCTCGGCTATGGCGTCGCCGGGCAGCCCTATGACATCGCCGCCGAGATGCCGCTGCTGCGGCTGCGCCACTATCGGCGCCGGGCCGCACCGCAGGGCCCGGCGGTGCTGATGGTGCCCGCCCCGATCAAGCGCCCCTCTATCTGGGACCTGACGACGAAGCTCAGCGTGGTGCGGGTCGGCCTCGATCGCGGCATGGATGTGTTTCTCACCGAGTGGTGCCCGCCGGTGGAAGGCGGCATCCCTCACGGGCTGGAGGATTATGCCGCCGCCCTGCTCGCTGCGGCCGGGGAGGTGACGGCGCGGACCGGACAGGCGCCGGTGGTGCTCGGCCATTCGCTCGGCGGCACGCTGGCGGCGCTGGCGGCGGCGCTGGAACCGGCGCATTTCCGCGCGCTGGTGCTGCTGGCCGCGCCGCTGAGCTTCGGTCCCGGCTCCAGCGCCTTTCGCGATGCGGTGGCGGCGCGGGAAGACCGCACGCCAGAAGACGGCCTTCTGCCCGGCGGGCTGCTGGCGCAGTCCTGCGCCCTGCTCGCGCCCGGCACCTTCGTCTGGAACCGCTGGCTGGACGGCACGCTGAGCCTGGCCGACCCGGCGGCGCTCGATCTGCATCTGCGCATCACCCGCTGGGCGCTGGACGAGGTGCCGCTCGCCGGCCGGCTCGTGCATGAGATGGTGGAATGGCTCTACCGCGAAGACCGTTTCACCGCCGGGCGGCTGATGCTGGGCGAGCGCCGCGTCGGGCCGGACACGCTGCGCCTGCCGGCGCTGGCGGCGGTGAGCGCCGGCGACGAGATCGGCCCGCGCGCCGCTGTGGCGCCATTCTTCGCCCGGATGGCGCCGGGCAGCACCGAGATCATCGAGCACCCCGCCGAGATCGGCGTCGGGCTGCAGCACCTCGCCATCCTCGCCGGGCGGCGGGCGCACCGGGAGGTATGGCCGCGCATCGCCGCATGGATCGCCGCCCGCGCCTGAGATCGCCCGGTCAGCGCGCGGGACGCTTCAGCCCGCCGGCGACGAGCTGGGCCCAGATATCCTCGGCGGTATCGGCGAAGCGCAGGCTGGCGACTTCTTCCGCGCTCACCATGCCATTGTCGACCAGCACCTGAAAATTGACCACCGCGCGCCAATAGGCTTCATCGAACAGCACCACGGCGGCGGCCGGCGCCTTGCCGGTGATCTGCAGGTTGAGGATTTCGAACAGCTCGTCCAGCGTGCCGAAGCCGCCGGGAAACACCACCAGCGCATGGGCGCGCATGGCGAGGTGCATCTTGCGCATCGCAAAATAATGGAAGCGGAAGGTGAGCTGGGGTGTGGTGTAGGGGTTGGGCACCTGCTCATGCGGCAGCGAGATGTTGAAGCCGATGCTGGGCGCGGCCACGTCATAGGCGCCGCGATTGGCGGCTTCCATGATGCCCGGCCCGCCGCCGGTGGCGATGACATTGTCGCGGTAGCCGCCTTCCGACACATCGAGCGCGCCGCCGCGCTGCGAGGCGATCCGCCCGAAGGCGCGCGCCTGCTCGTAAAGGAAGGGCTGGCGGCCGGGACCGTCCGCACGCACGCGGGCGGAGCCGAACACGACGAGGGTGGAGCGGATGCGCCAGCGCCGCAGCTCCTCCTCCGGCTTGGCATATTCGAGCAGGAAACGCACGCCGCGCATGGAATCGCCGAGGATGAAGTCCTGGTCGAGCGCGGCGAGGCGGTAGCTGTGCGGGGTGGTGTCGTCAGTCATTCGGTCACGCCCGCGCGGCCGGCCGCGCGGCTCCTCATTGCGGCGGGTAGCGCTTCAGGCTTCCTCGGGGAAGTTGGCGTCGAGCTCGTCGAGCCAGACTTGCGCGCTGGCGTCGGAAGGCGCGCGCCAGTCGCCGCGCGGCGAGAGCGAGCCGCCCGAAGTGATCTTCGGCCCGTTGGGCAGGGCCGAGCGCTTGAACTGGTTGGCGAAGAAGCGCTTGAGAAACAGGCGCAGCCAGTGGCGGATCTCCGCGCGCGAATAGGCACGCCGGTCCTCCGCCGGCACATTGGCCGGCCAGGCGCCGCGCGCGGCATCGCCCCAGGCGTGCAAGGCGAGATAGGCGATGCGCGAGGGGCGGAAGCCATAGCGGGTGAGGTAGTACAGGTTGAAATCCTGCAGCGCGTAGGGCCCCACCACCTGCTGTGTCGACTGGATGGTGGCGCCCGCTTCCGCCGGCACCAGCTCGGGCGAAATCTCCGTCGCCAGCACCGCCTCCAGCGCCCGCGCCGTTGCCGCCGACACGTCGCCGGAGGCGGCGACGAAGCGGATGAGGTGCTGGATCAGCGTCTTCGGCACCGAGGCGTTGACGTTGTAATGGGACATGTGGTCGCCGACGCCATAGGTGCACCAGCCGAGCCCCAGCTCGGAGAGATCGCCGGTGCCGACCACCAGCCCGCTTTGCTGGTTGGCAAGGCGGAACAGATAATCGGTGCGCAAACCCGCCTGCACATTCTCGAAGGTCACGTCATAGACCGGCTCGCCACCAGCGAAGGGGTGGCCGAGATCGGCCAGCATCTGCCGCGCCGCCGGGCGGATGTCGATCTCGCCGCCGGTGACGCCGAGGGTCTCGATCAGCGCCTGCGCATTGGCACGGGTGGCGTCGGAGGTGGCGAAGCCGGGGAGCGTATAGGCGAGAATATCGCTGCGCGGCCGGCCGAGCCGGTCCATCGCCCGCACCGCGACCAGCAGGGCCTGCGTCGAATCGAGTCCGCCGGAAACGCCGATCACCGCGCGTCGAACGCCGGAAGAGGCCAGCCGCTGGGCGAGGCCCTGCACCTGAATGTTGTAGGCCTCGTAGCAATCCTCCGCCAGCCGCTCGGGGTCATCAGGGACATAAGGGAAGCGCTCGATCAGCCGCTCCAGCGGCGCCGGGGTAGGCGGGGTTTCGAGCGCGAAGCCGATGCGGCGGAAGTCAGCGGTGCCCTCCTCCCGCACGCTCTCGCCGAAAGTGTTGGTGCGCATGCGCTCCTGCCGCAGGCGCTCCAGATCGACATCGGCGGCGAGCAGCGTCGGCCCGTCGGGAAAGCGTTCGCTCTCGCCGAGGCAGTCGCCATTCTCGAAGATCGCCGCCTGCCCGTCCCAGGCGAGATCGGTGGTGGATTCGCCCGGCCCGGCGGCGGAATAGGCATAGGCGGCGATGCAGCGGGCGGAATGGCCGGCGCAGAGCAGCCGGCGGTGGCGCGCCTTGCCAATGGTGATGTTGCTGGCGGACAGGTTGAGCAGCACTTCCGCCCCCGCCAGCGCCCCGCGGGTCGAGGGCGGCAGCGGCACCCACAGATCCTCGCAGATTTCGACATGGAAGGTGAAGGGCACCTCACCCCCGGAGCGGAACAGAAGATCGGTGCCGAAAGGTACCTCTCTGCCCGCCACGACAATAGAGCCCGACGTGCCGAGGCCCGGGGTGAAATGGCGGCGCTCGTAGAATTCGCGGTAGTTCGGCGGGTAGCTCTTGGGCACCACGCCGAGGATCGCGCCGCGATGGATCACCACCGCCGTGTTGAACAACTGCCCCTCGCGGCGCAGCGGGGCGCCGACGACCAGCACCGGGAACAGGTCACGCGAGGCTTCCGCCAGCCCCGCTATGGCCGCTTCCACCCGGTCGAGCAGCGCATCCTGAAACAGCAGGTCGTCAATGGCGTAGGAAGACAGGCCGAGTTCGGGATAAAGCAGCACGCCGATGCCGCGCGCGCTCGCCTGCTGCGCCAGCGCCAGATGTTCGGCGAGGGCGAAGGCCGGGTCGGCCACGCGCCCGCGCGGCACCCCGGTGCCTACACGCAGGAAGCCGTGGCGATAGAGACAGTGCGAATCGGCCATTACGCCCTCACCAATGCAATAATCCGCTGATATTTAACGCCTCATGCGCTGTGAACCAGCAAAAGCCGCAGGCCGGCCCTTCAGGAGAGCGACGCACCGCCCCGCGGACGGCGGAAAGCCATGGCGGCGCCGGGCGGCGGGCGCCCTGCTGCTGGTGCTGCTCGGCGGCGGAGGTGCGGGGGCGGCGGAACTACCGACGCCCGAATCGGCGCGCCATATGCGCCGCTGCCTGGCGGAGGGGCCGGGCTTTTTCTACAGCCCCGACACCGACACCTGCCTGCGCCTCGGCGGCTATCTCTGGAACGAGACCTATGCCAACAGCTACACCAACTACCCCGCCGCCAATGCGCGCTCCTACTGGGTGTCGACCTTCGGGCTGCTGACGGACGCGCGGACGCAGACCGACTATGGCACGCTGCGTTCCTATACCGACCTGCGGATCATCTGGCGCACCGCCGAGCCCTGGGGCGAGACCGTGACGGACGGGGCGCGGTTCGACCCCTACGACATCCATATCGAGTTCGCCGGCTTCACCTTCGGCTATCTCCAGTCCTTCTTCGACTTCTACGCCAATGCCAATGTCATGGGCACCGACCCGGCGACCATCGGCGACCAGACGCAACTGCCGGTGCTTGGCTATAGCTGGCGACTGGCGGAGGGCTTCGTCGCCCAGTTCTCGCTGGAAGGCTCGGCCCAGCGCGACAATGGCATATTGCCGGTCGTGGCGAGCGGCGCGGAGATCGCCGCCGACGACGCCACGGACCCCGGCGGGGCGGCCCGCTGGCCGGAATTCGTCGCCACCTTCGGCCAGAGCGGCGACTGGGGGAATTTCCAGCTTTCCGGTGCGCTGCACCAGATCGCGCAGGCGCCGGCGAGCGAGCGGACCGGCGCGTCGACCGATGAATGGGGCTACGCGCTGCAGGCCGGGGTGATGGTCAACCTGCCCATGCTGGGTACCGGCGACACGCTCTATCTGCAGGCCGCCTATGCCGACGGGGCGACCTCCTATCTCGGGCTGATCGACCCCAGCGGCCGTTTTTCCGCGCCCGACGCCTTCCGGCGGCGCGACGGCTCGCTCGTTCGGGTACGCGGCTGGAGCGCGGTCGGGCAATATCTGCACAATTGGAACGCGCGCTGGAACTCGGCGGTCTTCGGCGGCTATGGCCGCTTCGACATCGACGACAGGCTGGCGCAGATCAGCTATGGCACCAGCGGCATCGGCAACTGGAATGTCGGCGCCAACCTGACATGGACGCCGGCGGGGCCGTTCGCCGTCACGCTGCAATATGACTATAATCTCTATCAGGCCGACGATTTCCGCCCCGGCACGCCGGGGCCGGCGCTGGCCGCGCAGGCGGCGAGCGAATTCATGCTGATGTTCGCCGCCACCTTCTGATGCATGTCACTGTTCCACGGAAACAGTGACATGATCTCTTTCCTGGTTTTGTCGCGCTTCTCCACGCGAACCGGGGCCGCGCGCGTCAGGGCGCGCCCATCTCGTCCAGCGCCATCGGCGATTCCGGCAGCACCTGGCCGCCGTCGATCACCATGCCCTGGCCGGTGATGTAGCCGGCTTCCTCGCTGGCGAAGAACAGCGCCGCATTGGCGATGTCGAACACGCTGCCGAGCTTCTTCATCGGCACGCAGGCGGCGGTGGAGGCGATATAGGCTTCGCCCATGCCTTCCATGCCCTCGGTGAGGATGTTGCCGGGCATGACGGCGTTGACCGTGATGTTCCACGGCGCCAGCTCGATCGCCGCCGTACGCATGAAGCCCATCTGACCGGCCTTGGAGGCGCCGTAATGGGTCCAGCCGGGAAAGCCGGTGATCGGGCCGGTGATGGAGGAGGTGATGATGATGCGGCCCTTCTTCGCCGCCTTCATCGCCGGCAGCACGGCGGAGACGGAGAGGAAGGTGCCCTTGAGATTGGTGCCCATGACATGGTCGAAATCCTCGCCCGTCATGTCGCCGAGCTTGGCGGCGGGGAAGATGCCGGCATTGGCGCACAGCACGTCGATGGCGCCGTAGCGCTCCACCGCGGTCGCCGCCATCGCCGCCATGTCCTCGGCCTTGGTGACATCGGCGGCGAAGGCGGAAGCGTGGGGCCCGATTTCCGCCGCGACCTTCTCGGCCTCCGCGAGCGAGCGGCTGACCACCAGCACGTTGAGCCCGGCCTGGCCGAAACGCAGCGCGAGGCCGCGCCCGATCCCCTTGCTGGCGCCGGTGACGATGACGGTCTTGCCTTCGAGCGACATGAACATGATGCGGCTGTTCCCGATGGTTTTCTGGTGTTTATTATCCGGCAAATGAAAATGCCGTCGGAAGACATGCCTGCAAAACAGGCTGCCCTCCTTTTCATCAGGGTGAGCCGCAATTTTGGTGTTGTAAAGCCCAAAACCTGATGTTTAGGATCACACACAGTCCAACATATCCGCCACATCCGCCATAGGCCGGGTGGCGACCAAATGCGCGGCCGCCCAACGTTCCGCGCCAACAATCCAGAGGGACTACGAGATGGCGCAGATTTCGAGACGGTCGCTACTGAAAGGCATGGGCGCGGGGCTTGGCGCGCTCGCCGCCGCCGGCCCGCTGTTCAACGCCAACAAGGCGTTCGCGGCGCGGGAGAAGGAGCTGAACATCCTGTGCTGGGAGGGCTACAACTCCGCCCAGGTGCTCGACCCGTTCCGCTCCAAGACCGGGGCGACGGTGAAGGCGGAAAGCCTGACCAACGACCCCACCATGATCAACCGGCTGCGCGCCGGCGAGATCAACACCTGGGACCTGATCAACGTCAACAATCCCTGGGCACGCAAGGTGATGCTGCCCGAAAAGCTGATCAAGCCGCTGCCCAAGGCCGAGTTCGAGCCCTATTTCGACAAGATGCTGCCGATGTTCAAGCCGCCCTATAAATGGGCGATGAGCGACAGCGGCACCGAGCTGATCGGCATGGCCCAGCGCTTCGGGCCGTATAGCTATGTCGTCAACACCGACAAGATCTCGCGCAAGACGGCGGAAGACACCGGCTGGGACCTGTTCAACGACCCCGCGCTGGCCGGCAAATACGGCATTCTCGAATCCGACGACTGGAACGTCTTCAACATCTTCATCATCGCCGGCATCGACCCGTTCAAGACCCACACGCCGGACGAGTTCGCCACGTTCGAGGAAACCGCCAAGCGCGTCTTCAAGGGCGCCAAGCTGATCGGCGACATCGCCTCGATGAACCAGGCGCTGATCTCCGGCGAGATCGACCTGCACATGACCGGCGGCACCTATTCCGTCTCCCCCGCCCGCGCCGACGGCCACCCGAACCTGCGCGGCATCACCCCGCTGAAGGGCCCGCTGCCCGGCGGCAAGGGCGGCATCGCCTGGATCGAGATCACCTCGACGGTGAACAACCCGAACCTGTCGCCGCTGGCGCTCGAGTTCCTGAAATATGTGCAGGCGCCGGACATCGCCCACACCGTCGCCTTCGCCGAGGGCACGTTCAACCCGGTGGCGCAGATGGGCAGCAAGGCGTGCTTCGACCTGTTCACCAAGGACGAGCTCGACGCCATCCAGTGGGACAGCCTGGACGAGGAAATGGCGCGCTCGGTCGAGTACGACATCGTGCCGGATTACGACAAGGCGCTCGACCTGATGAACGCCGCCAAGCGCCTGCGCGGCTGAGGCCGCGCAGACCTGCGTCCTTCACCTCATCCGCCCCTCATGGCCGGGCTTGACCCGGCCAGCCAGCGGCGACGCCGTGCGACGGCGGGAAATCTGGGTCCCCGGGTCAAGCCCGGGGATGAGGGGCGGATAGGGATGAGCGACATCCTCGACCACCTGCGGCGACCGCCCGCCACCGGCCCATGACGGAAGACCTGATGCTCCAGACCCTGCCGGCCGACGCCCTGAGCGCCGAACTGCCGAAGCCGATCCTCCAACTGGTCGGCATCCGCAAGACCTTCGGCGCCTTCACCGCCGTCGAGAACATCGACCTCGACGTGCGCGAGGGCGAGTTCCTCACCATTGTCGGCCCCTCCGGCTCAGGCAAGACCACGCTGCTGCGCATGCTCGCCGGCATGGACACGCCGAGCGAGGGCAACATCACCCTGCACGGCAAGCTCATCAACGACGTGCCGCCGAACAAGCGGCCGACCTGCCTCGTCTTCCAGTCGCTGGCGCTGTTCCCGCACAAGAGCGTGGGCGAGAACATCGCCTTTCCGCTCAAGGTGAAGGGCGTGGATGCGGCCGCCCGCAAGGCGCGGGCGCTGGAGCTGATGCGCATCGTCCGCCTGCCGGAAAGCTATTTCGACAAGAACGTGATGAAGTGTTCGGGCGGCGAGCGCCAGCGCGTGGCGCTGGCCCGGGCGCTGGCCTATGACCCGGAAGTGCTGTTCTTCGACGAGCCGCTCTCGGCCATCGACTACAAGCTGAAGAAGACGCTGGAGAAGGAGCTGAAGGATCTGCACCGGGAAACCGGCAAGACCTTCATCTACATCACCCATTCGCTGGAAGAGGCGATGGTGATGAGCGACCGCATCGGCGTGATGCGCGCCGGCCGGCTGGTGCAGGTGGGCACGCCGGAGGAAATCTATGGCGCGCCGGTCGACCGTTTCGTCTGCGAGTTCGTCGGCGAGGTGAACACGCTGAAGGTGACGCGCGGGCCGGACGGTGGCTGGCAGGGCGTCGACGTTCCGGGCACCTTCACCCTCGCCCCGCCGCGCAGCGGTGCCGATCTCAAGGACGCCTTCGTGGTGGTGCGTCCCGAATTCATGCGGATTCTGGGCCCCGGCGAGACCGCCGACAACCGGCTGGAAGGCGTGGTCTATAACGAATACTCGCTCGGCTCGCGCATCCAATATCAGGTGCGCGTAGGACCCAAGGTCATGCTGGTGGAATTGTCGCGCGGGCGCGCTTTGCCCGCCAGCCTCGACCGCCAGGTGACACTCGGCTGGGACGCCGCCGACGCCTTCACGCTGGAGGGCTGAGCATGGCCGATCTCGCCCTCGCCCCCGCACCGGGGGCCACCGCCGAAAGCGCCCGCCAGTTGCGCCATGCGCGGATGCTGTCGGTGGGCGCGCGCTGTGCGCTCCCGGTCGCCATCCTGCTCGGCATCGGCTTTCTCGCGCCGCTGGTGGCGATCTTCGGCTATGCCTTCGCCACGCCGCGCAGCTTCGACGTGTTCACCAGCTTCACCCTGGCGAATTTCGCCACGCTGTTCGACCCCAGCAATACGGTGTGGCTGTCCTTCCTGTGGTCCTGCGGGCTGGCGCTGCTCACCGTGGCGATCCTCGCCGTCATCGCCTACCCCATCGCCTATGGGCTCAACATGGTTTTCGGCCGCTGGTCGGCGCTGATCAGCGTGCTGTTCGTGTTCCCGCTCTTCGTCTCGGAGAATGTGCGGCTCTATGGCTGGGTGTTGTTCTTCATCAAGAATGGCGTGCTCGACGGCACTCTGAAATGGCTCGGCCTCTCCGGCGGGCCGGAAGTGCTGTACACGCCGGGCATCACCCTGTTTGGCATGGTCTATACCTATCTGCCCTTCATGCTGTTTCCGATGACGCTCGGCCTTGCCCTGGTGCCGCGCGACCTCGTCGATGCGGCACGGGACCTCGGCGCCGGCCGGCTGTTCATCTGGCGCGAGATCGAATTGCCGCTGGCCATGCCGGGAATCCTGATCGGCATGCTGCTCACCTTCGTGCTCGCCATCGGCGCCACGGCGGAGGCGAAGATCCTCGGCGGCCAGTCGATCATCGTCATCTCGCACGACATCGAAATCGCCTTCACCTATTCGCAGAACTGGCCGCTCGGCTCGGCGCTGGCGGTGGTCGTCACCTTCTTCATCGGTGCGCTGACCCTGTTCGCTCTGTCGAAGCTCGATCTCGACCGCATGCTGGGGAGGCGCTGAGCCATGGGCCACAGGCGCACCAATGCCGCGATCTGGGCGTGGACCCTGTTCGTCCTCGTCGCGATCTATCTGCCGATCCTCTGCGGCGCGCTGGCGAGCTTCAACAAGAGCCGGTATTTCGGCTTCCCGATCAAGATCTACGCCACCGAATGGTGGCAGAAGACGCTGGATTCGATCGAGATCGGCATGATCGTGAAGACCTCGATCACGATCGCGCTGCTGGTGACGGTGTTCTCCGTCGTCATCGCCACCTTCGGCGCGCTGGCCTTCGCCCGCTATGAGTGGAAGGGGCGCAAGCTCTACCAGAAGCTGATCCTGCTGCCGATCTTCTTCCCCCAGCCGGTGCTCGGCCTCGCCATGCTGCTCGGCTTCAACGCCGTGGGCATCCAGACAAGCTGGATGACGGCGGTGTTCGCGCACATGATCTGGATCGTGCCCGTGGTGACGCTGGTCATCGCCATCCAGGTCTATGGCTTCGACCCCTCGCTGGAAGAGGCGGCCTATGATCTCGGCTGCTCGCGCATCCAGGTGTTCCGCGAGGTGACGCTGCCGCTGCTGTGGCCGGGCATCTGGTCCGGCATGCTGTTCGCCTTCCTGCTGTCCTGGAGCAATTTCCCGCTCTCGCTCTACACAACGGGTGCCGACTCGACGATTCCCGAATGGCTCTACGCCAAGATGGTGGCCGGCTATACGCCGATGGTGCCGGCGCTCGGCACCATGGCGACGCTGGGCGCGGCTTGCCTGCTGCTGGCGGGCGGGCTGGTCGGCATCCTGCTGCGGCGGCGGGCGGCGACATGAACGGCGCCGCACCGAAGGACAGGGACGCCCCCCTCGCACGGGCGGAGCGGCGGGCACCACGCCTCGACAAGGCGGCGCGGCAGGCGCGTATCCTCGCCGAGATGCGGGCCTCGGCCTCCGCGCGCGTCGGCGATCTCGCCACCGAGCTGAACGTCTCGACGGAGACCATCCGCCGCGACCTGTTCGAACTCGGCGAAAAGGGGCTGATCAACCGCACCTATGGCGGGGCGGTGCGGCCCCTGGCCTCCGAGCCCTCCGTCACCGAGCGGCACGGGCTGATGGTGGCCGAGCGCGAGGCCATCGCCGCCGCCACGGTGCGGCTGATCGAGCCGAAGGAGGTGATCGCCATCGGCGCCGGCGCCACCACCACCCATGTCGCCCGCCGCATGGCCGCCGCCTGCCGCGACCTCACCGTCATCACCCATTCCTTCTCGGTGGCGACGGTGGTCTCGGCCAACCCGACCATCGAGGTGATCATGTGCCCCGGCCGCTACAATGCGCGCGAGGGCATGATGGTGGGGGTGGAAACCGGCGAGTTCCTGCAGAATTACAATGTGAACCGCGCCATTCTCGGCATATCCGGCATCACCACGGACGGCCTCGCCGATGCCGAGCCGGATGCCGCCTATGTCTACCGCGCCATGATGAACCGGGCGGCGCAGACCATCATCGTCTCCGACCACAGCAAGTTCGACGTGCCATCGCTCGCCATCTGGGCCCGCATCCCTGATATCCAGCACCTCGTCACCGACCGCGCGCCCGAAGGCGCGGTGGCGCGGGCGCTGGGGCGGTCGCGGGTCGAGATCACCGTCGCCGAAACGTGAAGCCATGACCCAGCCGCTCTATGACGCCGCCTTCCTCGCCCGGCTCGAACACGCGCTGCGCGCCGCGCTGCCGCGCTGGGGCCTTTCCGACGCGACCGAATTGCGGCTGCTCACCATTTCCGAGAACGCCACCTTCCGCGCCCGCGACCCCGCCTCGGGGCGGGAACTGGTGTTCCGCGTGCACCGGCCGGGCTATCACAGCCGCGAGGAGATCGACTCCGAACTCGCCTGGCTCACCGCGCTGGGACGCGCGGGCGTGGTGGCGACGCTGACCCCCGTGCCGCAGGTCGACGGCGGGCTGATCGCCGATCTCGACGAGGACGGCACAAGCCGCCACGCCGTGGCGTTCGAACTGCTGCCGGGGCGCGAGCCGGCGGAAGGCGACGATCTCGCCCGCTGGTACCGCGAACTCGGCGCCATCAATGCCCGGCTGCACCTGCATGCGAGGGCCTGGCAGCGTCCCGAGGGCTTCACCCGCAAGCGCTGGGACTATGACGCCATGCTGGGCGAGGTGAAGCTGTGGGGCGACTGGCGCGCCGCGCTCGGCCTCACCCGCGAGGGCCGCGCCGTTCTGGAGCGCACCGCCGCGGTGCTGCGCGCCCTGCTGGACGATTACGGCACCGGGGAGGACCGTTTCGGCCTCGTCCATGCCGATATGCGCCTCGCCAATCTGCTGGTCGAGGGCGACACGCTCTGCGTGATCGACTTCGATGATTGCGGCTTCAGCTGGTACCTCTACGACTTCGCCTCCGCCATCAGCTTCAGCGAGCACGAGCCCTATATACCGGCGCTGCAGGCGGCGTGGATCGAGGGCTATCGCACGGTGGCGCCGCTCAGCGATGACGACTGCGCCATGCTGCCGGTGTTCATCATGCTGCGCCGGCTGCTGCTCACCGCCTGGATCGCCTCGCATGCCGAGACCCCGACCGCGCAGGCGCTGGGCGAAGGCTACACCCATGGCACGGTGGACCTCGCCCGCGCCTTTCTCGCCACCTATGACACGCCGCAGGAACGGGCCGTCGCCGGGAGGGCCGCATCATGACGCGGCCGAACGAGCAGCCGGAACGGCCGATCCTCGATCTCAACGCCTTCTCCGGCGCCACCGGCACGATGCTGCCGGATGTCGCCGCGCTGGTGGAGCGCCGCCGCCGTGCCTTCGGCTCCGGCTCGGTGCTGTTTTATGACGAGCCGCTGCGCATCCTGCGGGCGGAAGGCGCCACTATCCATGCGTCCGACGGGCGGGCCTATCTCGATTTCTACAACAATGTCCCGACCGTCGGGCATTGCCACCCCAAGGTGGTGGAAGCGGTGCGCGCGCAGATCGGCAGCTTCAACACCCATTCGCGCTATCTGTTCGATGTGGCGCATGATTACGCGGAAAAGCTGCTCGCCACCTTCCCGGCCGCGCTGAGCAATGTGGTGCTGACCTGCACGGGCAGCGAGAGCAACGACCTCGCCTTGCGCCTGGCCCGCAAGGTCAGCGGCGGCGAGGGCATCATCGTCACCCGCGCCGCCTATCACGGCAACACCGCCACCGTTACCGAGGTATCGCCCTCCTCCTACAAGACCGGCGCGCCGCCGCGCCATGTCCGCACGGTGCCCCCGCCCGACCCGGCGCTGTTCGGCAATGATGTGGCGCAGGGCTTCGCCGATGCGGTGAAGGCGGAGATCGCCGCGCTGAAGGCCGACGGCATCGGTTTCGCCGGATTGCTGGTCGACACCATCTTCTCCTCCGACGGCGTTTATGCCGACCCGCCGGGCTTCCTGAAGGCGGCGGTGGAGGTGGCGCGCGCCGCCGGTGGCCTGTTCATCGCCGATGAGGTACAGCCGGGCTTCGGGCGTACGGGGGCCGGCATGTGGGGCTTTTCCCGCCACGGGCTGGTGCCCGACATCGTCACCATGGGCAAGCCGATGGGCAATGGCTACCCTATGGCCGGCCTCGTCACCCGGCCGGAGATCCTTGACGCCTTCTGTGCCGATTTCGGCTATTTCAACACCTTCGCCGGCAGCCCGGCGGCCTGCGCGGCCGGGCTCGCCGTGCTGGAGGCGATCGAGGAGGACGACCTCATCGCCAATGCCGCGCGCGTCGGCCGGCACCTCACCGCGCGGCTGACACGGCTGCAGGCGCGCGCGCCCATCACCGCCGTGCGCGGGGCGGGGCTTTATCTCGGCGTCGAGTTCGGCAGCGAGAAGGGGCCGGCGCCGGACATCGCCAAGGCGCTGATCAACGGGCTGCGCGACCACGGCATCCTCATCGGCGCCGCCGGCCGCTATGGCAATGTGCTGAAGATCCGCCCGCCGCTCTGCGTGACCATCGCCGATGCCGACAGGCTGGTCGACACGCTGGAGGAACTTCTGGCCTGAGGAAGCGGGATCAGCCGAACAGCGCCAGCAAATCCTCCAGCCGGTCGATCTCACGATCGACCTCGCCGAAGCCGCCGCCGCTCGGGGTGTAGCCGACGACATAGAGCCCGGCCGCACGGGCGGAGAGCGCGCCGGAGCGGCTGTCTTCCACCGCCACCACGCTGGCTGGCGGCAGGCCGAGCCGGGCGCAGGCGCGGCGATAGGGCTCGGGGTCGGGCTTGCCCGCCGCCACGTCGTTGAGGCTGAGCGAGAAGGCGATGGCGTCGGCGATGCCGAGCGCGGCGATGTTGGCGTCCACCACCGAGCGGCTGGAATTGGAGACACAGGCCTGCGCCACGCCCAGCTTTTCCAGCGCGCGGATGGTGGCGACCGCGCCCGGCAGGGCGATCAGGCTGTCGCGGTTGCCGACATAATGCGCGTCGATCAGCGCCGCCCATTCGGCCTCCGCCACCCCGGCGGCAAGGCGGGGGGAGACCAGCTTCCACACATCGCCCATATGGATGCCGCGAAATGCCTGGTCCGGCAGGTCCGAGAGATCGCTGCCGAGCGCCCGGCAGGCGGCGAGCAGCGCGCGGTGGTGCAGCGGCTCGCTGTCGATCAGCGTGCCGTCAATGTCCCAGGCCACCGCCCTGAAGCCCGGCGCGCTCATGAGGGGCGGCCTTCGAGGCGACGGTAGAGATCGCGGTAGCGGGCATAGCCGGCGGCATAAATCGCGGCAGAGGCGGGGTTGGGCCGCAAGGTCTCGTCCTGCTCGACAAAGCGGGAAATGCCGCCCCACTCCGCCGCGCCGATGCCGACCGCCGCCGTCCACGCCGCGCCGAGCGAGGAGCCGGGATGGCCTTTCAGCCGATGCACCGGCTGCTGCAGCACATCGGCAACGATCTGCATCCACACGCGCGAATGCGAGCCGCCATCCGACACCAGCACGCGGCCGGCGCTGTGGCCCATGTCGCGCAGCACCTCGACATGGTGGGCGCAGGCATAGGCATAGCCTTCCAAGAGCGCCCGCCAGACATGGCCGATATCGTGCGACAGGGTGAGCCCGTCGATGACGCCGCGCGCGGCGGGGTCGTGGATCGGGGTCTTCTCGCCGAGGAAATAAGGCAGCACGGTCAGCCCGTCCGCGCCGGCGGGGCGGGCATCGGCGAGCGTGTCGAGATGCTGGTGCAGGCTGAGCCCGGCTTTCTCCGCCGCCGCCGCCTCGCCGCCAGCGAAGTTGCGCACGAACCAGTTGAGCCCTGAACCGCCGGTCGCCATGCAGCCATTGGGCATATAGAGGCCGGGAATGAGGTGATAATCGAGATAGAGCCGCGGGTCCGGCTTCACCTGGTCGGTGGCCACCAGCACGTCGATGGCGCCGCCGAACTTCAACAGGATGTCGCCGCGCTGGGTGACGCCGGCGCCGAGCGCCGAGGCGATCATGTCGGCCGCGCCGCCGATCACCGGCGTGCCGATCGCAAGCCCCGTGGCGGCCGCGCCCTCGGGCGAGACATGGCCCATCACCTCATGCGAGGCGGTCTTGCGCGGGATGGCGCTGCGGGGAAGCCGGGCCCAGGCGACGAGATCGTCGTCGATCTCGTGGCGGGAGACATCGACGAAGCCGGCCTCCAGCGCCCAGTTCTGTTCCACCGCCCGTTCGCCGGTGAGGCGCCAGTTCACATAATCATAGGAGCCGAACACGGTGGCGATGCGGGCGAACACCTCCGGCTCGTGGCGGGCGATCCAGCGCAGCTTGGCGGTGACGAGCTGCTGGTTGATGCCGTTGCCGGCCTTGGCGATGAAGGCGGCCTCGTCGCGCTCGGCCCGCAGTTCCGCCACTTCCGCCCCGCAGCGCCCGTCGCTCTGCTGGATGGAGGGGCGCAGGAGGGTGCCCGCCTCGTCCAGCAGCACCACCGCCGGCAGCATGCCGGTGACGCCGACGGCGGAAATCTCCGCCGCGTCGATGCCGGCGCGCGCGATAAGTTCGCGGGTGAGGGCGCAGACATTCTCCCACCACTCCGTGGCGTCTTCTTCCGCCCAGCCGGCATGGCGCGAGGTCAGCGTCACCGGCCGCGAGGCGACAGCCAGAATCTCCCCCGGCAGCCGCAGCAGCAAGCCGATGGTGGAGGTGGTGCCGATGTCGAGGCCGAGGACGCAGCTCATCGTGGGAAGCCTCTTGGGGCGGTGGGCAAGCCTAGGAAGTGCAAGAACCCACCCCGGACGGCGGCGACGCCGCCGGTCCGGGAGGGTGCGGGCGATCAGCGGATGGCGTTCACCACATCCATGAAGCGCGACACCCGGGCCTGTTCCACCGCGTTCCAGGTGTTGCCGTCGACCTTGAAATGGGTGCCGATGACGACACCCGAAGCGACCGAGAAGATGTCGCGGATATTGTCGATATTGACGCCGGTATTGGCGAAGATCGGCACGTCCTTGACCGTCTCGGCCACCTTCTTCAGATGCGACTGGTCGGCCGGCTGGCCGGTGATCGGGCCGGAGACGAGGATGGCGTCGGCGAGCGAGGAGAACACGGCGCTCTTGGCGCGCAATTCGATCGGGCGCTGGTCGAGCGAATGCGCGAACTCGGCATTGATGTTGAACAGCATCTTCATGTCGTCGCGCTTGAGGTCGTGGCGCAGCCGCGCCGCCTCGGCGCAGTTCGGCTCCCACAGCCCCATGTCGGAGGCGAACAGGCCGGTGAAGATCTCGCGCACGAAGCTGGCGCCGGTGACCGCGCCGATGGCGACGGTGGCGACGGGATCCCAGAGATAGTTGACGCCGAACGGCACCTTGAGGCTCGGCTTCACCGACTGCACGATGGCGGACATGGCGGCGATGGAAGCGGGCGAGCCCTTGAACACGTAGGGCCGGTCGTTCTCATTGCCGAACATGATGGCGTCGACGCCGCCGGCCTGCAGCTTCTCGACATCGGCGAGCACGCCCTCGATCAGCTTGTCGAGGCCGCCATCGGCATCATAGAGCGGCGCGCCGGGCAGGGCGCCGATATGCGCCATGGCGATGACGACCTTCTTCTTGGCGCCGAAACACTCGAAAACCATTGCAACTCTCCTTGAGGGGACGGCGCGCGCGGCGCCTCACTGTCCGGCGACGGGCGGCGCAAGCCGCACCTCGACACGCGCCGCGGCGAGGGCGGCAGCGATGCGCGGGGGCGGCTCGGCGTCGGTGATGAGCAAATTGATGTCGGCCAGCGTGCCGACCTGGACCAGCGACATGCGCTGGAACTTGGCACTGTCGCACAGCAGGATCTTGAAGCCCGACCGGCGCAGATAGACGCGCTTCATGTCGGTGTCCTCGAAGGAATAATCGAAGAAACCTTCCGAGGTCATGCCCGAGGTGCCGAGCACGGCGACATCGAACCACAGCTTCTCGAACTGGGCGACGGCGGTGGGGCCCCACACCGACATTTCTTCCGGCCGCACCCGCCCGCCCGCGACATAGACTTCCGGCGCCCCGCCATCGAGACGGGTGGAGACGCGCAGGCTGTTGGTGAACACTTTGAGGTGGCCGGCCTCGCGCAGATGCCCGGCCATGAGATAGGTGGTGGTGCCGACATCAATCGCGCAGGTGCGGTAGCCGGCCACGATGCCGGCGGCGCAGGCGGCGATGGCGGACTTCGCCTCGCTGCCGCGGCGCAGGCGGGCGTCGAAGCGCGGCTCCTCGCTGTCCATGGCGACGCTGCTGGCCGGCGTCTCCGCCAGCACCGCCCCGCCATGCACGCGCAGCAGCCGCCCGTCGCGCTCCAGTTCCAGCAGGTCGCGACGGATGGTCATGTCGGACACGCCGAGTTCGGTCGCGAGAGCCGCCACGCCGACGGAGCCGGCGGCGGCGAGATGATCCAGAATCCGGGCATGACGTACAGGGGACAGCGGGCGCGGGCGTTCCTCGCCGGCGGGCGGCTCGGCCGGGGAACTCTCTCGGAAGGACACGTCGTCGGCCATCGCTCACCCCTGCCTGATCGCGGTTCCCTCGCAGAGGAGCGGATTCGCGGCCGGTCGGCCAATCCTGTTTAGCCCATCAATCGCACAAGATCAAACATAAGAATCTTCTTGATGTGCGTTTCTGTTTATATAAGCTGATCCGTGAACATGAGGAGCCCCGCATGAATCCGCCCGCCACTCACGCCCCGCCCCCCGCCTATTACGAGCTGAGGGGCCGCCTCGCCTTCGTGACCGGCGGCGCTACCGGCATCGGGCGCGCCATCGCCGTTGCGCTGGTCCGGCAGGGCGTGCGGGTCGCGGTCGGCGACATCAACCTGGCGGCAGCGCAGGAGACGGCGCAAGCGCTTGGCGACGGCGCCATCGCAATCGAGGTGGATGTGCGCAAGCGCGCCTCGGTCGAGGCTGCCTTCGCCCAGGTGCTGGAAGGGCTCGGCGGCTGCGACCTGCTGGTCGCCAATGCGGGCGTCTCCACCATGCGCGGCGCGCTGGACCTGACCGACGAGGAATGGGACTTCAATTTCGACGTCAATACGCGCGGCGTCTTCCTCACCAACCAGATCGCCGCCCGCCATTTCGTGGCGCAGGGCAAGGGCTGCATCGTCAATACCGCCTCGCTCGCCGCCAAGGTCGGCGCGCCGTTCCTCGCGCACTACTCGGCCTCGAAATTCGCCGTGCTCGGCTGGACCCAGGCGCTGGCGCGTGAACTGGCGGGCAAGGGCATCCGCGTCAACGCCGTCTGCCCCGGCTTCGTCGCCACCGGCATGCAGTCGCGCGAGGTAGAGTGGGAGGCCAGCCTGCGCGGGGTGAGCCCGCAGCGCGTGATCGACGACTATATCGCGCAGACCCCGCTCGGCCGGCTGGAAGTGCCGGAAGATGTGGCCGATGTGGTGGTCTTCCTCGCCTCCGAACAGGCCCGCTTCATGACCGGCCAGGGCATCAACGTCACCGGCGGCGTCTACACCACCTGAGGCGCCACCACGCAGCGTCCGGGCGCGTTCGAACAGGGCGCGTTTGAATTAGCACTTGCGATGTTCGTTTTTGTCCGATTACACTCCGATCGCCGGCGGTGCATCGGGCAGGATTGTTCTCTCCCCTGCGTGCCGCAGGGTCTCGCCCCGCCCACCCGGGCATAAGGACCGCCGATGTCGTCGATCGAACTCGATCATGTCTCCAAGCTCTACGCCAACGGCGCCTATGGCGTCCGCGACGTGGATCTTTCCATTGGAGAAGGTGAGTTCGTGATTTTCCTCGGCCCCTCGGGATGCGGGAAATCAACGACACTGCGCATGATCGCCGGGCTGGAGAGCATTACCTCGGGCGATCTGCGCATCGGCGGGCGCAGCGTCAACAATGTGCCCCCGCGCGACCGTAACATCGCCGTGGTGTTCCAGTCCTACGCGCTCTACCCGCATATGAGCGTGCGCGAGAATATGGGCTTCGGCCTGAAGATGCGCGGCGTCGCCCGCCCGGTGATCGACGAGAAGATCCGCGAGGCGGCGGGGCTGCTCGGCCTCACCCCCTATCTCGACCGCAAGCCCGCCGCCCTCTCCGGCGGCCAGCGCCAGCGCGTGGCGCTGGGACGCGCCATCGTCCGCGATCCCGTCGCCTTCCTGCTCGACGAGCCGCTGTCCAATCTCGACGCCCAGCTCCGGGCGGAGATGCGGCTCGAACTCGTCAAGCTGCATCGCCGGCTGGGACGCACCATCGTTCACGTCACCCATGACCAGGTCGAGGCGATGACCATGGGCGACCGCATCTGCATCATGCGCGACGGCCGGATGATCCAGGTCGGCCGGCCGCTCGATGTCTATGCCGACCCGGTGGACACTTTCGTTGCCCGCTTCCTTGCCACGCCGCCCATGAACCTGCTGCCCGCCCGGCTGGAAGGGCGCGGCGACGCACTCGTGGTGGTCGGCGACGGCTTTGAGGTCGCAGTGCCGGAGCGCCACCGCGCCGCCTATGCGCCGGTGGCCGGGCGCGAGGTGATTTTCGGCTTGCGCCCGGAAGACCTGCACGAGGCGCCGCAGCCCGGCTACGCGCCGATCGAGGTGAGCGTCGTGGCGATGGAATCGCTCGGCGTCGAGAATATTCTGGTCGGGCAGATCGGGACGGGCGCGGCGGGCGGGAGCGGCGCGGGCAAGCCGCAGGAAATCTCCGCCCGGCTGTCGCGGCACTTCACGGCGCCGGTCGGCGCGCGCGTGCCGCTCTATCTCGATCCGCGCCCCATGCACCTGTTCGACACGGAGACGACGCGGGCCTTCCCCCGCCCCAGCCTCCGCCTCGGTCAGAACTGAGGGAGGGGGCGGCATGCGGCGCATTGGACTTCATCTCGGACTATTCTTCGCCTGCGCCGTCATCCTCGTGCCCCTGCTCTGGGTCATCCGCACCAGCCTGCTTCCCGAGCACCTGTCCTATTCGCCGGAGCTGATGCCGGCGGTGACGCTCGACAATTACGTCGCCCTGTTCACCTCCACCCGCTACGGCCAGTCCTATCTCAACAGCCTGATCGTCGCCTTCGGCTCGGTGGTGGTGGCGCTGCCCTTCGCGGCGATGACCGGCTATGCCTTCGCCCGGTTCAAGACCAGCGGCCGGGCCGGACGCTTCGCCGTGCTGGCGACACAGATGCTGCCCCCGGTCGCCATCGTGCTGCCGGCCTTCGCCCTGCTGCGCACGGTGGGGCTCACCAATTCGCTCACCGGCCTCATCATCGTCTATGCCGCCGTCAACCTGCCCTTCCTGATCTGGATCCTGATGGGGTTCTTCGAGGGCATTCCGGTGGATCTCGAATGGGCGGCGCAGACCGATGGCGCCACCGCCTGGGGCGCGTTCTGGCGCATCGTGCTGCCGGTCTCGCTACCCGGCATCGCCGCCGCCGGCGTGCTCGGCTTCATCCTCACCTGGAACGAGTTCCTGTTCGCTCTGGTGCTGAGCGGTCCACAGACCGCGACCGTGCCGGTGGCGCTGGCCGCGCTCCAGACCTCGAATGGCGTGCAGATCGCCAAGGTTTCCGCCGGCGTCGTGCTCGCCGTGCTGCCGCTGGTGATCGCCTCGCGCTTCATCCAGCGCTTCATCGTCCAGGGCCTGACCTTCGGCAGCGTGAAGTGATCGTGCCTTCCGCCGCGCCCATTCGGGCGCGCGCCAACGAGGCGGGCAAAGCCCGTTCCAGAGGAACAGGAGAACGAGATGCAGTTTAGGTGTAGCCTCAAGGCGGCGCTGCTCGGCGCCACCCTGCTCGCGACGGCCGGCGCGGCGCAGGCGCAGGACGTGACCCTGCGCGCGCTGATGGAAGACGTGCCGGAGACGCAGATCATCGAGAAGCTGCTGCCGGAATTCGAGAAGGAGACCGGCATCAAGGTCGAATTCGAGAAGATCGGCTATGGCGACATGCACGACAAGCTGGTCGCCCAGCTCGTCTCGCCGGAGAGCTACTACAACCTGCTCGAAGTCGACTTCCTGTGGGCGGGTGAATTCCCCGCCGCCGGCTGGCTGGAAGACCTCAACCCCTACATCGCCAAGTCCGGCTTCGACCTGAAGCCGTTCATCCCGTCCATGCTGGACCTGCTCGGCCAGACCAAGGACGCGACGCCGATCCTGCCCATGTACAATTACTCCATGGGCCTGATCTACCGCACCGACCTGCTCAACGACGCGAAGATCAAGGCGGACTACAAGGCCAAGACCGGCAAGGAGCTCGCTTTGCCGGCTTCGCTCGCCGATTATGTCGCGCTCTCCGCCTTCTTCAAGGCCAACACGCCGGTGGTCGGCGCCGCCATGCAGGGCCAGCGCGGCGACCCGAACGCGATGGAGTTCTCCAACTACCTGTTCTCCGCCGGCGGCGCCTATCTCGATGCCAACCGCAAGGTGGTGCTCAACAGCCCCGAGGGCCTGACCGCGCTGAAACTCTATGCCGAGAACGTGCAGAAGGGCGCGCAGCAGGGCGCGCTGTCCGCCACGCTCGACGACACGATGCGGCTGATGTGCGCCGGGGAAGCCTTCAGCATGGTCACCTATTGGTGGATGCTGCCGCAGCTCGACAATGCCGAGAAGTGCCCGAAGGTGGCCGGCAAGCTGGCGCTGTCCGTCATGCCCGGCGGCCATGGCGAAAGCGGCGGCTGGGGCTGGGGCATCCCGAAGAACACCTCGGATGAATCCAAGGCCGCAGCGTGGAAGTTCATCGAATGGGTGCAGAGCAAGAAAATCTCGGTCGCCCGCGCCATGGAAGGCCACGCGCCGGTGCGCTCCGACGTGTTCGAGGACGCGGCGGTGCTGAAGAAGTACCCGTTCTACAAGACCGGCCTCGACGTGGTCGCCTCCGGCAAGTCGTTCCCGATCTTCGCCTATTCCGCCCAGTATGAGGATGTGCTCGGCGCCCAGCTCTCGCTCGCCGCCGGCGGGCAGGCCAAGCCCGAGGACGCGCTGAAGGCGGCGGCCGACGGCCTGACCCAGCTGCTCAACAAGTAACCCCATCCGCCGGGAACCCTGCGTGAGCCCCGCAGGCTCCCGGCGATACGGCGCGCCAGCCTTCACCCTCGTCGGCTGGCGCGCCGGTCTCTTTTCTCGACGCTCATGAAGTAACGGACGACGCGCATGCGCTTTGCGGCACTGGCGGATCGGGACTGGCGCACCGGCTGGGCCTTCGCGGCACCGGGCCTTCTCACGCTGGCCATCGTCATGGGCCTGCCGCTGGTCTATGCGGCGCTGATCTCGGTCTCTTCGCTCACTCTGCTGAAGCCGATGCTGCAGCCCTTTACCGGGCTGAAGAATTTCACGGTTGTCATGAGCGACCCGCTGTTCTGGGACGCGCTGTGGCTGACCATCAAATATTCCGTGGTCACGGTGGCGGGCGAATTCGTGCTCGGCCTCGGCGTCGCCCTGATGCTGAACCGCGCGGTGACGATGAAGCCGGTCTATTTCGCCATCCTCACCATTCCCATGGCGATGTCGCCGGTGAGCGTGGCGCTGATCTGGCGCATGCTGCTGCAGCCCAATCTCGGCATCGCCAACCAGTTGCTGGAGAGCCTCGGCCTGCCGCGCGTCGACTGGCTCGGCGATGCCGACCTCGCGCTATGGACCATGGCGGCGATCGACATCTGGCAGCAGACCTCCTTCGTCATCCTCATCCTCGCCGCCGGCCTCGCCTCGCTGCCGCGCGATCCCTATGAGGCGGCGGAGGTGGACGGGGCGACGCCCTTCCAGCAGTTCTGGTACATCACCTTGCCGATGCTGCGCCCGGTGGCGGCGATCGCGGTGATCATCCAGCTCATCAACGAATTCCGCACCTATGACCTGCCCTATATCCTGACCAAGGGCGGGCCGGGCAACTCCACCGAGGTGCTGAGCTTCTTCGCCTATCGCCGGGCCTTTCTCGGCCTGCACCTCAATGAGGGCGCGGCGGCGGCCTTCGTGCTGCTGCTGATCGTGCTCGGCCTCACCGTGCTGTTCTTCGCCACGCTGGAGCGCCGGCGCTGAAGCCACGCGCCGCCCCGCACGAAAAAGGGCGCCCCGGCAAGGGGCGCCCTTCCCTCGGCGCGCAGGGTCGGGGGGTTAGATGCGCGCCGAAGCGGCGTAGAAGGGCGTCGGTTCCGCCTCCGGCAGATAGCCCTCGTAGAACTTCTTCACATAGGGGAACACGGCGTGGCCGAGCTCGCGGCGGGCCACCTCGTCCTCGCTGCGCGGCTTGCCCAGCGTCTCGGCGATCTCCGCCAGCACCGCCTCGCGGTCGATCTTGGTGAAGCGCCCATCCTCATAGACCCGCTCGCCATTGATGAACACGGCGTCCACCGCGCCCATCTTGGCGCGCTGCACCAGCGCGTCGAGCATCGGGATATCGGGGTCCTGATAGGGATAGGTCGCCTTGGTCCAGTTGATCAGCACGGCGTCGAAGAAGCGCCCGGCGTCGAGCCGGCCGATGCTGGCGCCGAACGCCGTGGTCATGGCGCCGGACTCAGTGGCCATCTTCACCACCTGCGGGCAGGTCGGCACGTCTTCCTCGTCCATGCCCGGCTCGCGGTGGACGCGCAAGGCGAGGCGCAATTCGGACAGCATGTCGCGATCGTCATTGATGCCGGCTTCATCGAGACCCATGCCGACATTGATGCCCTTGGCCTCCCAGCGGTTGAGCGGGGCGAGGCCGGAGCGCAGGCGGAAATTCGACGAGCAATTGTGGCAGATGCAGGTGCCGGTTTCGGCGACGATGTCGATGTCTTCCTCGTTCAGCCACACCCCGTGGCCGAGCGTCATGTGCGGGCCGAGCACGCCGAGATCATGGAGGTGGCGCAGCGCCGTCTTGCCGGTGCGGCGACGGGCATATTCCTTCTGGTAGATGGTCTCCAAGAGATGCATGTGCATCGGCACGCCGGCAGCCTTGGCCTTGGCGTCGAGCGCCTGCAGGCCCTCATCCGTGCACCAGTGCAGATTCGCCGGGGCGAGCTGGATGCGGGTCAGGTCCTTGCCCGCATTCTCCCCCGTGAGCTGGTCGAACAGCTTGAGGAAATCGTCGAAGGGCATGGCCTGCGACTTCAGGTGCCTGGCCAGCTTTTCGCCGAGTTCGGCCGGCAGCCGGGCGCAGAAGGCTTCGTCCGCCTCATAGACCAGCCGGTTCTGCTCGCGTACGGCGTAGCAATAGGAGGCGCGCATGCCGAGCGAGCGGTAGGCGTTCAGCACCTTGGTGGCGGCGCCGTGGATGGCGTCATAGCCGCCCGGCATCCAGCCATGGATGTGCTGCACCGTGGTGACGCCGGAGGCGATCATCTCGAAGGCCGAGTAGAGCGTGTCCAGCGTCAGGTCGAGCCGCCGCGCCGGCATGCGGCTGGCGAACCACAGTTCCAGCGCATGGTCGGGCGAGCCGAGCTGCAGCGGCGTCATGCCGACATGGTGGTGGCTGTTGACGAAGCCGGGCAGCATGGCGTGGTCCGGGTATTTCCGCACCTCGGCCGTCGGCGCCAGCTTCTGCATGTCGTCCAGCGTGCCGGCGGCGACGATGACGCCGTCGCGCGAGAGCACCGCGCCCTCCTCGATCACCTCAGGGGTGAAGCGGTCGCGGATGCCGGTGACGACCCAGCGGGCCTGGACGATCAATTCAGACATGATGCTACCTCAAACTGACGGGGCAGGCGCAGGCGCGCCGCCGTGGCGTTGGTCTCTCGCGCCTTCGCGAGACGTTCAGGATCAATGGCGACCAGCAGCGGCCGGCGGTCGGCGCGCGCGGCGCGGGCGAGCAGCGCGCCGTCGGGGCCGAAGGCCAGCGTCTCGCCATCATGGCGCACCGGGCGGCCGGTGACGGTTTCCGTGCCGTAGCGCGCCGCCGCCAGCGCGTAGACGGCATTGGCGCGGGCGCTCGCCTGGAGTTCGGCCGCAAAGAGCCCTTCGGGATCGGAGGGGGCCGGCCCGCCGACCAGCACCGCCACGACGTCCGCCCCCGCCTGCGCGGCGGCGCGCCAGCATTCGGGGAAGCGGCGGTCATAGCAGATGAGCGCGGCGACCCGGACCGGGCCGATCTCGACACTGCGGATGACCGGAGCGCCCGGGGTGAAATGGTCCGGCTCGCCATAGGGTTCGCCTTCACCCGCCGGCGGCAGGTGGATCTTCCGCGCCAGCACCTCCACCCGCCCGTCGGGGCGGGCGAGCAGGGCGGCGTTGAAAGGCGGCCCGCTGTCATTCATCAGCGCCATGCCGAACAGCACGGCGGCGCCGCTCGTCCTCGCCGCTGCCCGCAGCGCTGTAACGGTCGGCCCGTCGAGCGCTTCCGCCAGCCCCGCCCAGTCGCCCGGCGGCTCCGCCGCCACATAGGGCACGGCGAACAGTTCGGGCAGTACGACGAGACCGGCGCCGGCGCGGGCGGCGGCGGCAATGCCGGCCTCGGCCTCACCCCAGAGCGGCGCGGGATCGCGACCCGCCGGGCCGATGGGCAGCGCGGCGGCGAGGAACGGGGCAGCCATGGCGCCTACACCGCCTCCTGCTCGGCGAAGGCGCGGTCCACCTCGTCCGCCAGCAATTCGGTGAACAGGTCGCGATAGGCGTGATAGCGCGGATCGCGCGATTCCCGCGGGCGCGGCAGGTCGATGGGCACGATGGTCTTCACCCGGCCGGGGCGCGAGGTGAACACCACCACACGGTCGGCGAGCGAGATCGCCTCGTCGATGGAATGGGTGACGAGCAGGATGGACGCGCCGCTGTCGCGCCAGATCTGCAGCAGGAAGTCCTGCATGCGCGCGCGGGTCTGCACATCGAGCGCGGCGAAGGGCTCGTCCATCATCAGCACTTTGGGCCGCATGGCGAGTGCCCGCGCGCAGGCGGCGCGCTGGCGCATGCCGCCGGAAAGCTCGTCCGGCTTCTTGTCCAGCATGTCGCCGAGGCCTACACGCTTCAGTGTGTCCACCGCGATTTCGCGCCGCCGCACCGGCTGCACATGCTGCACGGCGAGGCCGAAGGCGACATTGTCGGCGATGGTGAGCCAGGGAAACAGCGAGGCTTCCTGGAAGATCAGCCCGCGCTCGGCGGAAGGCTCGGTGACCGGCTCGCCATCGCAGGCGATGGTGCCGCCGGAGACCTCTTCCAACCCCGCGATCATGTAGAGCAAAGTCGACTTGCCGCAGCCGGAGGGGCCAAGAAGGACGATGAACTCGCCCGGCGCGACATCGAAGCTGAGATCGTCCAGCGCCAGCACAGGGGCGCGGCCTTCCGGCGTCCAGCGCTTGGAAACGGACTGGATGGAGACGGCGGGGCGGCTCATCGTGCGGCTCCCTGGTTGGGGGCGATCCACCACAGCATCTTGGTCTGCACCTGCCGCAGGGCGAAGTCCGAGAGGAAGCCGAGCAGGCCGATGATCGCCATGGTGAAGAAGACCAGCTTGGCGTTGAAGGTGGAGCGCGCCATGGAGGTGATCTGGCCGAGGCCGGTGCCGACCCCGACCGTCTCGGCGATCAGCACCACCATCCAGGCGGCGAACAGGTTCAGCCGCAGCGTCATGAACAGGCTGGGCAGGATGGCGGGAAGGATCACTTTCCAGAAGGTCTGGCGCTGGCTGGCGCCCATGATGCGGGCGACATGGATGTAGTTCTTCGGCACGCTTTCGATCTGCGCCCCGGTGGAGAGCACGATGGCGAAGAACACGGTGATGAAGACAAGGAAGATCGCCGGCACATCGCCAATGCCGAAGACGAAGATGGCGACCGGCAGCCATGCCACCGGCGAGATGGGCGCCAGCAGCAGGATGGTCGGCAGCAGCAGGTTGCGCAGGATCTTCACATAATGGATCGCCGCGCCCACCGCGACGCCGCAGGTGAAGCCGAGGGTGAGGCCGACCAGCACGCGCAGCGTGGTCGAGCCCATGGTGAACAGCAGCGGCCAGACGCCGCCGCCGCTCGCCACCGAGCCGATGCGGTTCGAGCGGTCGAAGAATTTCAGCGTGCCGGGAATATCGGACAGGAACATGTGCGGCGGCGGCAGCAGCAGCGGGTTCAGCATGCCGAAAAACCACAGCGCCTCCCACAGGCCGGCGAACAGGCCGACCGAGACCAGCCCCCAGCCGATGGCGGAGAGCCGCCGGCGCAGGGCGGGGGAGAGGAGCGGCGATTTCGGCCGCGGCGCGGCCGGCTTGGGCGCCGCGCGCCCGGCCTCGGCATGGCCGAGGCGCGTCTGCCCGGCATCTGCGGTCATCGTCATGGCGTCCTTCCAGTGAAGCGGGGCGGGATCGGAACCCGGGCCCCGGATGGCACGCCCACGGGCCCGCGTGGCGCCCGTGGAAGGCTCAGCAAGGGCGGGGGTCCGCGTTGGACGGCGGCAGACCCCAGCGCCTCAGCCCTCTCCCCATGGGAAGAGGGCCGCCGGGCTCAGGCCGACTTCAGCTTGAGGCTGTCATAAAGCGGCTTGTTGGCGGCGATCACCGTCTCCAGCAGGCTCCAGTCGAACGCGCCCTGGTCGGGCAGCTTCTTGACGTAGCCGAGCTCCATCATCGACTGGCCGCGGTCGATGATGAACTGGGTCTGGCTGCGCTGGTCGACCACGATGGGCTGCTTGTTGGAGGCGTCCTCGGCCGCTTCCATGCTGGTCTTGTAGTATTTGCCGACCGTGTCCTTGAGCGCGGCCTGCTTGTCCGCCTCGGCCTGCGACTGGGCGACCATCAGCGCCTTGATCACCGCCTTCACCGCCGCCGGGTTGCTTTCCAGCAGCGGGGTACGGACGGCGAGCACGCAGTCCGAATAGCCCTTGCCATAGACGTCGGTGCCGTCGGAGAGCACCTTGGCGCCCTTGCGGCCGAGCACGCATTGCGAGGCATAGGGCTCGATGTGGCAGATGGCGTCGATGGCGCCGGCCATGAAGGCCTGGGCGAGTTCCGGCGAGGTGTCGAGATATTTGATCTGTACGTCGTTGAAGGAAAGGCCGGCCTTCTTCAGGTAATCATAAGGCAGCACTTCCAGCGTGTCGGCCTGGAAGGTGCCGAAGGTCTTGCCCTTGAGGTCGGCGGCGGAATTGATGCCTTCCTTGGCCACGATCATGCAGCCTTCGACGCCGCCACCGGCGACGATCTTCACCGGCGCGCCGGCGTCGTAGAGCGTCATGAAGTTGGAATAGGGGATCATCGACATGTCGACGAGACCGGCACCGAACATGGTGGTGATTTCGGTGTTCGACGGGGTGACGACGAATTCGAGATCGACGCCATCGGCCTTGGTCAGTTCCCGCTCCTTGGCGAGGAAGATGCCCATATTGCAGAAGCCGGAGCCGTGCGTCGCCTTGATGGTGGTCTCGGCAGCGCGCGCCGCGTTCGGCGCCAGCAGGCTCGCCAGCCCGGCCGGCAGCGCGATGGTCGCCGCCGCGCCGGCGACCGAGGTCTTCAGGAAGCTGCGGCGCGAGAAGTTACGATAGAAGGTGCCGTCACGATCACACATGATCCCCTCCGGATCTTGAGAACCGATACGACCCCGCCTTACAGCCCGTTCGTTGTCGAACTGTAGATCACGCCGCTACGGTTGCATGCCGCAGCAACGGAACCCGCAGACGGGATCACGATGATGGGCACGCCAACCCGAAAGAGCATTTTCGCCCTGCGCTACACCACAGGTGCGGCGAAAACATCCGCACTATACGAGGCCAATACAGGCGGCCAAGCGCAAATAAGCGCCAAAAAACCTTCGCTTCTGACCAAGAAATGAGCTGAACACGCTCATTCCCCTTCGCGCTTGCCCATTCCCGCCGGAGCAGGTCTCCGCTCCGGGCGGCCTGCGGCACCGGGCTGTCTCTTCCTGCGAAGCGGCAGCCGAACCGCGCCTGAGGGGGAGTAAAAGACGGGTGGAGCCCCGGCGCAATGATTTTTTGTATGTTGAATACAATTTACTCCAAGCGCCTATTCCTACGTCAGAATGTGACTATAATTGCAGCGTTGGGGCTGCTTATCCCGGCGCGCCTGCGTGCTAGGATCGGCGGGGGGACGGAACGGATGGACACACCACGCAAGCGAGGACGCCCGCGCAAGCTGCGCCCGGTCGAAGGTTCGGCGACGGAACGGCTCAGCCGCGCCGGGCTACACGCCCAGGCCGGCCGCCAGTTGCGGGAGATGATCGTCACCGGCGCGCTGGCGCCGGGCGCACCGATCGTCGAGGCGGATCTGTGCGCGCGCCTCGGCATTTCCCGCACCCCGCTGCGCGAGGCGGTGAAGATGCTGGCGGCGCAGGGGCTGGTGGAGCTGCGCCCCAACCGCAGCGCCCGCATCGCGCCCTTCGACGCCACCCACATCACCGAGCTGTTCGAGGCGCTGAGCAATGTCGAGCGCATCGCCGCCGAATATGCCGCGCAGCGCCTGAGCGCGCGCGAACTCGGGCATCTGCGCGATCTGCAGGAGACGATGGAAGCGCATTACCGCGCCGGCGACCTCGCCGCCTATTTCGCGGTCAACCAGGCCATTCACAGCGCCATTCTCGCCGGCGCGCACAATGCCACGCTGGTGGAAATGCATGGCTGGCTGTTCGCCCGCGCCGAACGGGCCCGCTATTTCGCCCTCGGCACCCATGCGCGCTGGGCCGAATCCATCGAGGAACACCGCGCCATTCTCGCGGCGCTGGAAGCGCGCCAGCCCGACACCGCCGGCCGGCTGCTCGCCGCCCATGTCATGCACACGAGCACTGGCGTGCTGGCGCGGCTCGCCGCCACCGCCGGGGCCGCTGCCTAAGGATTCACCCCGTGCGCCTTCTCGTGCTCAACCCCAACACCACCGACGCGGTGACGCAGATGCTGCTCGCCGCCGCCCGCCCCGCTGTTGCCCCGGGCACGGTGCTCACCGGCCTCACCGCCCCGCACGGCGTGCCCTATATCGCCTCCCGCACCGAGGCCCAGCTTGCCGGGGCGATGACGCTGGAAATGCTGGCCGAGCACCAGGGCGGCTACGACGCCGCCATCATCGCCGCCTTCGGCGACCCCGGCCTGCTGCCGGCGCGCGAATTGTTCGACCTGCCCATCCTCGGCATGGCGGAAGCGGCGATGCTGACCGCCTGCACGCTCGGCCAGCGCTTCAGCATCGTCACCTTCACCACCACCATGGCCAACTGGTACCAGGACACAGTCGACGCCTACCGCCTCTCCGGCCGCTGCGCCGGCATCCGCGCGCGCAGCCTGCCCTTCTCCGCCATTGAGAATGTTCAGGCGGAGATGGAGCAGGCCATCGTCGCGCTCGCCTGCGAGGCGGTGGAGGAGGATGGCGCGGATGTGGTGATCCTCGGCGGAGCGCCGCTCGCCGGCATGGCGCCGCGCCTGCGGGCGCAGGTGCCCGTGCCGGTGGTCGATCCCATCGTCGCGGCGGTGAAGATGGCCGAGGGCCTTATCACCCTCGCCCCGCGCAAGCCGTCGCGCGGCCGCTTCAGCCGCCCGCCGGCCAAGCCGACGACGGGCCTCGCGCCGGCGCTCGCCGCCCGCATCGAACATCGCGACGCGCCGGCAGGCTGAGGCGCGCCAGCCTACATCTCCGCTGCGGTGAAGATGCCGAGCCGCCGCAGCAGCAGCTTCTCGCCTTCCAGCACGACCATCAGCCCGACGCCGATGGCGATGATCATCACCCCGTCGAGCAGCGCGACCGGGCGGGTGTCGAAGATCGCCTGCATGACGGGCAGATAGGTGAAGGCGAACTGCCCCGCCACCACGGCGGCCAGCGCCAGCAGCACCGCCGGCGTGCCCAGCGCGCCGCGCCAGGTCAGCGAGCGCATGTGCAGGAAGCGCACATTGAACAGGTAGAAAATCTCCATCACCACCAGTGTGTTGACCACCAGCGTGCGGGCCATTTCCAGCTCCTGCCCGCGCCACAGCGAGTGGAAGAACACCGCGAAAGAGATGAGGGTGAACAGCACCGAGACCAGCACCACCCGCCACAGCATGAAGCGGGTGAGCAGACCGGCGCGCGGCGGGCGCGGCGGGCGCTCCATGACCCCCGGCTCGGTCGGCTCGAAGGCCAGAGCGAGGCCCAGCGTGGCGCTGGTGGCGAGATTGATCCAGAGAATCTGCGCCGCCGACATCGGCATGGCGAGGCCGAACAGAATGGCGCCGATCACCGCCAGCACCTCGCCGCCATTGGTCGGCAGTGTCCAGGCGATCATCTTGCGGATGTTGTCATAGACGGTGCGTCCCTCCTTCACCGCCGCGACGATGGAGGCGAAATTGTCGTCGAGCAGCACAACTTCCGCCGCCTGCTTGGCCGCTTCCGTGCCCTTGCGGCCCATGGCGATGCCGACATCCGCCTGCCGGAGCGAGGGCGCGTCATTGACGCCGTCGCCGGTCATCGCCACCACCGCGCCGGTGGATTGCAACGCCCGCACGATGCGCAGCTTGTTTTCCGGGCTCGTGCGGGCGAACACGCTGGTGCGCGTCGCCATGGCGACGAGGTCCGCGTCGGAGACCGCGTCCACCTCCGCCCCGGTGGCAACCACCGGGTTCTCGGCGAGGCCGAGTTGATGGGCGATGGCGCCGGCGGTGGCGGCATGGTCGCCGGTGATCATCTTCACCCCGATGTCGGCGCTGCGGCACTCGGAGATGGCGGCCACCGCTTCCGGGCGCGGCGGGTCGATGAAGCCGACGAGGCCGAGAAAGCTGAACCCCTCGCCGATATCGGCAAAGGAGAGACGCGCCGGCGCCGCGGCAAGCCGCTTCATGGCAAAGCCCAGCAGCCGCTCGCCCGCCGCCGCCGCCCGGTCGATCGCCGCCTCCCAGGCGCCGTCGCCGGACAGGCCGGCCAGGCGCAGCACCTCCTCCGGCGCGCCCTTGACGAACAGCACCGCCTCGCCCTCCGGGCTGCGATGCAGGCTGGCCATGAAGCGATAGGCGGCATCAAAGGGAATCTCGTCGAGCCGGGCGAAGGCGGCGCGCTCGGTGGCCGGATCGAGCCCCGCCTTGACGGCGAGGGTGACGAGCGCGCCCTCCATCGGGTCGCCCTCCGCCCGCCAGACGCCATTCTCGGCGTGGAGATGCGCGTCATTGCAGAGCAGGCCGCAGCGCAGCAGCCAAGCGGCCGCGTCGGCGGGATCGGCCGCGTCGCCCGGCCTGTCCCAGCCGAGCGCGCCGGCCGGGTCATAGCCGATGCCGGAAACGGCGATCTCCGGCTGGCCGGGCCTTGCGACCACCAGCCGGCGCGCCGTCATCTCGTTGCGGGTCAGCGTGCCGGTCTTGTCGGAGCAGATCACCGAGGTCGCCCCCAGCGTCTCCACTGCCGGCAACTGGCGAATGACGGCGTGCTGGCGGGCCATGCGCCGCACGCCGATGGCCAGCGTGATGGTGATGACCGCCGGCAGCCCTTCCGGCACCGCCCCCACCGCCAGTGCCACCACGGCGATGAGCGCTTCGCTCCAGCCATAGCCGCGCACCGCGACGGCGAACAGGAACAGCGCCGCCGCGCTGGCGATGGCCAGCCAGGTGAAGCGGCGCGCGAAGGCGTCCACCTGCCGCAGCAGCGGCGTCGCCAGCGGCTCGACCTCGGCGATCAGCCGGCCGATGCGGCCGATCTGGGTATGGGGTCCGGTGGAGACGACGATGCCGGCCCCCTGCCCGGCGGCGATGGTGGTGCCGGAAAAGGCCATGGAATGCCGGTCGCCGAGCGGGGCCTCCGGCGGCGCCGGCGCCTCGTTCTTCACCGCCGCCACCGATTCGCCGGTGAGGATCGCCTCGTCGATCAGCATGCCGCGCGCCCGGATGAGCCGCGTATCGGCCGGCACCCGGTCGCCGGCCTCCAGCAGCACGAGATCGCCGGGAACGAGATCGCGGGCATGGACGCGCTGCCGCCCGCCGGCGCGCAGTACATGGGCATGCGGGGAAATCATGTTGCGGATCGCCCGCAGCGCCTGCTCGGCCTTGCCTTCCTGGATGAAGCCGACCAGCGCGTTGACCAGCACCACAGCGACGATCACCCCGGCATCGACATAATGGCCGAGCACCAGCGCCGCGCTCGCCCCGGCCAGCAGGAAATAGATCAGCGCATTGTTGAACTGGGCGAGAAAGCGCAGCAGCGGCGGACGGCCGGGCGGCTCGGGCAGCGCGTTCGGCCCATGCGCCTTGAGCCGGGCCTGCGCCTCTTCCGGCGTCAGCCCGGTGCTGGTGACACCGAGCCGGCCGGCCACCTCCTCATGGGGAAGCGCATGCCACTCGGCGGCGGGCGGGGCGGACGGGCGGGACGCGGCATCGTTCATCGGTCGGGGGCGCTCGCTGACGTTGCGTGAACCTGAACCTAGAAGCCCGCCCTCCCCCGGCCTAGCGGAGTTTTGCGTAGAGCGCCGCGACGGCCCGCGTCAGCGCGGCGCGCGTTTGGCGAGGATGCGCTGGAGCGTGCGGCGGTGCATGGACAGGCGCCGGGCGGTTTCCGAGACATTGCGGCCGCACAGCTCATAGACGCGCTGAATATGCTCCCAGCGCACCCGGTCGGCCGACATCGGGTTTTCCGGTAGCTGGGGCTTGTAGTCGCCCTGCGCGTTGAGGGCGGCGCAGATGTCGTCGGCATCGGCCGGCTTGGCGAGATAGTCGACGGCGCCGATCTTCACCGCGTTCACGGCAGTGGCGATGTTGCCATAGCCGGTGAGGATGATGCCGCGCGCTTCCGGCCGGCGGCGCTTCAGGGCGGAAATCACGTCGAGGCCGTTGCCGTCGCCGAGGCGCATGTCGACCACGGCATAGGCGGGCGCGCTGCCTTCGACGCTGGCGAGCCCATCGGCCACGGTCTCGGCCGTGGTCACCATGAAGCCGCGGGTTTCCATCGCCCGCGCGAGGCGCTGCAGAAACGGCCGGTCGTCATCGACGATGAGCAGCGTGCGGTCCTGCGGTTCCATGGCGGTATCGAGCATCTCAACGCTTTCCATTGTGCCGGCTGCGGCCTCGCCCCGGCGGGCGGGCCCGCGCGGCGATGCGTCGCCAATTCGACTTTTGATCAAGCTTATACCCCATGGGCAGCGAGATCAAAATGTCGCAACCCCTTCTACGGCCGTGCGGCCACGCCGGTGTCGCTCTCCGCTTCACGATCACCTGATATGTCGATCAGCCCGCGCGGCCAGCGCACGCCGACAGAGGCGCCATGCGCCGGCGGGGGGCGGTTGACGAAGGTGAGCGCGGCGCCGGTGCGCTCCAGCAGCGTCTTGGCGATGAACACCCCGAGGCCGAGGCCGTTCTGGTCCTCGCCTTCCGATTCCGCGCCGCGCTTCCAGCGGTTGCGCCCCCGGCTGGTGACATAGGGCGCGCCGATGCTGTCCAGCAGCTCGATGGGAAAGCCCGGCCCGTCATCGGTGACGGAGATCGTCACCTCCTCCTCGCTCCAGCTGGCAACGATGTTGACGCGGCTTTCGGCGAAATCGACGGCATTCTCGACGATGTTGCCGAGGCCGTAGAGCAGGCCGGGATTGCGGGCGATGATCGGCTCGCCCGGGGCGCCATTGGGCAGGGTGACGGCGATGGTGATGCCGAAATTGCGGTGCGGCGCCACCACATCCTCCAGCAGATGTGAGATCGGCATGCGGTCGAAAGGCGCCTCGCCGGAATCCAGCGTGGTGAGCCGGCGCAGAATGGCGCGGCAGCGCTCGGCCTGCTCGCTCACCAGCTTGACGTCCTCGCTCAGCGGACTGTCGGGCGGCAGCGAACGTGCCAGTTCCTTCGCCACCACGGTGATGGTGGCGAGCGGCGTGCCGAGTTCATGCGCCGCCGCCGCCGCCAGTCCGTCAAGCGCGGAGAGGTGCTGCTCGCGCGCCAGCACCAGCTCGGTGGCTGCCAATGCCTCGGACAGCTCGCGCGTTTCCTCCGCCACCCGCCAGGCATGCACACCCATGAAGGCGATGGCGATGGCGAGCGCCAGCCAGATGCCGACGAGATAGAGCGTCGGCAGTTCCGGCACCTCGCCGAGCGCGCTGCTCGCCGCCCAGGGCAGCGGCATGTGCCAGAAGCCGACCAGCGCCGCGCACAGTGCCGCCAGCACGCCGAGCAGAATGGTGGTGCGCGGCGACAGCGCCGTCGCCGAGATCAGCACGGGGGCGAGAAACAGCAGCGCGAAGGGGTTGGACAGCCCGCCGGTGAGGAACAGCAGGGCGCCGAGCTGCAGGATATCATAGGCCAGCAGCCATGCCGCCTCCACATCCGACAGCCGCCGCGCGCCGGGATTGCGCAGGCGAAGCGCCAGATTGAGCCAGGCGGACAGCGCCACCACGGCAAGGCTCGCGCCGATGGGCAGCGAGAATCCCAGCAGCCACTGCACCACCACGATAGCCACGGTCTGGCCGGAAATCGCCAGCCAGCGCAGGCGGATGAGCGTATCCAGCCGCAGCCCGAAAAAGCGCTCGCCAATGGGATGATCGAGGGAAAGCGACATGAAACGGCCCCTGCGCGCACCGTTCGCGGACGGGCGCGGCCCTCTATAGCCTTTCGTGAAGCTGTCATGCGAGGGTGGAGTCGCGTTGACGCGGGCGTGAAAGAGCCTATTTATGCTGCAATGCACAAGAACGGCCAGCGAGGACCGATCACGGGGACGGTACCAAAGCGGCGCGGACGACGGAGGACAGCATGGCGATCGGCGTTTTCGGCGATATGCCCGATGCGACGGAAGCGGTAGCCTCGCCCGAGGCGACGCTGGAGGTGGCCTCGGCCCTGACACGGCCGATGTACTGGATGTTCGAACTCGGCCATGCCGCGCTCGACCCGCTGCGGGTCATGGCCGATGCCGGGCGGCTGTTCTACCGCAACCCGGCCAACCCGCTGAGCCATACCGGCTTCGGCAAGACCATGTCGGCCTCGCTGGAAATGTTCGAGCGGACGACGCGGCGCTATGGCAAGCCGGAATGGGGCATTGACGAGGTTAGCGTCGGCGGCGTCAGCGTGCCGGTCGAGATCGAGACCGTGTGGGAGCGGCCCTTCTGCAAGCTGCTGCACTTCCGCCGCGACTTCGCGCAGAAGCCGCGCCGGCCGCAGCCGCGCATGGTGATCGTCGCACCGCTGTCGGGCCATTACGCGACGCTGCTGCGCGGCACGGTGCAGACCCTGCTGACCAATCACGATGTCTACATCACCGACTGGGTGGACGCGCGCAACGTGCCGGTGTCGGAGGGGCCGTTCAGCCTCGACGACTATATCGACTACGTCATCGACATCTTCCACCATCTCGGTGGCGGGGTGCATGCGCTCGCGGTCTGCCAGCCGGCCGTGCCGGTGCTCGCCGCCGTGGCGCGGATGGAAGAGATGGGCGACCCCGACGTGCCGGCTTCCATGGTGCTGATGGGCGGGCCGATCGACACGCGCGAAAGCCCGACGGCGGTGAACCATTTCGCGGAAGAGCGCGGCATCGAGTGGTTCCAGCGCAATGTCATCACCACCGTGCCCTGGCCCAATGCCGGGGTGATGCGGCAGGTCTATCCCGGCTTTCTCCAGTTGCACGGCTTCATGGCGATGAATCTGGAGCGCCATCTGAAAGCCCATGCCGACATGTTCGGCCACCTCGTCAAGGGCGACGGCGATTCCGCCGCCAAGCACCGCGAGTTCTACGACGAATATCTCTCGGTCATGGATTTGCCGGCGGAATATTACCTGCAGACGCTGCAGACCGTGTTCATCGACCATGCGCTGCCGCGCGGGCTGATGACCCATCGCGGCGCCAGGGTCGATCCGTCGAAGATCCGCAATGTCGCGCTGCTCACCGTCGAGGGCGAGAATGACGACATTTCCGGCATCGGCCAGACGCGGGCGGCGCAAACCCTGTGCTCCGGGCTCGCCGACGACATGAAGGCGCATTACCTGCAGCCGACCGTGGGCCATTACGGCGTGTTCAACGGCTCGCGCTTCCGCGCCGAAATCGCCCCGCGCATCTCCGACTTTGTGCTCTCGCATAACTGGCCGAAGAAGGGGCACAACCAGCCGGAAAGTTGAGGGCGCCGGGAAAATAACCGCCCGTTTTCCGGCGGCGCCGGTGCCGGCGCGGTGCTAGCGTCGGGCCATGCCGACCGAAACCCTGCACGACCTGTTCGACCTCACCTTGCCGGACGCCGCCACGCTCTATCAGGCGCTGCTGGCGCGTGACGCGCGCTATGAGGGGCGCGCCTATGTCTGCGTCGCCACGACGGGCATCTTTTGCCGGCTCACCTGCCCGGCGCGCAAGCCGCTGATCGAGAATTGCAGCTTCCGCCCCACCATCGGCGCCTGCATCGAAGCTGGCTTCCGCCCGTGCAAGCGCTGCCATCCGCTGCGGCCCGCCGCTGAGGCGGACCCGATGATCGCGGCGCTGCTCGCCGCGCTCGACGCGCGCCCGGCCTATCGCTTCGGCGAGGACGACATCACCCGCATGGGCTATGACCTCTCCACCGTCCGCCGTGCCTTCAAGCGGCAATTCGGCATGACCTTTCTCGACATGGCCCGGCACCGGCGGCTGCGCGAGGGCTTCGAGACGCTGGCGCTCGGCGGATCGGTCATCGCCGCGCAGCAGGAGGCCGGCTTCCAGTCCGCCAGCGCCTTCCGCGCCGCCTTCGCCCGGCTGATCGGCTGCGCACCGGGCGAGATCGCCGGCGAGGGGCGGCTGCTCGCCGACTGGATCGGCACGCCGCTCGGCGACATGATCGCGATTTCCAGCGCCACCCATCTCCACCTGCTCGAATTCGTTGAGCGGCGCGGCCTGCCGGCGGAGATCACCCGGCTGCGCAAGGGCGCGAAGGGGGAGCTGGGGATCGGCAGCTATGCGCCAACGGAGAGCATCCGCGCCGAACTCGCGGCCTATTTCGCCGGCCGGTCGGCGGAGTTTGCCACGCCTGTCGCGCTCGACGGCAGCGCCTTCACCCGCGCCGTCTGGGCGGAACTGCGGCGCATACCGGCCGGCGCGACGGCGAGCTATGCCGACATCGCCCGCCGGATCGGCGCGCCCTCCGCCATCCGCGCCGTGGCGCGGGCGAACGGCGCCAACCAGCTCGCGCTCATCATCCCCTGCCACCGTGTGCTCGGTACTGACGGCGCCCTCACCGGCTATGGCGGCGGGCTGTGGCGCAAGCAGCGCCTGCTGGAAATCGAGGCGCACTACCGCGCCGCGCCGGCACGCACAGCCTGAGGCGGCGGGCGGTGACCGGCCGGCGGCTCGCCCGCGCTCAGTGCGCGCGGGCGAACATCTCGTTGAAGGAATAGCCGGAGCCGCGCACGGTGCGGATCGGGTCCGGCTGGCGCGGACGGTTGAGCGCCTTGCGCAGCCGGCCGACATGCACATCGACCGTACGCTCGTCGATATAAACGTCCTGCCCCCACACGCCGTCGAGCAACTGCTCGCGCGAATAGACCCGGCCGGGCGACTGCATGAGAAATTCCAGCAGGCGGAATTCCGTCGGGCCGAGATGCAGTTCCCGCCCGGCGCGGTGCACGCGCTTGGTCTCGCGGTCGAGCTCGATGTCGCCGGCCCGCAGCAAGGTGGAGATGTGCTCCGGCTTGGCGCGGCGCAGCAGCGCCCGCACCCGGGCCACCAGCTCGGGGACGGAGAACGGCTTCACCACATAGTCATCCGCACCGGTGGCGAGACCGCGCACGCGCTCGGTCTCCTCGCCGCGGGCGGTGAGCATGAGGATCGGCATCCGCTCGGTTTCCGGCCGGGCGCGCAGGCGGCGGCACAGTTCGATGCCGGAGAGGCCGGGCAGCATCCAGTCGAGGATGAGGAGGTCCGGCACGCTTTCGCGCAGCCTTGTCTCCGCCTCGTCGCCCCGCCCGACATTATCGACCGAATAGCCTTCGGATTCGAGATTGTAGCGGAGCAGGAGGGTGAGGGGCTCCTCATCCTCCACGATCAGTATGTTGGTGGGCATGATGTCGTTCCCGAGCGGTCGCGGGTCGCCGGCGTCAGGCCGGGAACGCGACGCTGGTCAGGCTGCTGGTGTCCTGCTTGGGACGCTCCTCGGTGAGAAGCTGGCCGGTCACAAGATAGTGGATGGTCTCGGCGATGTTGGTCGCGTGGTCGCCGATGCGCTCGATGTTCTTGGCGCAGAACAGCAGATGCGTGCACAGCGAGATGTTGCGCGGATCCTCCATCATATAGGTGAGGAGTTCGCGGAACAGCGAGGTGTAGAGCACATCGACCTCGCCGTCGCGCTGCCAGACTTCCAGCGCCCGCGTCTCGTCGCGGGTGGCATAGGCGTCGAGCACCACTTTGAGCTGTTCGAGCACGATGGTGGACATGTGCTCCACGCCGCGCACCAGCTTCTGCGGGTGGAACTCGCCGGTGAGGGCGAGCACACGCTTGCCGGTGTTCTTGGCGAGGTCGCCAATGCGCTCGAGATCATTGGCGATGCGCATCGCCGCGACGATCTCGCGCAGGTCGCCGGCCAGCGGCTGGCGACGGGCGATGATGAGCACCGCCTTTTCCTCGATCTCGCGCTGCAGCAGGTCGACCGGACCGTCGAGCACGATCACCTTCTGCGCCAGTTCCGTGTCGCGCTTGACCAGCGCCTGCACGGAATCGGCGACGAGGCGCTCGGACTGTCCGCCCATCTCGACGACGCTGCGGCCGAGTTCCTTGAGGTCGGTGTCGAATGACGAGACGATATGTTCGGTCATGGGGCAGGCCTCTCTCGTCGCGGGCTCAACCGAACCGGCCGGTGATGTAGTCGCGGGTGCGGGCTTCGCGCGGGTTGGTGAAAATCTCGTTCGACGCGGCGACCTCGATCAGCTCGCCGAGATAGAAGAACGAGGTGATGTCGGCGCAGCGCGCCGCCTGCTGCATGTTGTGGGTGACGATGACGATGGTGAATTCCTGCTTCAGCTCGTCGATCAGATCTTCGATCTTCGAGGTGGAGATCGGGTCGAGCGCCGAGGTGGGCTCGTCGAGCAGGATCACTTCCGGCCGCACCGCGATGGTGCGGGCGATGCACAGGCGCTGCTGCTGGCCGCCGGACATGCCGAGCGCGGAAGTGTGGAGCCGGTCCTTGGTCTCCTCCCAGATCGCCGCCTTGCGCAGGCACCACTCGACACGCTCGTCCATCTGCGCCTTGGAGAGGCGCTCATGCAGGCGCACGCCGAAGGCGATGTTGTCGTAGATCGACATCGGGAAGGGCGTCGGCTTCTGGAACACCATGCCGATGCGCGAGCGCACCACGGTGGAGTCGAGATCCTTGCTCAGCAGGTCCGCGCCGTCGAACAGGATCTTCCCTTCCGCGCGCTGGCCGGGATAGAGCTGGTACATGCGGTTGAAGATGCGCAGCAGCGTGGACTTGCCGCAGCCCGAGGGCCCGATCATCGCGGTGACGCGCTTTTCCGGGATCTCGAAATTGATGTTCTTCAGCGCGTGGTTGTCGCCGTAGAAGAAGTTCAGCTTCTCGACCTTGAGCTTGGCTTCGGCCGCCGGCGCGGTGGCGCGGTTGACGGCGGAGGCGATGTCGATCGACGTTTCAGGTGCGAAGTTCATGGTCCGTCTCACTTCATCTTCGCCAGGACGAGGCGGGAAAGGATGTTCAGGGTCAGCACCCCGACGGTGATGAGCAGGGCGCCGGCCCAGGCCAGCGCAACCCAGTCCTCGAAGGGGCTGGCCGCATATTGATAGATCGCGATCGGCAGGCTGGCCATGGGCGCATCGAGGCTGACCGACCAGCCATTATTGCCGAGCGAGGTGAACAGCAGCGGCGCGGTCTCGCCGGCGGCGCGGGCAACGGCGAGCAGGATGCCGGTGACGATGCCCGCCCGGGCGGCGCGCCAGGTGACGAAGGTGACGACCTTCCACTGCGGGGCGCCGAGGGCGAAGGCGGCTTCGCGCAGGCCGATGGGGACGAGGTTCAGCATGTCTTCCGTCGTGCGCACCACCACCGGAATGATGATGATCGCCAGGGCGATAGCACCCGCCCAGCCGGAGAAGCCGCCGAAGGGGACGACCAGGAGCTGGTAGACGAACAGGCCGATGAGGATGGACGGGGCCGACAGCAGCACGTCATTGACGAAGCGCACCGCGTTGGCGACCTGGGTTCCGCGGCCGTTCTCGGCGAGGAAGGTGCCGCACATCAGGCCGATGGGAGTGCCGATGATGAGCGCGACGCCGATCTGGATCAGCGAGCCGATGATGGCGTTGAGCAGGCCGCCACCGGCACCGGGCGGCGCGGTGATCTTGGTGAAGACATGCGGCCCGATGGCGGGCAGGCCGCGCGCCACCAGGGTCCACAGGATCCAGGCGAGCAGGATGAGCGAGAGCACGGCGAAGCCGGTGCTGATGGCCTTGACGGTGTAGTCGGTGGCGCGGCGGCGGGCGAGGGATGCCATGTGTGTCTCTCCCTCAGCCCTTGAGCCGGGACCGGACGAGCAGGCGCGAGAGCGCGAGCACGATGAACGAAATCACGAACAGGATGAAGCCCAGTTCCAGCAGCGACTGGAGTTTCAACGAGCCGATGGAGGCTTCGGGGAACTCGTTGGCGATGGTGGAGGCGATGGTGGCGCCGGGGGCGAAGAGCGAGGCGGACATGCGCGTGGCATTGCCGATGACGAAGGTCACCGCCATCGTCTCGCCCAGGGCGCGGCCGAGGCCGAGCATCACCGCGCCGACCATGGCGGTGCGGCCATAGGGCACCGAGACGTTGCGGTAGACCTCATAGGTGGTGGCGCCGACGCCATAGGCGGATTCCTTGATCATCGGCGGCACCGATTCCAGCACCTCGACGAACATGGCGGTGATGAAGGGCAGGATCATGATCGCCATGATCAGGCCGGCGGTGAGCATGCCGGCGCCGAGGGGCGGGCCCTGGAACAGCGCGCCGATCACCGGCAGCGGGCCGAGCCATTCGATCAGCGGCGGCTGAACATAGGCGGCCATCAGCGGCACGATGACGAAGAAGCCCCACATGCCGTAGATGATCGACGGGATCGCGGCGAGAAGCTGGATCGCGACGCCGATCGGCCGGCGCAGCGGGCCGGGGGCGATCTCGGTCAGAAAGAAGGCGATGCCGAAGGACAGCGGCAGGGCGATGATCACGGCGATGACGGCGCTGAAGACGGTGCCGAACACCATCACGCCGGCGCCGAACACTTCGGTCACCGGGTTCCACTGGGTCGACCAGAGGAAGGAGATGCCGAATTCCCGCAGGGCCGGCAGGCCGCCATGGAACAGCATCGCGATGATGAGGCCGAGCAGCAGCAGCACGAGAATGCCGCTGGCCCAGAGAATGCCGACGAAGACCGGGTCGCTTACGCGGCCCGTCGGCTTATGCGCCGCGATCAGGCCGGCCTCCGCCTGCCTTCCGCTGAGAGTGGCATCCATGTCGTGTGATCCTCGGAGCGCCTTGTCACCCCGAGCCGCGATCGGCCGGAGGGGCGGCATACTGTGACGGAGCAGGGTCGACGCGGCGAATTAACGCTCGCCGGGGGCAGACGAGAAGAGGCGGCCGAGGGCCGCCTCTTCCCCTTGCGGGTCAGGATCAGTTGGTCCAGACGGGCTTGCCGTCGACCTTCACGTCGCTCGCCCAAGCCTTCTTGATCTCGGAGACGACCGAGTCGGGCAGCGGGATGTAGTGCAGCTTCTCGGCGATGGCGTCGCCTTCCGCACCATAGGCCCAGTCGAAGAACTTGATGACTTCGGCCGACTGCGCGGCGTTGGTCGGGTTCTTCGGCAGCAGGATGTAGGTGGCGGAGGTGATCGGCCAGGCGCCTTCGCCGGCGGTGTCGATCATCGAGGCGGCGAAGTTCTTCGCACCCTTCCAGTCGGCAGCCGCAGCCGCTTCCATGAAGGTCTTGGTCTCGGGCTTCACGACCTTGCCGGCCTTGTTCACGAGGTCGGTGGTGGCGAGCTTGTTGGCGGCGGCGTAGATGAACTCGACGTAGCCGATGGCGCCCTTGGTGTTCTTCACGGTGCCGGCAACGCCTTCATTGCCCTTGGCGCCCGCGCCGACCGGCCACTGGACCGAGGTGGCGGCGCCGACATTGGACTTCCAATCGGCATTGGTGGCGGCGAGGTAGGAGGTGAACACGAAGGACGTGCCCGAGGAGTCCGAACGATAGACCGGGACGATTGCGAGGTCGGGGAGCTTCGCACCCTTGTTCAGGGCGGCGATCTTCGGGTCGTTCCACTTGGTGATCTTGCCCTGGTAGATGTCGGCGATGGTGGCGCCATTCAGGGTCAGGGCATGGTCTTCGCCGAGGTTGACGATGGCGACCACCGAGCCGATCACGGTCGGGAACTGCAGCAGGTTGGCGGATTCGAGCTTGTCGTCCTTCATCGGCGCGTCGGAGGCGCCGAAGTCGACGGTGCGGTTGACGATCTGGTTCTGACCACCGCCGGAACCGATCGACTGGTAGTTGAGGCCGGTGCCCGTCTTCTCCTTATAGGCCGCAGCCCAGGCCTGGTAGACCGGAGCGGGGAAGGAGGCGCCAGCACCGTTGATGTCGGCGGCGAAGGCGGCGCCGGAAACCAGGGCGCCGAACGACAGCGCAGCAGCGCCGAGCAGATGGGTGAATTTCAAGGGTCTTCTCCTTAGGTCGGGAGATGGCAGCATGCCGGAACGAGGGCGGCTGCCCGATTGGCCGAAGGGCGGTGGACAGTTCACTCGGGACTCATACCGCCCGGGCACCAAGGTTCTATGACCCTTCAATGAACCCTTGATGACAGTTCAACTATCTGAAAATTCTTGCATTATCTCTTTGGCGTCGGGGATGTCGACAGGCGCACCGAAAATGTCGAGCCCGCGCCCGGCACGCTTTCAATGCCCATCTTGCCGCGATGGCGGGCGACGATGTGCTTGACGATGGCCAAGCCGAGCCCGGTTCCACCCTGCTCGCGCGAGTGGGCGGTGTCGACGCGGTAAAACCTCTCGGTGAGGCGAGGCACATGTTCCGGCGCGATTCCGGGGCCGTAATCACGTACCGATACCAGCGCGTCCGTGCCCTCGCGCAGGACCGCGATTTCCACCCGCCCGCCAGTGCCACCATATTTCAGCGCGTTCTCGACGAGGTTCTCGAACACCCGGATCAGCTCGTCGCGATCGCCGCGCACCACCACCGGTTCGTCCGGATGCTCGAAGGCGATCTCCACCCCGCGCTCGCGGCCGAGCGGGGCCAGCGCCTCGCGCACATGGCTGACGACGGC